>NZ_JBQKCH010000001.1:0-310923 GCF_052122455.1 Acidaminococcus sp. HCP3S3_G9_1 | reverse complement strand
GGCAGTCCTCTGGGATTGCCGGAGCCACTGTTGGGATACCACCCTTCAATTATCGGGATTCTAACCGAGCGAGTAACGATCGCCGGGACAGTGTTAGGCGGGCAGTTTGACTGGGGCGGTCGCCTCCCAAAGAGTAACGGAGGCGCCCAAAGGTTCCCTCAGCGCGGACGGAAACCGCGCGCGGAGTGTAAAGGCAGAAGGGAGCTTGACTGCGAGCCAAACACGGCGAGCAGGTACGAAAGTAGGGCTTAGTGATCCGGTGGCATCCAAGTGGAAGGGCCATCGCTCAACGGATAAAAGCTACCCTGGGGATAACAGGCTAATCTCTCCCAAGAGTCCATATCGACGGGGAGGTTTGGCACCTCGATGTCGGCTCATCACATCCTGGGGCTGAAGTCGGTCCCAAGGGCTGGGCTGTTCGCCCATTAAAGTGGTACGTGAGCTGGGTTCAGAACGTCGTGAGACAGTTCGGTCCCTATCCATCGCGGGCGCAAGAGATTTGAAGGGGGCTGCTCCTAGTACGAGAGGACCGGAGTGGACGGACCGCTGGTGTACCAATTATCCCGCCAGGGGTACAGTTGGGTAGCTACGTCCGGAACGGATAAACGCTGAAAGCATCTAAGCGTGAAACCATCCTTAAGATGAGATCTCTCACAGCGTAAGCTGGTAAGACACCTGGAAGATTACCAGGTTGATAGGCAGGGTGTGGAAGCGTAGCAATATGTTAAGCTGACCTGTACTAATATGTCGAGGGCTTGACTTAAATCGGGCCGTTAGATGAAAAAAGATGTCTCTTCATGAAGTTTTGAGGGCTCATGCCTTCAGTAACATAATCCGGTGGCGATAGCTAAGGGGATCCACCTGTTCCCATGCCGAACACAGCAGTTAAGCCCTTATACGCCGAAAGTACTCGACTGGAAACGGTCCGGGAGGATAGGGAGCTGCCGGTTAGGAAAATTCCGCATCTGATGGATGCGGAATTTTTTTTGTGTCTGCTGTCAACGGTCAGCGGGTGATGGAGGAAACCCGCCAGGGACAGGTTTCTTTGAAGGGAAACGCAGCCTGTGGGCTGCTAACCCACCACCATTGCGCAGGCGCAACGGTCCCCCGCCCTTGAAAAGGGCGGATATACGCTGGGGCTTACGCCCTTGCTTTCAGGCACAAGGGCATTGCCCGCGTGCCTGCTATCCGCCCTTTTCAAGGGCGGGGGTATCCATGCGTAGCATGGGTGGTGGGTTAGCAGCACCGGCTGCGTCCGGAATCGAAGAAACCCGCCATTCGGCGGGTTTCTACCTTCGGCCGCTGTCCGCTGACAGCAAAGAGGGTGCTGCATGCTTTTGCAGCACCCTCTTTGCTTACTTCGGCATTACGAAGAACTTGATGAAGGCTATGGTCTGAGGCTGGTAGATTACGTCCACCAGGAAGGCCCCTACAATGGGGACGATCATGAAGGCTTTCCGGCTCATGCCGTATTTGTCTTTGACGGCGGTCATGTTCACGATGGCGGAGGGGGTGGCTCCCAGCCCGTGGCCGCAGAGCCCGGCGCACATGACGGCTGCGTCATAATTGCCTCCCAGGACCTTGAAGATCACGAACCGGCAGGCCAGGACCATGAACACCACCTGGGCCGCCACAACCAGCACTACGCCGCCCAGGAGCCCGGACAGTTCCCACAGCCGCAGGGTCATAAGGGCGATGGCCAGGTACAGGTTCAGCATCACATCTCCGATGCCGTCCACCAGGGAGAAATTGAACTGATAGAAATAGTATTTTTCATTCAGGTTCCGGAGGATCACGGCGGTGAACATGGCCCCTACATAGGTGGGGAAGCTCATGTGGATCAGTTTCCCGATCCAGCCGGAGATCATGGAGCCGATGGCCATGCAGCACAGGATGGCGGTGACGTTCTTGATAATGTCCAGGGAGCTGAGTTTTTCCTGGGAAGCGGCGTTGACTTTTTCCACATCCGTGTCGAAGTTTTCCGTGGGATCCGGTTCCAGATGGTACTTTTCAATGAGCATCCGGGCTACCGGGCCCCCTACCAGCACCGCGGAGATGAGACCGAAGGTGGCGGCGGCCATGCCCACTTCCAGTCCGGCAGGATAGCCCATGGATACGAAGGTCTTTCCATAGGCGGCTGCGGCGCCGTGGCCCCCGATCATGGAAATGGCGCTGGCCAGCAGGGCATAGGGGGCTTCAATGCCGAAGATCTTGGAAAAGGCGATGCCGATGCCATTCTGACAGATGGAGACGATGCCGGACACCAGCCAGTAGATGATCAGCAGGCCCCCGCCTTTTTTCAGCAGGGTGATGCTGGCACCCAGCCCCACGGTGGTGAAGAAGGCCAGCATAAAGGGATCCTGGAAATAGGTGTCGAATTTGAATCCGTAGGCTCCGGTCTGATGGCCGATGAAGGTGATAAACATGAACAGGAATCCTCCCACCACAGGAGCCGGGATGCAGTATTTCCGGAGGGCGGAACTCTTCCCCTTCACCCAGTATCCCAAAAGCAGCATGACGGCTGCCAGGGCGGCGGTAAAAATGGCATCCGCCTTGAAAGTCAGGACATTTTTCAGCATAATGATGGACATGGAACATCGCTTCCTTTCTGAGTAAAAATGCAGAAATCATATATATTATATATTGTAACGAAATATGGATAGTTTTAAAAGAATTCAGAAAGATTTAGAAGAACGTGATCTGAAAATGTTACAAAAGCAACATTCGAGTTAAAAATACTGGACACAGACCATAAAATATCTTAATATACAAAAAATAAAAATAACTTTTCAGAACTATTGTCTATTTCACCAATCTCCTGTACAATATACGCATATTTATTTTTATTCTTTTTCTTATTCTTTTTTAGAGGGGGACAACTTCATATGCAATTCAATCTGATTGCCTTTATCTTCAATCCCTTGGTTCTGCTGTTTGCCACCATGGCACTGGGGAACCTGTTTGGGGAACTGAAATTCCGGAAGTTTAAATTCGGGATTACCGGGACCCTGTTCATCGGCCTGGGCATCGGGTATTTCCTGACCCAGTATGCCGCCACTTTCGAAAAGGGCAGCAAGTACTACGCTGCCGCTCTGAAGGTGATGCAGGGGAAAGTCATCGACGGCTCCCTGATGAACCTGTCTCTGCTGATCTTCATTGTAGGGACCGGGCTGCTGGCCGCCAAAGACATGAAATATGCCATCAACAAATTCGGAAAACAGTTTGTGGCCCTGGCCATTTTCATTCCTTTTGTAGGGGCTGTAGCTTCCTATGGATTTTCTCAGACCCTCGACAACCTGAGTCCGTACCAGATCACCGGTACCTACACCGGTGCCCTCACCAGTTCGGCCGGTCTGGCTGCCGCTACGGAATCTTCCGACAGCGAATCCAGACGGCTGGCCCAGGATTTTGTCAACCAGCCTGAAAAGGCCCAGAAGAAGATCCTGGCCATTGTGAACGGGGCCAAAACCCGGGATGCCAAACTCCGGGGCACTCCTGTTCCGGAAACCATGACTCTGGAAAACACCCAATCCCTGAGCCCGGAAGATGTGGAAGTCTTCGTGACGGAAGCCAAGGCCGGCGTAGGGGTGGGCCACTCCATCGGGTATCCCTTCGGGGTGCTGTTCCTGATCCTGGGGATCAACGTAATTCCCAAAATCTTCGGGTTTGATGTTGAGGAAGAAAAAAAGAAATATTTCGCCCAAAAGGCCATTGATATCAAGAACAACGAAAAGCTGGCGGCTTCCACCATGCCGGAAGTGCCCATGGATTTCGTCGGGTTCTCCCTGGCGGCGTTCCTGGGGTATGTGCTGGGTTCCATCAAGATTTACATGGGGCCCCTGGGGATGTTCTCTCTGGGTTCCACCGGCGGTGCCATCCTGGTTTCCCTGGGGCTGGGCTCCATTGGGAAAGTGGGTCCTGTGAACTTCCGGATGAACTCCACGGTGCTGGGGAAGATGCGGACCTATTTCCTGTCCGTGTTCCTGGCAGGTACCGGCCTGAACTACGGGTTCCGGGTCGTTGATGCCATTACCGGGGCCGGATACATGATCGTAATCATTTCCTCCCTGGTGGCCATCCTGTCCGTGCTGTTCGGGTTCCTGCTGGGGCGCTATGCCTTCCACATCAACTGGACCCTGCTCAGCGGGGCCATTACCGGGGGCATGACTTCCGCTCCCGGCCTGGGGGCTGCCGTGGATGCCCTGGAATGCGATGAACCGGCGGTGTCCTACGGGGCTACCCAGCCTCTGGCCACCCTGTTCATGGTAATCTTCTCCATTATTATCCATAAATTGCCGATCTGAGTGAAAGGGGCTGTTGCTTGCGCAACAGCCCCTTTTTTTTAGAATTCCTTCGTATCAAACACATGCAGCCCCAGGGAGTCGGAGAGGACCCGGAGGATCCGTTCGCCGCCCACGCTGTTGCCTTTTTTGTTCAGCATGGGACCGAAGGTGCCGATGCCGATGCCGTGCCGGGCGATGGCGCAGATGCCGCCGCCCACGCCGCTTTTGCTGGGCATGCCGACCTTCACGGCGTATTCTCCGGATTCATCGTACATGCCGCAGAGCATCATCAGGGTGGTGACGATCCGGACGATGGTGGAATCCACCAGCTGTTCCCCGGTGGTGGGATCCACCCCGTGGTTGGACAGGATCATGCCGTAATGGGCCAGGTCCCGGGCGGTGACCATCACCGAGCACATGCGGAAGTATACATCCAGTACTTCTTCCGGTTCCCCGTCCAGCACATTGTCGCTTTTCAGCAGGAAGGCAATGGAACGGTTCCGGGTGCCGGTTTTCTTTTCCGACTGATAGACGGACTGATTCAGGCTGATTTTGGGGTTGCCGCACAGTTTCCGGACTAGGTCCAGGAAGCTCTGGAAGGGATCCGGAGCCTCGATGCAGCTGGCGGTGACGATAGCCCCAGCGTTGATCATGGGGTTGAAGGGACGCCAGTCTTTCAGCTCCAGCTGGAGGATGCTGTCGAACCGGTCGCCTGTGGGCTCCATGCCGATTTTGCTGAAGACCTTGTCATAGCCGGCGGTCTGGAGGGCCAGGATCAGGGAGAAGGTTTTGGAAATGCTCTGCATGGTGAAGGGGATGTCATAATCCCCGGCACAGTATTCCGACCCGTCCTTCCGCATCAGGCAGACTCCCAGGTTCCCGGAGTTGGCTTTGGCCAGTTCCGGGATGTAGCTGGCCACCTTGCCCTCGTACAGAACATTCCGTCCTTCTTCCAGGGCTTTTTCCAGGATCCGCTGGATCTCTTCTTTGTCCATGACCATAATGGCACTCTTCCTTTCTTGTTTTGTTTATTTCCAGAAGTCCAGTTCTTCCGGTTTCAACCCCAGGGCCGTTCCCTTGAAGTGAGGATCCAGTCCGGCGGCTTTCTGCATTCTGTAATCTTCATAGGCCTTGACCACCACACTCCCCAGGAGCACGCAGGCAGTCAGGTTGATCAGGGTCATGCCCCCCATCATAATGTCCGCCAGATCCCAGGCAGCGGCCATGGGGATGATGGCGCCCACAAAGACGATGAGCACGGCATACAGTTTAAAGGCTTTCATGAACCCGGAACCGGGCATTTTTTTGTGGTTCAGATAGGCCAGGCCGTTTTCACAGTAGTAGATGTTCCCGATCAGGGTGGTGAAGGAGAACAGCAGCATGGCTACGGTAATGAACCAGGGACCGAAGTTCCCCAAGACTTTGTGGAGGGATGTCTGGACCCAGACGGCTCCGGCGTTTTCCGCGTTTCCAGGCACTTCGGACACCAGGCACATAAGGGCGGTGGCGTTGCACAGAATCACCGTATCGATGTAGACGGACAGCATCTGGACCAGGCCCTGTTTCACCGGATGGGTGGTGGAGGCTGCAGCTGCCGCGTTGGGGGCGGATCCTACACCGGCTTCATTGGAATACAGGCCCCGTTTGATGCCCATGACCAGGCAGGAACCGCCGATGCCGCTGAAAATAGCCTTGAAGTTGAAGGCGTCAGCCATGATGGTTTCCAGCACCCGGGGCAGTTCCCCGAAGTTCATCACCAGTACCACAATGGAAACGATTACATAGGCAACCCCCATGAAGGGCACCAGGATGCCAGCAGCCTTTTCGATGCTTTTGGCACCGCCCATGACACAGGCTCCCACCAGAGCCGCCAGGATGGCCCCGATGATGGCCGGAGTCACCGCAGGATCATAGAAGCTGTACACGGAGAAGGTGGACTGGGTGTTGTAGGAGCACAGCAGGTTGAAGCCGCAGGAGTAGGTGAGCAGCAGGAATACGGCAAAGGCCGTGGCCAGGGCCTTGTTGTGGAGGGCATCTTCGATGTAGTAGGCAGGGCCTCCGTAGGCGGAACCGTCCGGACGTTTCCGTTTGAACACCTGGGCCAGGGTGCATTCCGTAAAAGAGGAAGCGGCTCCGATAATGGCCATGACGGTCATCCAGAAAATGGCTCCCGGGCCACCCAGGCAGATGGCGGTGGAAACCCCGATGATATTCCCGGTGCCCACACAGGAAGCGGTGGAGACCATCAGGGCCTGGAAGGGGGACGTGCCTCCGTCCTTGGGCTTTACCATCAGGAGCCGGATGGCTTCCGGCAGCATGCGGACCTGGACGAAGCCCATACGGAAACTGAAGTAGAGACCGGCGGCCCCCATGACCACCAGTAGGATCGGATAGTACAGGATACTGTCTACGGCATCGAGAAATTCCATCATCTTGTTGTTCCTCCCGTTCTGAATTTATAAGCTTTTCTATAAATTCATTATAAGAGAAGAATTAAGTATCGGGGAAATAGATGATGTACATGGGGGCCATTTATCATGCCGATGAAGGATGTTCTCCCTGGAGCCGGGTATACCGTTCCCGGAGCAGCTGGATGAAATCGTTTTCCATCCGGGACAGCATGGCGCCTTCCCGGAGAATCGCTCCGAACCGGAGGTGTTCGCTGCAGTCCAAGAGAGGAACGGAGACCACCTTGTACAGGGAATCCTGTCCCTGGAATTCCATGATCCCCACCGTGAAGAAATTGGTCCGGGAGAGAAGGGCCATCTGTTCCTGCCGGTCGTTGACGTAGATCACTTTCCGGGTATCGTTCAGATCGATGGGGCCTTTTTCCGTGCTGAGGTGGTAGATGAAATCCTCATATTGGCCGATGTACCGGACGAAGCCGTAATCCCGGAGATCCTGAAGGTGGATGCCCTTCCGGCCGAACCGTCGGACCAGCTCATGGTCAGAGGACAGGCACACATAGGGACGGAACGCGGCCAGGGGGATGTAGTGGAGCCCCTGCTGGGAAAAATAGGCCTCCAGATCATCCCGGCGGGTGGCCATGTGGATCACTCCCACGTTGGAATAGCCGTTCTTCACCTGGGAGATCACATCCAAGGTGGCGGCTTCGCAAAGATGGTTGGAAAAGCTTTCCGCATCCTGGTAGCGCCGGCATATTTCGTTGAAACATTCGGCGGTGTGGGAAAAACGGGTCATGCTTACGTTCAGGCAGCCGCAGTCCTGCTTCCGGGCGGAGGAAAGGTGCTGGAGCTGGTCCATTTCCCGGAGGATCACCTTGGAATGGGCCAGGATCCGCTGGCCGTCCAGGGTCAGCCGGGTGCCCTGGCTGGTGCGCCGGAACAGGGTGAGACCCATTTCTTTTTCCAGCTGCTTGATGATGTGGCTGAGCTGGGGCTGGGATATGTACATGGCTTTGGCCGCCCGGGTAATGGACCCGTACTGGGCCACGGCGGCAAAATAGCGAAGATTGTTGGTGTCCATGGGAACCTCCTGGTGTGATGTCAGCTGTATTATAACATAATTTTAAATTTTCACTGTCTTTTTTTGACGATTTCCCGATAGGGGGTGTGGTATATTTCGGGTACAACCCATCAATGGAATGGAATTCCAATAATTCAAGGAGGAATCTTATGAAGCTGACGAAAATACTGCCTTCTTCCCTTGCGGCAGGGTTCTGTATCGGACTGGGGGGAGCGGTGTTCCTGCTCCAGACGGAGAAGCTGGTGGGAGCGGTGCTGTTCTGCATCGGTCTTTGCACCATCTGCGAAATGCAGTTCCACCTGTTCACCGGCCGGGTGTGCTATGCCCTGGAACAGCCTTTGTGGCGCTGGCTCCAGTTCCCGGTGATCTGGATCGGCAACTGGCTGGGGGCCGGGCTGGCGGCCAACCTGTTGTTTCTGACCCGGATGGGGCCGGCGGCCCGGAAGGCGGCCCAGGCCCTGGTGATGGCCAAAAACGGGGATACCTTCCTGAGCCTGTTCGTGCTGGGGTTCTTCTGCAATCTCTTCGTGTTCATTGCGGTGGAAGGGTACAAAACCTTTCCCCATGTGCTGGGGAAATACCTGGCTATTTTCGTGGGGATCACCGTGTTCATCATGAGTGGCTATGAACACAGTGTGGCGGACATGTTCTATTATTTCATGGCGGGCCAGATGGACCAGGAAACCCTGGTGCGGCTCCTGGTGATCACCGCCGGCAATGTGTGCGGAGGGATCACCGCCTGGGGGGCCCGGCAGGCAGGGCGCCGGGCGGCCCGGTAAAAGGGGGAACGGGACTGGCATCCGGAGGGCTTTTTTGCTATACTCGAAGTATATTCTGCTGAGGGGGCGTTAGGATGAATCCATTTCAAATTGACATACCCACGAAAGTGCTGTTTGGAGCCGGGCAGCTGAACCAGCTCCATGGCCAGGAATTGCCGGGGAAAAAGGCCCTGATCGTGATTTCCTGCGGGAAATCCACCCGGGCCAACGGCTATCTGGACCGGACGGAAAAGGAACTGGCGGCGGCTGGAGTGGCTGCGGCGGTGTTCGACAGGATCCAGGCCAATCCCACCCTGGAAAGTGTGGGACAGGGAGCCCGGGCTGCCCGGGAACTGGGAGCGGACCTGATCGTGGCCCTGGGTGGAGGCTCGGTGATGGATGCCGCCAAGGCCATTGCCCTTATGGCGGTGAACGAGGGGAATTTATGGGACTATGTGGGATCCGGCACCGGCAAAGGACAGAAACATGCCCGCCGGGCCCTGCCGGTGATCGCCATTACCACCACTGCAGGCACCGGTTCGGAAGTGGATGCCACCAGCGTAATCACCAACCAGGAAACCCATGAAAAGATTGGGCTGAAATTCCCGGATCTGTATCCCTTCCTGGCCATTGTGGATCCGGAACTGATGGTGACGGTGCCGCCCCGGCTTACGGCGTTCCAGGGGTTCGATGCCCTGTTCCACAGCCTGGAAACCTATGTGAACCGGAAGGCCAATCTCATGAGCGACATGGTGGCTTCCACTGCCATCCGGAACATCGGGACATTCCTGCCCCAGGCAGTGGCCCAGGGCAGCAGCCTGGAAGCCCGGACCCACATGGCCTTTGCCAACACCCTGTCCGGCTATGCCATGGTCCTGGGAGGCTGCACCAGCGAACATTCCCTGGAACATGCCATGAGTGCCTACCATGAAGCCCTGCCCCATGGTGCCGGGCTGATCATGGTTTCCCTGGCCTATTTCGGCTGGCTGGCAGAGCACCATGTGTGTGATGACCGGCTGACGGATCTGGCCCGGTTCCTGGGCCGGAAGGAGGCCCGGGGGCCGGAGGACTTCCTGGCGGCCCTGGCCGATCTCCAGAAAGCCTGCGGCGTGGACGGATTGAAAATGAGCGATTACGGGATTGCTCCGGATGAATTCCCCAAAATGGCGGAAAATGCCATGACCGCCATGAAAGGCCTGTTTGCCAACGACCGGATGGCCCTGACCCGGGAAGACTGTGTGGCCATTTACCAGAAAGCCTATCGGTAAAACAGGTTGTACAAAGGTGGTACAACTTAGGTTGTCGGGGCTGTTGCTTCGGCAACAGCCCCCTTTTTTCCCAAACTGAAGCAAAGGACGGAAACCATTCCATGAATTTTTCATTTCTCTCTCCCCGGGGGCAGATGCTCCTGTCTTTGGCCATTTTCGGCACCATCGGTCTGGTGCGCCGGTTCATCCCTCTGGGCTCTGTGCCTCTGGCCTTTCTCCGGGCCACCCTGGGGTGTCTGACTCTGCTGGTGCTGATGCAGGGGGGCCATATCCCCTTCCACCGGGACCGGCTGAAGGCCCGTGCCCCGAAGCTGCTGCTCAGCGGCCTTCTCCTGGGGCTGGACTGGGTGTTCTTTTTTGAAGCCTTCAACCATACCACCGTGGCCATTGCCACCCTGTGCTACTACATGGCTCCGGTGTTCATGCTGGCGGCAGCCCCTCTGGTGTTCCATGAGACCATCAGCCGCCGGAAGCTGGTGTGCGCGGCCATTACCATCGGGGGCATGCTGCTGGTATCCGGGGTGCTGGGCTCCAACGGGGACATGGGTGATATTGCCGGAGTCCTGTATGCTCTGGCCGGTGCCCTTTTCTATGCCGGGATCATTGTGCTGAGCAAGACCATCCAGGGCCTGGATTCCTATGAACAGACGGCGGTGCAGCTGGGGACGGCGGCCTTTTTCCTGCTGGCCTACTGCCTGGTCACCGGACAGCTGGATTTCCACACCATGACGGCCGCCGGCTGGGGGCTGACCCTGCTCTTGGGGATCGTCCATACCGGGCTGGCCTACGGGATCTATTTCGGCAGCCTGACCCAGGTGCCGGCCCAGACCACCGCCATCCTCAGCTATGTGGATCCGGTAGTGGCTGTGTGTATTTCCGTATTCGTGCTCCAGGAGCCCATTACGGAGCTCCAGCTGGCCGGGATCTGCCTGGTGCTGGGGGGCATGATCAGCGGAGAGAGGAAGTAGGGCTGCAGGCCGGTCAACGGTCAGCTGTCAACGGTCGAAGGAAGGCCGGCATCCGCCGGCCTTTGAAGGGAAACGCAGCTGGCGCTGCTAACCCACCACCATTGCGCAAGCGCAACGGTCCCCCGCCCTTGCAAAGGGGCGGATATACGCTCGGGCCTCTGGCCCTTGCTTGCGGCACAAGGGCGTAAGCCCGATGTGCCATTTATCCGCCCTTTTCAAGGGCGGGGGACCAGCCGTGAGGCTGGTGGTGGGTTAGCATCCAACGGATGCGTTTATCATTAAAGAAACCCGCCTGCTGCGGGTTCCTTTATTTTAATTACAAGGAGAATGAAAATGGAAAACCGTATTTTTCATCCAGGTGACATTGTCCGGCATTTTAAACGGGAACGGCTGACGGAGGAGGAGAAACGGACCAACCGGTACCTGTACCAGATCATCGGCCCGGCGGTCCATTCGGAAACCCGGGAGCCTTTGATGGTGTACCAGGCCCTCTACGGAGATTTCGGACTCTACGTCCGCCCCTCTGCCATGTTCTACAGCGAAGTGGATCATAAGAAGTATCCGGAAGTGAAGCAGAAGTACCGGTTTGAGAAGGTGTAAGGGCTGTCGGTTGACAGCTGACAAAAAGGTGAGCTGCATTGCAGCTCACCTTTTACGTTAACTATACCAAAATACTAGGTTGACGAAATAGACCATTTCCTGTATGGTGAGGAAGTCTGAAAATTCTGGAGGTGAGGCTGTGCGTTTGCGTGAAATGGTGTTGTGCGGGCTGTTCATTGCCCTGGTGGCAGTGGGGGCTCTGATCCGGATCCCGGTGGGGAGCGATGTGTACACCCTGCAGTTCATGTTCACCCTGCTGGCGGGACTGCTGCTGGGAGCCCGGCTGGGAGCCCTGGCCGTAGGGACCTATGTGGTCATGGGCCTTGTGGGGATCCCGGTGTTTGCTTCGGGAGGAGGGCCTTCTTATGTGCTCCAGCCCACCTTTGGGTATCTGGTGGGGTTTACCATCCAGGCCTGGGTCTGCGGGAAGCTGGCCCGGCAGGGAACTGCTGAGGTGACCCTGTCCCGGCTCCTGGGGATCAACCTGGTGGGGATGGTCATCGTCTATGTGCTGGGGATCAGCTATTTCTGGCTGTCCTCCAACTATCTGGTCCAGGCCCCCATCGGCTTCTGGGCGGCCCTGTGGTACTGCGGGGTACTCCAGGTGGTGCCGGATTTCCTCCTGTGCCTGGGAGCGGCCTTTGTAGGGCTCCGGTGCCGGAAAGCGGGAATCTGGGTGTAAGGAGAGGAATGCAATGGGCAAAGCGATATTCATTACGGGAACGGGTACGGATGTGGGGAAGACCTATGTGACCGGGCTTCTGGTGAAGAAGATCCGGGAAGCGGGGCTGGACGGCAGCTACTACAAGGCCGCCCTCAGCGGGGCGGAACCGGACGGAAACGGGAAACTGGTGCCCGGGGATGCGGCCTGGGTGAAGGAAACCGCCGGGATCCCGGACCCTCTGGAAGATCTGGTGACCTATGTGTACCGGGAAGCGGTGTCCCCTCATCTGGCGGCCCGGATCAACAACCATCCGGTGGACCTGGACAAGATCCGGCAGGCCTTCCGGAAGGCCAAAGACCGGCACCAGTATCTTACCATGGAAGGCAGCGGGGGCATCCTGTGTCCTCTGGGCTGGGAAAAGGCTCACCACCTGCTGCTGGAGGAAATGATCCAGGCTCTGGACCTGGGCTGCCTTCTGGTGGCGGATGGGGGACTGGGGACCATCAACAGTACGGTGCTGACGGTGGAATATCTCCGGCACCGGGCCATTCCTGTCCGGGGAATCCTGTTCAACCGGTGGAAACCGGGAGACCGGATGCAGGAAGACAACCGGATCATGGTGGAGGAACTTACCGGCCTGCCGGTGCTGGCCTGTGTAAAGGAAGGGGACCGGGAACTGGAAGGCCCTCTGGACAGACTGCTGGAAACCTATACCTAAGGAGGCGAAAATGGAACACAAAACGATGGAACAGCGGGACCTGGACCTGATCTGGCATCCCTGTTCACAAATGAAAGATTACGAAACCCTGCCTCCCATGGTCATCGATCATGCCCAGGGAGTCTGGCTCTACGACATCCACGGCAAAGCCTATCTGGACATTGTCAGCTCCTGGTGGGCCAATCTGCTGGGCCACCGGAATCCGGTGCTCAATGGACGGATCAAAGACCAGCTGGACAAACTGGAACATGTGATCTTTGCCAATTTCACCCATGCCCCGGCCATTACCCTGGCGGAACGGCTGAAGGCCCTGGTGCCGGAAGGGCTGTGCCGGTTCCAGTTCCACGACAACGGATCGGCGGCAGTGGAAGCGGCTCTGAAGCTGTGTTTCCAGTACTGGGCCCAGACCGGCCATCCGGAAAAACAGCGGTTCATGTGCCTGACGGAAGGGTATCACGGAGAAACCATCGGGGCTCTGTCCGTGGGGAGCATGGATCTGTTCGCCAAACTGTACAAGCCCATGATGATGGACAACATCCATGTGGAAGCCCCGGACTGTTTCCGCTGCCCCTATGGAAAGGACCGGCACCACTGCCGGTGTGAATGCTTCGCCAAAGCGGAAGAAGCCTTTGCCCTCCACGGCCGGGAAACTGCCGCCATGATCGTGGAGCCCCTGCTCCAGGGCAGCGCCGGCATGCGTGTGTACCCGGTTCTCTATCTCCAAAAGCTCCGGGCGCTGTGCGATGCCTATGAGGTGAAGCTGATCGCCGACGAAATCGCTACGGGCTTCGGCCGGACCGGTACCCTGTTCGCCTGCGGCCAGGCCGGGATCACCCCGGATGTGCTGTGCCTGTCCAAAGGACTGACCGGAGGGTACCTGCCCATGTCCCTGACGGTGACCACCCGGGAGATCTATGAGGCCTTCTACGATGATTACGGCAAGCATAAGGCCTTTCTCCACAGCCACACCTATGCCGGGAATCCCCTGGGGTGTGCGGCGGCCCACGGGGTGCTGGATGTGCTGGAACAGGAACAGATCCTGCCCCGGGCCCGGGAAACCGCCCGGTGGCTCACTGGAGAAATGGAAGCCCGGTTCGGGAACCATCCCCTGGTGGGAGAAATCCGCCACATCGGCCTGATCCACGCCCTGGAACTGGTTGCGGACAAAAAGACCAAACGGCCCTTCCCGGCGGAAAAACGGCTGGGGTATCACTTCTATCAAAAGGCCCTGGAACAGGGACTGGTACTCCGGCCTTTGGGAGATGTGCTGTATTTCAACCCGCCTCTCACCATTACCCGGGCGGAGCTGACCCAGGCCATGGATATCCTGGAACAGGTGCTGGCCTGAGAGCCGGCTGCCTGGGAAAAGGTAAACCAAAAATAAAATGAAGTTGACATAAAACAGAACCTGTCCTATAATAAGGACAACGAATTCAACGAGCCTGATTTCGTCCTGGTCCGTCCCTCCGGATCAGCATCATGAGGAACTCCCAGAAGGAGCTGCTGTACCTTTTTCGTGCAGCAGCTCCTTTTTCGTGGTAAGATGGGGACATTCCCAGTAAAACAACAGGAGGAAAACATCCTATGACCATTTTGGAACATGATATCCTGATCAGCGAAGATCTGCGCCGGGTACCCCGGGAGGAACTGGAAAACCGGCTGGCCCGGCTTCGGGAGGCCCTGTCCCGGCAGGATCCGGCCTGGCAGTTGGCGGTGATCACCGACAAGCTGGACATGTATTATTTTACCGGTACCATGCAGGAGGGTGCCTTCCTGGTCCGTCCCCAGGACGCCATTTTGTGGGTGCGCCGGAGCCTGGCCCGGGCTCTCAACGAAAGTCTCCTGCCGGAAGGGTGGATCCGGCGGATGCACAGCTACCGGCAACCGGCGGAGTACTACGGGGACGCCCTGCCCCGGGAAGTGTACCTGGATGAAAAGCACACCTCCCTGGAATGGCTCCGGTTCTTCCGGAAATATTTCCCTTTTGAAGTCCGGAAAAACCTGGATCCGGTGCTCAGCGGCCTCCGGAGCGTGAAAAGCGGCTATGAACTGGCTCTTTTGAGCCGCAGCGGCCGGATCCATGCGGATGTGCTGATGAACGAGGCTCCGGTTTTCCTGAAGGTGGGGATCAGCGAAGCGGAACTGGCCATCCAGCTGTACCTGCGGATGGTGCTGAAAGGCAGCCAGGGGGTGGCCCGGACCAACCGGCCTACCGGGGAAGATGCCATCGGCCTGGCTTCCTTCGGGAAAAGCGCCCTGGTGCGGACTGCCTTTGACGGCCCCGGGGGCACCAGCGGCACCTGTGTGGCGGTCCAGAGTATCGGGTCGGCCTTCCGGCTGTTGAAGCCGGGCCGGCTGGTGTACCTGGACATTCCCTGCGGGGTGGACGGGTACAACACGGACAAGACGGTGGTGTACTATTTCGGGGACCTGGACCGGGATCCGGCCAAAGAGGAAATCCTCCGGGCCTACAATTACTGTCTGGATCTGGAACAGCAGACCCTGGCTCTTTTGAAACCGGGAGCGGTGCTGGGGGACATTTACGACCAGGTGATGGCAGATTTCGATCCTTATTATGAAAAGATGTTCATGAACGGAGGCCGGTTCCTGGGCCACAGCATCGGCATGTGCATGGATGAGACCCCGGTGATCGCCGGGGGAGTGAAGGACCGGGTAGAGGAAAACATGGTCTTTGCAGTGGAACCCAAGATCGCCCTGCCGGGACTGGGGATGGTGGGCACGGAAAACACCTACCGGATCGGTCCTGACGGGCCGGTGTGCCTGACGGGAGGTTCCCAGCCTCTGCGGGTTGTCCGTTGATTTCAGACCGGGGAAAATGGTAAAATAACAAGATACAATCAATGGGGCCCTGCCTGTGGACAGGGCCTGGAAACAAGGGGAGCAAAAGAGAAACATGACAGCAGAAGAAACGGGACTCCTGGACAAACAGGACTTCCTGGAACAGAAAGAAGTCATCAAAAAGCAGATCCTGGGGAACGGGAAACTGACCGGGGCGGAAAAACGCCAGACCCTCCAGGTGCTGGAAGGATTCGAGAAATCCGTCCTCCAGGGAGGGGTGCGCCAGCACGGGATCACCAAGGCCATGCTGAAGACAGCCCTGCCGGTGTTTGGAAAGATGAGCGAAGACAAGCGGCACAATGAAAAGGAACTGCGGGTACTGAAGTTCCTGACCTATTTCGTCTTCCAGGGGATCCGGAAATGAGTGCCCTGACTCTCTTCCTGCTGGCGGTGTCCCTGTCCATGGATGCCTTTGCGGTTTCCGTCTGCGGGGGGCTGAAAATGGAAGGCCGGGAACGGTTCAAGGGAGGCCTGATTTTCGGAGCCTGGTTCGGAGTGTTCCAGGCCCTGATGCCGTTTATCGGCTACGAACTGGGAAGCCATTTCGCCAGGGTGGCGGAAGCCTATTCCCACTGGATCATCTTTGTGATCCTGGCCTACATTGGCTGGAACATGATCAAAGAGGCCGGGGAGGACCAGGAAAAAGAAAAGGTCACCGGATTCCGGACCATGCTGGGTCTGGCGGTGGCCACCAGCCTGGATGCCCTGGGGGTGGGTGTGGGATTCGCCTTCCTGGATATCCGGATCCTGCCGGCGGTGCTGGAAATCGGCACCATCACCTTCTGCCTGTCCTTCCTGGGCTGCGCCTGCGGTTCGGTGATCGGCATGTGGGGCAAGGAACGGGCAGAAAAAGCAGGGGGCTTCGTCCTGCTGCTGATCGGCCTGAAGGCTGTCATCGAGCACTACGGGATCCTGGACAACTGGACGCCGTTTTTGTTCTAAGCCAGCGGAGCTGGCATCCTTCGGCCATTGACGGGGGTGCTGCATGCTGCGTGTAATACTCCGGTCTCAAGAGCCGCATAGCGGATTGGTCTCGAGTCCCGAGCCGAATGAGAAATTTGCAGGTAAATTTTTGAACGTGTAAATCGGTACCGTAGGGGCTGCACGCCGGGCAGCCCGCCAAATCATCGATTATCTGTGCATTTTGCGGGGCGCCGGGCCTGCGCCCCCTACGGTTATACACAATAAGAAGAACCTGGCTGAAGGACAGGTTCTATCCAGGGTCTCGAGACTCTCGACTCGAGACCCGAGACCTTAAAAAAGGGCTGTTGCGCAAGCAACAGCCCTTTTCCAAAAGGAGGACATCAAAATGGTCCGTCAGCGGTACATCATGCATGTGGATATGGATGCGTTCTTTGCTTCGGTGGAGCAGCTGGACCATCCGGAATACCGGGGAAAACCGGTGATTGTGGGAGGGCTTTCCGGCCGGGGAGTGGTGTCCACCTGCTCCTATGAAGCCCGGAAATTCGGGGTCCATTCCGCCATGCCCATGGCCACGGCCCGGCGGCTCTGTCCCCAGGCCATCTATGTCCAGGGCCGGTATGACCGGTATACGGAAATCTCCCGGGAAATCCGGGGGATCTTCCGGGAATTTTCCCCGGTGGTGGAGCCCTTGTCCATCGATGAAGCCTTCCTGGACCTTACGGGTATGGAGGCCCTGGCCGGGGATGTGTATGCCCTGGGACCCAGGATCAAACAGGTGATCCGGGAAAAAACCGGCCTTACCGCTTCCGTGGGGCTGGCCCCCAACAAATTCCTGGCCAAACTGGCCAGCGATCTCCGGAAGCCGGACGGGCTGGTGATCATCCGGCCGGAAGAGGCGGCGGCCTTCATCGGGCCCCTGCCGGTGGGACGGATCTTCGGACTGGGGCAGAAATCCGTGGGGGCCTTGGAAAAAATGGGCATCCGGACCATTGGCCAGCTGGCGGGCTGCGATCCCCGGATCCTGCGGTCTCTTTTAGGGAAAAACGCGGAGGAAATCCGGGACCGGGCCCGGGGCCTGGACAGCCGTCCGGTGGTGCCGGACGAACAGCGGAAATCCCTGGGGAAGGAGAACACCTTCCCGGTGGATCTGGTGGGGCCGGAAACCTGTCTGGGAGCCCTGTGGGACCTGTGCCAGCAGGTGGGGTGGCGGCTCCGGTGCGCCGGCCTGTCCGGCTGCACGGTAACTCTGAAGGTGAAGACCGCCGGCTTCCAGCTGCTGACCCGGAGCCGGACGGTGGAGGAACCGGTGTGCCAGGATGAGGCCCTGATGGAACAGATCCGTCTCCTGGCCAGGCAGCTGCCCTGGACCCAGCCGGTGCGGCTTTTGGGAGTCAGCGTCAGCCACCTGGTGGATGGAGGATCCCAGAGCCTGGCTGTGGAAGATGCACGGCAGGAAAAGCGGAACCGGGCCCTGGACGCCCTGAAGCAGCGGTTCGGGGAGGATATTATCCGGAAGGGCTGGAATCAGGGGGAAACCCGTCTGGCCAGAGAACGGGAAAAAAGGTAGAATAGAACTGTCTGAAGGAGGGGGCCGGAGGACAGAAAGGAGACGGCTGATGGAACGGAAGAAGAAAATCGGTGTGGGGATGGTCCTACTGGGGGCCACTCTGTGGGGCAGCAGCAGCAACAGTGTGGAATACCTGATGGTGGATCAGCATTTCACCTGGTCCACCATCCTGTTCTGGCGGATGATCTGTACCGGGATCTCCTTCCTGGGGATCTGCCTCTTCCAGAAGCAGGATCTTCTGGCCCCCTTGAAAAACGACTGGAAATGGATGATGAAGTTCATTGTCCTGGGGCTGTATCTCATGCAGGTGACCTTTTTCAAGGCCATCTACTACAGCAATGCGGCCACGGCCACGGTGCTCCAGTACACCATGCCCGCCATCCTGCTGCTTATGTACCTGGTGAAGGACCGGCGGCTGCCCACCCGGCGGGAAGTGCTGGCGGTGGTGCTGGCTCTTCTGGGGACGGCCCTCATTGCCACCAAGGGCCAGGGGGCGTCCCTGGCGGTCTCCCGGGAGGCTCTGGTGTACGGGATCCTGGGGGCCTTCGGCATGGCTTTCTATACGGCCTATGCGGCAGTACTGCTGAAAAAGTACAGCTGTTTCCTGATCCTGGGCTGGAGCAGCCTGGGGAATGCTCTGCTCCTGAAACTGTTCCACCATCCCACTCTGGAGGGGGCCGTCCTGGACATCCACACGGCGGCGGCTTTTGGGATCCTGTTCGTGCTGGGAACCCTGGTGGCCTATTATGTGTACCTGGAGAGCACCAAATACATCCCTCCGGCGGAAACCGGGGCCCTGGCAGCCTTTGAACCTCTCTCCGCCTACTTTTTCTCCGTGGCGGTCATGGGGAACCGGGTGGGGCCGGTAGAACTGCTGGGAGCTCTGTGCATCATCGTCATGGTCTGTGTATTGGCCCGGAATGACTGATGAGAAAAAAGATTGCAAATTCTATTGACAGCCAGGGTTTGAATCCCTATAATGTAAATCATACTAAAGCAGTAGTAATTAAGCGGAATGATATTGGGAGGCAAAGACAATGAGCGAAGAAAAGAAATACCATTTTGAAACCCTGCAGCTCCATGTAGGGCAGGAACAGGCAGATCCCGCCACCGATTCCCGGGCAGTGCCCATTTACCAGACCACGTCCTATGTGTTCCGGAACAGCCAGCACGCGGCTGACCGGTTCGCCCTGAAGGATGCCGGGAATGTGTACGGCCGTCTCACCAACCCTACGGAAGATGTTTTTGAAAAACGGATCGCCGCCCTGGAAGGCGGGGTGGCTGCTCTGGCTACGGCCAGCGGCGCCGCTGCCGTGACCTACGCCATGCAGGCCCTGGTCCATGCCGGTCAGCACATTGTCTGCGCCACTACCGTGTACGGAGGCACCTACAACCTGTTCGAACATACCTTCCCGGATTTCGGCATTGAAACCACTTTCGTGGATCCCACCAAAGGGGTACAGGTCTTCGAAGAGGCCGTACGGGAAAACACCCAGGCCATCTACATTGAATCCGTAGGCAACCCCAACGCCAACCTGATCGACATCGATGCAGTGGCCGCCATTGCCCACAAACACAAGATCCCTCTGGTTGTGGACAGCACCTTTGCCACTCCCTACCTGCTGCGGCCCTTTGAACACGGGGCTGACGTGGTAGTCCATTCCGCCACCAAATTCATCGGCGGCCATGGCACCACCCTGGGGGGCATCATCGTGGACAGCGGCAAGTTCGACTGGGTGGCTTCCGGCCGGTTCCCCTGGCTGGTTGACCCCAACCCCAGCTACCATGGGATCAGCTTTGCCAAGGACGTGGGCCCTGCCGCCTATGTAACCTACATCCGGACCCTGATCCTCCGGGATACCGGGGCCACTATTTCTCCCTTCAACGCCTTCCTGCTGCTCCAGGGCACCGAAACCCTGTCCCTGCGGGTGGAACGTCAGGTGGAAAATGCCCTGAAGGTGGTGGACTTCCTGGCCCGGGATCCTCATGTGGCTAAGGTGAACCATCCGTCCCTGCCCAACCATCCGGATCATGAACTGTACAAGAAGTACTTCCCCAACGGCGGGATTTCCATCTTCACCTTTGAAATCAAAGGAGGCGCCGCCGCTGCCCAGAAGTTCATCGACCATCTGAAGATCTTCTCCCTCCTGGCCAATGTGGCGGATGTGAAGAGTCTGGTGATCCATCCGGCTTCCACCACCCATTCCCAGATGAACGAAGAAGAACTGGCGGCTTCCGGGATCACCCCGGCCACCATCCGGCTGTCCATCGGCACGGAACATATTGACGATATCATCGACGATCTGAAGCAGGCCTTTGCCGCGTTGGATTGATGGAAAAAGGGACTGTGAAAAACTGAGAAATCATTTTTTCACAGTCCCTTTTTGTCACTGGTCAACGGTCACTGGTCACTGGCCGATGGAAAGAACCCGTGGCTGACGGGTTCTTATGAATAAAAAACAGGATTGTGCCTTTCTTTTCATCTGCCAGACTTTTGCCCGGGCTCTGGAGATTTACGATGCTGAGATGGCCAGGCAGTATGCGGGAAAGCAGGAAGTACTGCGGATCGACCGGCGTACTGTGCTTTGCATGTTCGGGATGGTCACATTTTCCCGCCGTCTGGTCCGGCGCGAAGGCAGAAAGCCCTTCTATCCTTTGAAAACCCGGAAAGAGTACCGGAATGCGGTGAGAGAAGCGGTGAAAAAGCCGATATTCGTCCCTCACGTAGGTACCTATCAGTGCAGAATTGCCAATTACGGTCCCAGCAGCAGTCCCATGGGACAGTTGGCCGCAGCACTGAACTGGTAATAAGGACGGTCCCAAAGTCCGCCCCTGCAGGGCGGACTTGGCCTCCGGCTATGCTGGTATTCTTTGCGGGTATACGTCGATACCCCGGGAGCCGGGAGGGCAGGCCCAGGAGGAGTCGGCGGGACAACGCCGGGTGTCGTCGCTCCTGGGGTGGAGCACGCGGGCGATAGGCTCCGGCTTCCTGGTCCGTAGCCGCAGCCTTTGACCGACAGGGCAAGGCGATAGGCTGTGAGCCTCCCGCCAGGGACGAACGGGTCTGCCCTCCCGACGGAAGGGTGAGGTGCAAGTCAGTACGGGTATAGGAGGACTTTTCCCCTTTGGGAGGCCGGGATGGGTTTGCCTGCGGCGAAACCCCTACGTCGTCTCCGTCGAAGCAACGATAAAAAATTTTTGACTCTATTTCTGAATAACTATACGGCAATGAAGGTTTCACCGAGAATTTGTTGACACATACGACGGGGCTGTTGCCTGTGCAACAGCTCCTTTTTCTATGGTATAATAAATGTCATCTATACCAAATCAACGAAAGGCAGGGATCCCCATGGTCCGTACCACAACCAAAGACATGACTTCCGGCAGCATTCCCCGGCTTATCCTGGAGTTTGCCCTGCCTCTGATGATCGGGAATATTTTCCAGATGTTGTACAACACGGTGGATTCCATTGTGGTGGGGAATTTTGTGGGGACCCAGGCCCTGGCGGCGGTGAGTTCCACCACCATGATCACCAACATGTCCGTTTTCTTTTTCAACGGATTCTCCATCGGGGCTACGGTGATCATCGGGAAATGCTTTGGAGCCAAGGACCACGGCCTGCTCCACCGGGCGGTGGAAACCACCATGGCGGCCACCTTCTGCCTGTGCGTGCTGTTCACGGTGTTTTTCTTTGCCGGCACGGATTTCATGCTCCAGTTCATGAAGACTCCGGCGGATGTGTTCGACCAGGCGGCCCTCTATCTCCGGATTTATTTTGCCGGGGTCACCGGGCTTCTGGTGTACAATATGGGCAGCGGGGTGCTCCGGGCAGTGGGGGACACCAAGCGGCCCCTGTATTTCCTGATCCTTACCAGCATCCTGAACATTGTCCTGGATCTGCTGTTTGTACTGGTGTTCCACTGGGGAATCGCCGGGGTGGCCTATGCCACCATCATCGCTCAGTTCATTTCCGCCGGAGCCACCCTGGGGGTGCTGCTCCGGACCCGGGATGTGTACCGGTTCTCCTTCGGGGACCTGTGCCTGGACCGGAACCTGCTGAGCCAGATTTTCCGGGTGGGGCTGCCTACCGCCGTCCAGAGCATCATTACTTCTTTTTCCAACATTTTCGTCCAGTCCTACATCAACTTCTTCGGGGCCACGGTAATGGCCGGATGGGGCTGCTACAACAAGCTGGACCAGTTCGTCATGCTGCCCATCCTGTCCATGGCCATGGCAGCCACCACCTTCGTGGCCCAGAACATCGGGGCCAAAAAAGAAAAACGGGCCAACGACGGGACTGTGTCATCCATCCTTCTGAGCCTGGCCATTACCGGGGCCATTGCCGCCCTGCTGTTCATTTTTGCTGATTTCTCCCTGCGGCTGTTCACCGGGGACGAAGCGGTGATCCAGTCCGGGGTGGGATTCATCCACGTGAACATCTTCTTCTTGCTGTGCAACTGTGTGAACCAGGTGCTGGCCGGTGCCCTCCGGGGCCGGGGAGATTCCATGGGACCCATGGTGATCATGCTCCTGTCCTTTGTGCTGGTCCGGCAGATCTATCTGTACATCATGACCCGGTACATCAGCAATACTCCCCTCACCGTAGGTTTCGGCTACCCGGTGGGCTGGACCACCTGCTGCGTGCTGGAGGTGCTGTATTTCTGGATGTATTGGAAGAATAGAAAATAAGGACTGCTGACCAAAGGGGCTGTTGCTTTTGCAACAGCCCCTTTTTTTATTCCACCATCTCTATCAGCTTCTCCACCAGTTCTCCGCTCCGGGTGAAGCTTTCCAGGTCCAGGTTCTCTTCTTTGGTATGGTTCTTGGTGTAGCCGGTGGCTATGCCCAGGGAAGGGAGGCCTTTGGCGTTGAAAATGTTGGCGTCCATGCCTCCGCCTCCCTGTTCGATCCGGGGCTGGATGCCCATGGCCTTCAGGGCCCGGCAGGCCAGAGCCACTACCGGCTCCTTTTCCTCCAGCCGGAAGGGGGCGAAGGAAATCTCCGCACTGGAAGTGACCTGGGCTCCAGTGCCCTGGACGATTTCCTCACAGTGCCGGCGGAAATAGGCCATGTAGTCTTCCAGCTTCTTCCGGTCCCGGCTGCGGCTTTCTCCTTTCACCCAGGCCCGGTCGCAGACAATGTTGGTGGCGGTGTTCCCGGTGCCCAGCAGGGGGAAGTTGGAAACCGTCTCTGCATCCAGCCGGCCGTCCTTCAGGGTATCCAGCAGGTGGCACAGGATGTGGGCGGCGTTGATGCCCTTTTCCGGTTCGTTGCCGGCATGGGCGGCTTTGCCCCGGACTTCCGCCTGGAGCTTGGCCAGACCGGGGGCTCCGTTGATCAGCCGGCCCAGGGTGCCCGGGCTGTCCATTACATAACAGAAAGGACTCTGGAACTGGGACAGGTCCAGGGCCCGGCCGCCCCACAGGTTGGCTTCTTCCCCCACGGTAAAGGCGATTTCCAGACGGGGCAGAGGGCTGCGGGAGGCCAGCGCCCGGCGGACCCCGTCCAGGATGGCACAAAGGCCGCTTACATCATCGGCGGCCAGGATGGTGGAGCCGTCGGACACCAGGTATCCGTTTTTTTCCTGAGGGCGGATGTGGAAGCCGTTGGCCACCCGGTCCATATGGCTGCAGAACAGGATGGAACCGGGCCGGTCCCCTTCCCGGAAGGCCGCCAGGTTCCCGGTATTCCCTCCAAAGGTATCCCCTGCCCGGTCTTCCGTTACCGTAAAGCCCAGGGCCCGGAGTTTTCCGGCAAGGGCGTCCGCAATGGCCCGTTCTTTGCCGGAAGCGGAGTCAATCTGTACCAGCTCTTTGAACTCTTCAACAATATCCATAGGTTTCTCCCTTCTTTTTTACAGGATCTTGGCCATAATGGTGGCCACTACAATGGAAAGCACCGTTACGGAAGTGAAGCCGGAAATCACATAGGCAGTGCCAATGCGTTTTTCCAGGTAGTCGATTTCTTCCGGAGTCTTTCCCACGGTTTTGGCGATTTCCTCACTGATCAGCTGGGTGCCGGGATAACCGATCATCTGGCACATGGCGATGCCGATGCACAGGTCCTTGTCTCCCACGATCTTCCACAGAGGCAGGATCTTGAAGGCCAGGACGATGCCGGCTACGGTTACGGCGAACACGGCCAGCACGGTGATCCCCAGCTGGCCCAGCATGCTGAAATCCACTTTGGCCAGGGAGGGGACGATGGCGGTAAGGGCCCCGAAAATGAAGAAGCCGCTGGCGTTGGCGTTTTTCTTGATCAGGTTGGCAGGCACCAGCCCCAGGTTCCGGAGCACCAGGCCGATGATCATGCACCACAGGAACATCCCCACCCAGTTGTGGGTCAGTTTGCCGCCGATGGTGCCCAGCCAGGCACTGGCGGCCCCGATGCACAGGCTGATGTAGATGGTGAACCGGCGGGTGTTCCGTTCCGCCCAGCTCTGCCGGGGGCTGTCCTGGGGAATCTCTTCCCGGGTCAGGACGCTGTCCGGATCCGCTGCCTTCTGCTGCCGGTATTCTTCCACATACCGGCGGGCGGCTTTCAGACCGAAGTAGGAGGCGGGCAGGGTGCCCACGAATTTCTGGGTGGCATAGAGGAAGGCGGCCAGGGCGGCGGTAATGGCCAGTCCCTGGTCTGTGGCGGCTTTGACCATGGTGGTGGTGGCGATGATGCCTCCGTTGATCACCGGTGCCGCAGCCAAGGCGTTGGCCCGGCCGATGAAGGGAATCAGCACCAGGCAGGAGGCAATGGCAATGGCCATGGCGATGCAGCTGGCGGCCACGGACCGCCATTCCCGCTTCAGCATGGCCAGGTCAATGGTGGTGCCCATGTTCAGCAGCAGCATCACCATGGAAATGGGCCCCAGGGTGGTGAGACCGGCCTGTTTGATGATGTCTGCCGGAATGATCTTGAAAATGAACAGGACCAGAAAGGTCATCATAATGACGAAAAGAGAAGAAAGCCGGGCCCGGGTCAGCTGGGAAATCAGATCCCCGAAAGCAAAAACGGCCAGGACAATCAGCAGTGCAGTCCACATGGTCATAAAAACATACCCCCCGAAAATAAAATGAGGGCGGTGAAGGAGTTTCCCGCCCCGGATAAAAGAATACGGCAGTTTACCTGAGCAAACTGAAAATATGAATGAAATTTTAACACGTGGCGGCAGGGAAGTCAATAATTTCAGGTACATTTATCCATTGTTTACTGATGGATGTTTACGGTTGCAATAAAAATATAAGTTTGCAAATAGAAACATTACAAAAGTAACGGAGCATGGCCGCCCAGAGGGCAGAAGCGTCTATACTCTTTCAACCGCGAAAGCTCTCCGCCGGGAGGGCAGACCCGTTCGTCCCTGGCGGGAGGCTCACAGCCTATCGCCTTGCCCTGACGGTCAAAGGCAGCGGCTACGGACCAGGAAGCCGGACCCTATCGCCCGCGTGCTCCACCCCAGGAGCGACGACACCCGGCGTTGTCCCGCCGACTCCTCCTGGGCCTGCCCTCCCGGCTCCCGAAGAATCGACGTATACTCGTGCAAAGTGCCAGCAAGGCCGGAGACCAAATCCGTCCTGCAGGAGTGGTCCAGATGTGTCCCCCTGCGACGGATGCGACGAATAGGAGCAACCTAGTCCCGTGGAGCAAGGGGGAAAGGACCCGCGTTAGCGGGTAGAGGGTTCTCCCCAGGCGGGGATACACCTTTCTTATATAGAGAAAGTACAAGGCCTCTGGCCGAATCCCACCACCATGCTCCGCACAGACCCCAGCCGCGGCATAAGCGACCGCCAACGTTGCCGAAGTGTCGGGCGCCTGCTTATACCCTTCCCAGGGCGGGCTTTGGGACCGCCAGGGTGAAAGTATAGTACAGCCGGCGGGCCGCTGGTTGTGCGGCCCCTATTGCAGGAAACCTACTGCTTTGGTATAGTAGGCTTACGAATATGGGAAAAGGAGATCCTGACTATGGAAAATTTGTTTCATCGTATCAGTATAAGGAAATATCTGAACAAACCGGTGGAAAAAGAAAAGATCTTGGAAATCCTCCGGGCGGCCATGGCGGCTCCTTCTGCCTGCAACCAGCGTCCCTGGCGCTTTACCGTGGTGACGGACCGGGAAAAGATCCGGGAACTGGCGGCCGTCAGCCAGTATTCCGTTTTTGCTGCAGCGGCTCCGGTGATTCTGGTTATCAGCTATCGGAAAGACTGCCTGCTGCCGGAGTTTGCTCCGGTGGACACCAGTGCGGCCCTGGAAAATCTCTGGATCGAAACCGATGCCCAGGGACTGGGAGGCGTCTGGATGGGGGTCTATCCCCGGCCTGAAAGGATGGCGGCTGTAGGGAAGATTGCCGGCCTGCCGGCGGAAGAAGAAGCTTTTGCCATGTTCTCCCTGGGGTATCCGGGAGAGGAAACCAGGAAGCATGACCGGTTCCAGGAAGAATGGATCCGGTGGATCGAGTAAACAGGGAGGTGCCTGATGAAATTCGTACTGAGCCTGCCCCTGGCCCCGGCGGGGATGGAAATGATGGAAAAACTGGGGATCCAGTGGGAAGTGGGTCCCGGCTTAAACTGGGAAGAATACCCCGATGCCCTTTTGGAAAGTGCTGATGCTCTCATTGTCCGGCTGGAAAAATGTCCGGAATCCGTGCTCCGCCGGTGCCCCAACCTGAAGGTGCTGGGACGCCCGGGGATGGGCTTTGAAAATGTGCCGGTGGACTACTGCACCAGGCGGGGGATCCCGGTGGTGCTGGCTCCCGGGGCCAATGCCCGGAGCGTGGCGGAACATGCCCTGGCCCTGATCTTTGCCTGTGCCAAGGATCTGAAGGAAATGGACGCCGAGAACCGGAAAGGGAACTGGGGAATCCGGGCCCAGGGAAAACAGATGGAACTGGCCGGGAAAACCGTGGGCATCGTGGGGGTAGGCGGCATCGGCAGCCTGCTGGCCCATCTGTGCCGGGCCCTGGGCATGGACTGCCTGGGCTGGAGCCATTCCCGGAACCGGGCCCGGGTGGAGGACGCGGGCTGCCGGTATGGGGACACCCTGGAGGAAGTGCTCCGGGAAAGCGATTTCGTGTCCCTCCATGTACCTCTGCTGGAAGAGACCCGGCATTTCATCGGAGCCCGGGAACTGGCCATGATGAAACCCACCGCCTTTCTCATCAACACGGCCCGGGGAGCGGTGGTGGATGAACAGGCCCTGGCGGATGCGGTGAACCAGGGCGTCATTGCCGGGGCCGGCGTGGATGTGTATGGGACAGAACCGGCGGATCTGGATAACCCAGTGTTCACGGCGCCCCGGATCCTCTGCACCCCCCACAGTGCCGCCCTGACCCCCGATTCCTGGGCCAGGATGGCCTGCGCCGCCGTGGAAGGCTGTTATGCCGTGTGCCAGGGAAAGGAATGGAAAGGCGTGGCCAATCCGGAGGTGTGGGGGAGAAAATCTTGACATACTTCCTGTATTTTAGTACACTAGCGGAGTAAAGCAAAACACAACTGAACGGTCCGGCTGAGGAAGGCGGACCGTTTCGGTTTCTGAGGGGGTCCTGAGGATGACGAAAAAAGTGGCGATACTGGGGAGCAGCGGGGGAAACCTGTACAACCTGGGCGGGAAAGATCCGGCTTCTCTTTTG
Source organism: Acidaminococcus sp. HCP3S3_G9_1 (assembly GCF_052122455.1). Classification (NCBI taxonomy): domain Bacteria; kingdom Bacillati; phylum Bacillota; class Negativicutes; order Acidaminococcales; family Acidaminococcaceae; genus Acidaminococcus; species Acidaminococcus sp. HCP3S3_G9_1. The sequence goes on along the minus strand of NZ_JBQKCH010000001.1, from coordinate 283,211 downwards.
GGAGAAATGGTCCGGCAGATCAAAGGGGCGGGGATGGAACTGACCGCCATCCAGTTCATCGGGGCGGAAGCCTCCATGGATACGGCCAAACCGGACACCAAAGCGGCACTGTGGACCTGGAACGGGGAAGAACCGAAGGTGGTGTTCCGGGGGACCCTGGAAGAAGTGAACCGGGAAGCAGTGCTGGAAGACGAACGGATCGCCGGGCTCATCGATGAGGACAAAGTGGACGGGCTGATCCTGGCCAGCTGTGACCCCAAAGGAGCCAACCGGGCAGCCATGGAGGCGGCCGCGGACAAGAAGCTGGCGGCCACTGGTACCGGGGGTACCTCCATGGCCCTCGCCCAGTCCATGGGTCTCAATGTGGTGGCGGTTTCCGGTACCACCGGCACCACCAACCGGACCCGGGCCATTGCCAATGTGTTTGCCCTGGCCAAATTCTGGAAGCTCAGCTACCGGCCGGCCATGAACGGCGGGGTCACCGCCGGGGACGCCGGGGAACAGGGGAGCCTCCTGTCCCGGATCAGCGTCCGGGGGATCCTGATGGCGTCCCTCCCCGGATTCATTGCCATGGCCCTCACCCTGATTCTCAGCAAGGTGCCGGGACTGGAATACTTTGAAAAGATCTTCAACATCATGATCGACGCTCTGCCGGTGATCGTGGCCACGGTGGCCGCCAAACAGGTATCCGGCATGGGGGATGTGGCCATTGTGGCCGGGGTGGTCACCGGGATCCTGTCCGTAAAGGGCGGGCTCATCGGGGGCATCATCGGCGGGATCATCGCCGGGATCCTGGTCCAGTTCCTGCTGCTGAAATGCCTGAAGCTGAATTTCCCTGCCACCACTGCCAATATTGTGGCCGGGGGCGTTGCAGGCCTGGCCGCCGGGCTCCTGATCTACCTGTTCATTGCGCCGCTGGCGGAAGCGGTGGGCAACGGGATCCGCTACGTGATCGACTGGGCTTTCTCCATCCATCCGGTGCTCTGCGGAGGCCTGGCGGGACTCCTGATCTGGCCGGCCATTATGGGGGGCATGTACCATGCGGCCATCCTGCCCATTATCCTGCTGGAAATGGAAAAGACCGGGAACTCCTTTTTGGGAGCCATCGACATGGTGGGCCTGGTAATGGTGTCCGCCGGGATCATGGCCGCCAACATCCTGGCGCCCCGGCGGCAGGACGACCGGGCCCTGGCCATTCCCGGGCTGTTCATCAACATGGCCTTCGGGACCTTTGTGGAAGCGGCCTATCCCTTTATGTTTTCCAATAAAGTGGTGATGGCCGGAGCCATCCTGTCTGCCGGGGTAGGGGGAGTGGCCGTAGGGTACTTCAATGTCCGGGGTACCGCCTATGTGCCCAGCATCGTGGCCCCCACCCTGTCCAACAATGTGCTGGGCTTCGCCTTCTGCATGTTCCTGTCCGCCTTCTGCGCCTTCTGCATCACCGCAGCGGCGAACCGGTTTACGAAGAGTAAAGGGGAATGAAAAAGCAGTGGCACACGTAAAAAACATACGCGTGCCACTGCTTTTTTATCATTCGGCCATTGACGATTGACAATTGACCATTGACGGGGATGTTGCACGCATATTTTTTACGTGCAACATCCCCCTTATTTCTTTGTGATCAACGGGGCCTTTACCTGGAAATACTCGTGGATCAGGTCTTTGTAGTAGAGCATGGCCTTGTTCAGGTAGGCTCCTTTTTTATAGGTAATGCACATTTCCCAGTAGGGGTCTCCAGGGATCCGGTAGTAGGCGATCTTGTCCTGGTATTTGTAGTAGCCGGCGGAGACGATGGTGCAGGCCATGTTGTTCTTCACCATGGTGAGAAGGGCCCGGATGCTGGCGCTTTCGAACAGCACATAGGGATGGTAGTCCGCTTCCTTCAGCACCTGATCGATGATCTGGCGCATGGTGGATTTGGGGAACATGAGTACGAAGGGACTGTCCTTGCACTGATCCACCGGCAGATAGGGCAGGTCTTCCAAAGGAGTGCCGGGACGGGCCGGGTCCACTGCCCGGGGACTTTCCCGGGGAATGGCCAGGAGCATGGGTTCCCGGCGGATCAGCTCGAATTCCAGGTCAGGGGTCTTCTGTTTCTCCGTTACTGTCACCACCCCCAGGTCCGTATCTCCCCGGCTGAGCCAGTTCAGCTGGTCCACTACGAACATTTCATGGGGCCGGAGGGTGATCCCCGGGAACCGTCGGTGGAACTGGGGATAGGTGGCTACCAGCATGTCGATGCCCCGTTCCCGGGAAAAGGTCAGCCGGAGATCTCCCAGGCTGCTCTGGGCCATGTCGTGGATGATGTTGTAGGCTTCCCGTTTTTCCCGGAGCATGTTCCGGCCATATTCCAGATACACCTGGCCGGCACTGGTGGGGGTCAGGTCATGTTTGTGCCGGACGAACAGTTTGATCCCCAGCTGCTGTTCCAGCTTCAGCAGCTGCTGGTTCAGGGCGGACTGGGTAATGAACAGATGCTCGGCGGCTTTGGTGATGCTGCCGGTTTCCGCAATCTTCACGATGTATTCGATCTGTTTCAGATCCATCGGGCACACCTCACTTAGAAAAACTTATTTTATAACTAAAAATAAACAATTTGATTTATAGTAACATGAAAATTACAATAAAGTCAAACATTGAATCCGGACGCTATTCACAATAGACTGAAAACGCGCAATTTCAGGGAAGCTGTCGGATTGGATCGTCAAGGGCCTGTGACATTGTTGGATACTGTTGGTTATGATCAAGGAGGAGCAAATCAATGACACCCGTAATTACCAAAATGGAAGTTTACCCGGTTGCCGGCAGGGACAGCATGCTGCTGAACCTGAGCGGCGGGCACGCCCCCTATTTCACCCGGAACATTGTAATCCTTACGGATTCTGAAGGAAACACCGGGGTGGGGGAAGTCCCCGGAGGCCCCAAGATCACCAATGCCCTGGAAGAGGTGAAGGACATTGTGGTGGGGACCAAAATTTCTGATTACCGGAACACCCTGCTGGCGGTGAAAGCCCATCTGGACAAGAACGGCGAAGAAGATGTCCGTGGGAACCAGACCTTCGATCTGCGGACCGGGGTCCATGTAATGACCGCCATCGAAGCCCCCTGCCTGGACCTGTTGGGGAAATTCCTGGACATGCCGGTATGCCGGCTGCTGGGCAACGGGCAGCAGCGGGATTTCGTCCGGTTCCTGGGGTACCTGTTCTTTGTAGGGGACCGGAACAAAACGGATCTGCCCTACGACCATGAAGAAGATTCCGACTGTGAATGGTACCGGCTGCGGAACGAAGAAGCCCTGGATGCGGACAGCGTAGTGGCTCTGTGCCGGGCTGCCAAGGAAAAATACGGGTTCAAGGACTTCAAGCTGAAAGGCGGCGTGCTGCCCGGTGACGAAGAAATGAAAGTCATCAAGGCCATGAAGAAAGCCTTCCCGGATGCCCGGATGGACCTGGATCCCAACGGAGCCTGGCTGCTGGAAGATGCTGTGAAGTATGTGTCCGACATGCACGGCATCCTGACCTATTGTGAAGATCCCTGCGGTGCCGAAGGAGTATATTCCGGACGGGAAATCATGAGCGAATTCCGCCGGCGCACCGGCTTCCCCACCGCCACCAACATGATCGCCACCGATTGGCGGCAGGTGGGTCACTCCCTGGAAAGCCAGGCAGTGGACATTATCCTGGCTGATCCCCATTTCTGGACCATGAACGGGTCCGTACGGGTGGCGCAGATGTGCCATGAATTCGGCTACACCTGGGGCAGCCATTCCAACAACCACTTTGACATCTCCCTGGCCATGTGCGTCCAGGTGGGGGCTGCGGTGCCGGGCTTCTACAATGCCCTGGATACGCACTGGATCTGGCAGGAAGGCCGGGAACGGCTGACCAAGGAACCCATGCAGATCGTGGACGGCGGCATTAAAGTGCCGGACAAACCGGGTCTGGGTGTGGAAGTGGACCGGGAACAGGTGATGAAGGCTCACGAGCTGTACAAGAAACACTGCCTGGGTGTCCGGAACGATGCCATCACCATGCAGTACCTGATCCCCGGCTGGAAATTCGATGCAAAATCTCCCTGCCTGGTACGGTAAGGACAGGGTTCACGAATCGGAGGAATAGAAAATGGCAGAATCCACACGGATGGTCCTGGGCTTGGGCCTGGGCATCCTGGTCATGATAATCTTAGTCGCTAAAACAAAAGTCCACAGCTTCATCGCCATGCTGATCGCCGCCTTGATCACCGGGATCATCGGAGGCATGCCCATCCTTACCGTGAAGGTGGCGGGCAAAACCACTGTGGGCGTGATCAACGCCATCAGCACCGGCTTCGGCAACACCCTGTCCAGCACCGGCATCATCATCGGCCTGGGGGTCATGATGGGGGCCATCCTGGAAAAATCCGGGGCTGCGGAAAAACTGGCCATCAGCTTCATCAAACTGGTGGGGAAGGGCAATGAAGAATGGGCCCTGGGGGTCACCGGCTGGGTGGTTTCCATCCCGGTTTTTGCTGACTCCGCTGTGGTGATGCTCTGCCCCCTGTGCAAAGCCATCTCCAAGGTAACCGGCAAATCCGTCATCGGCCTGGGGCTGTCCCTGGCCTGCGGGCTCCAGCTGACTCACGTGCTGGTGCCTCCTACCCCCGGCCCTCTGACCGCAGCCGGGATGCTGGGCATCGATGTGGGGCAGATGATCGCCGGGGGTGCCATCCTCAGTATCCCCATGCTGCTGGTGATCGTCCCCTACTGCAAATGGATCGGCAAGAAGATTTACCAGGTGGTCAATACAGATGATGAATACGTCCGTCCTCAGCAGGGCGAACAGGTGAAACTGGCTTCCACGGAACTTCTGGATCAGTTCCTGAACCGGACGGATCTGCCCGGGCTGGCCATTTCCGCGGCGCCCATTGTGGTTCCTCTGATCATGATCCTGACCAAGACGGTGCTGGATCTGATGGGAGCGGACAAGAGTGCCGGGTACTACTACTTTGTGGCTCTCTTTGGCAGCCCCATTGTGGCCCTGATGATCGGGACCCTGATCGCCATTTATGGCCTGGTGCCCAACCGGGATACCAAAGAAGTGCTGAAGATGATGGATGACGGCATCAAAGACACCGGCATCATCATGCTGATCACCGGTGTGGGCGGTTCCCTGGGGTATGTGGTACGGGCTTCCGGCATCGGCAATGTGCTGGGCCAGATGGTTGTGACCTGGCCGGTGCCTGCGGTGCTGATTCCCTTCTGCATCGCCGCTCTCATGCGGATCTGCCTGGGGTCCGCTACGGTGGCCATCGTAACTTCCGCCTCCCTGACCATGCCTTTGATGAGCCAGCTGACCATCAGCCCGCTGCTCATGGCTCTGTCCTGCTGCGTGGGTGCCATTTCCTTCGGGTACTTCACCGACTCCGGGTTCTGGGTCTGGAACGGCATGTTCGGTGTCAGCGACCTGAAAGAACAGCTCCAGTGCAAAACCGCTGTGTCCATGATCATGGCCGGCGTCGGTCTCCTGGAACTGCTGGTGGCCCAGTATTTCATTTGATAAGCGGTTAAGTCTGGAGTCTGGAGCCGCTGGATAAAATTTGCAGGCAAATTTTTCTGAAGCTGGAAAGACTGGAAGGTTTTTATCCTCAGAAGGAACTGGCAGACAGTTCCTTTCCAGGGTCTTCCGACTTCTGACTCCAGACTGCTCAACCGGAGCTGCCAAAGGCAGCTCCTCTGGGAAAGCCAGAGATCCTTCCCTGGTTTTCCCAGAGGAATCTTCCCTGTTGAAATCTCATGACCTTGCAAGAATGTATAGGAGGGGTAAGCATGTATAAAATCCTGGTGCCCAAGGCCCTGAAACCGGTGGCCCGTGAGTTCCTGACCAAAAAAGGGTATGAACTGGTAAGCCCGGAAGCAACGGACGAAGCCACCCTGGCCAAAGCCATTGCCGATGTGGATGGGGTCATCGCCCGGACGGAAAAATACACCAAGACTGTGGTGGATGCCGGGAAGAACCTGAAGATCATCGCCCGGTACGGCATTGGTTACGAAAACATCGATCTGGAGGCCTGTGACGCCAAAAATGTCACGGTGACCCTGGCCCGGGGCTGCAACACCTATTCGGTGGCGGAACATGCCATTTCTCTGATGCTGGCCTGCTTCCGGCAGATCCCCCAGTTCAATACGGAAATCCGGAAGGGCAACTGGAAGAGCCGGGATGCCATCGAGACCCACGAAGCCCGGTACAAGACCTTCGGCAGCATCGGCATTGGGCCCATCGGCCTGGAAGCCGTGAAGATCGCCCATTTCGGATTCCAGATGCGGACCCTGGTGTACGACAAGTTCGTGGACCGGAGCCAGTTCCCGGACTGGGTGGAATTCGTGGATACCCTGGATGAACTGATGGAACAGGCGGATGTGGTTTCTCCCCACCTGCCTCTCAACAAAGGGACCTTCCACATCATCGACGAGGAAGCCATTTCCCACATGAAGCCCACGGCGGTGCTGCTGAACGTATCCCGGGGTGCCATCTGGGATGAAAAAGCCGTGTACAAGGCCCTGAAGGAAGGCCGGATCGCAGCGGCGGGAGCGGATGTGTTCGAAACGGAACCACCTGCTCCGGACATGCCCCTGTTCAGCCTGCCCAACTACATCGGATGCCCCCACACGGCGGCTCTGACGGAAGAGGCGGTGGATGCGGTGGCCATGAACTGCGCCCAGGCCATTGACGACCTGCTGAACGGCCGGGAACCCAAATTTATCATCAACCATCCGAAAAAAGACTGAGTGAGACTGCAGGAAGGCTGCAGCCCGTATATGGGAGGATCGACAATGAGCAAAGAAATCACCATCAACATCAATGACAAACTGTGCAAGCAGTGCGGCATCTGCTCTGCCCTGTGCCCCAAACAGGTGCTGGAACAAAGCTACGGCAGCTATCCCAAGGTGGCTCACCCGGATGCCTGCATCGGCTGCAAGCTGTGCGAACTGCGCTGCCCTGATTTTGCAATTGAAGTGGAGGTCAAATAATGGCTAAGGTAGAAAAGAAATTCATGGAAGGCAATGAAGCAATGACCGCTGGGGCCATTGCCGCCGGCGCCCGTTTCTTCGCGGGCTATCCCATTTCCCCCAGTTCCGAAGTGGCCAAAGCCGCTGCCAAGGAACTGCCCCGTCATGGCGGGATCTACATTCAGATGGAAGATGAACTGAGCTCCATGGCAGCCCTCCTGGGAGCTTCCCTGGCCGGGAAAAAGGCCTTCACCGCCACCAGCGGCCCGGGCTTCTCCCTGATGCAGGAAAACCTGGGTCTGGGGATCATGTCCGAACTGCCCTGCGTCCTCTACAATGTGCAGCGCAGCGGCCCCTCCACCGGGGCTGCCACCAAACCGGCCCAGGGAGACCTGATGCAGGCCAAGTACGGCACCCACGGGGACCACAGCATCATCGCCCTCAGCCCCTCTTCCGTACAGGACTGCTATGACCTGTCCATCACCGCTTTCAACCTGGCGGAAAAATACCGGACTCCGGTGATCTTCCTGGCGGACGAAGTGGTGGGACACCTGCGGGAAACCCTGACCATCCGGGAACCGGAACCGGACGAAATCATCAACCGGAAGGCTCCTGCCACCAAGAAACAGTCTGAATTCCGTCCCTATGACTACAGCGGCACGGAAGTAGCTCCCATGGTGGCTGTGGGGGAGCGGGACCTGCTCATGCGGACCACCGGCTCCACCCATGACGAAAAAGGGGAATTCTGCCCCTCTCCGGAAAACATCGACCGGGTGACCCATTACCTGGTGGACAAGATTGAAAAACATGTGGACGACATCACCATCACCCGGAAATACCAGATGGACGATGCGGATGTGGTCCTGATCTCCTTTGGCTGCTCCGTCCGCAGCTCCCTCAGCGCCATTGAAATCCTGCGGAAAAAAGGCGTGAAAGCCGGTCTCCTGCAGCTGGTCACCGTATGGCCCATGCCGGAAAAAGAAATCCGGGCTGCTCTCCAGCAGGCCAAAACCGTGATCGTGCCGGAACTGAACCTGGGTCAATTGGCCGGGGAAGTCCGGAAATACAACGACTATGGCTGCAAAGTGCTCCAGGCCAACCGGACCGACGGGATCCTGATTACCCCCCAGCAGATCGTGGATGTTTATGAGGAGAGTGAAAAATAATGAAATCTTACAAGGACTATATGCTGTTTGACAAACTGCCTCAAACCTGGTGCGCCGGGTGCAGCCACGGAATCGTGCTCCAGTCCATTGCCGCCGTGATGGCGGAACTGGAAGTGGACAAGCATGACATGGCTCTGGTCAGCGGCATCGGCTGCTTCGGCCGGGTGGATGACTATCTGGACATCAACTGCATGCACGTGACCCACGGCCGGGCTCTGGCCGCCGCCACCGGTGTGGCCCTGGGGAATCCGGACCTCCACGTGCTGGTAACCATGGGGGATGGGGACGGCACCACCATCGGGGGCAACCACCTGATCCATGCGGCCCGCCGGAACATCAACGTGACGGCCATCATCTCCAACAACTACAACTATGGCCAGACCGGGGGCCAGTACTCCGGCACCACCCCTACCCACAGCATTACCCAGACCTCTCCTTACGGCCACATTGAACAGAACTTCGATGTATGCAAGCTGGCCATTGCCGCCGGTGCCTCCTATGTGGGCCGGGCCACGGCCTACAACCCGGTGATGCTCCGGAAGCTGATCAAGGAAGGGATGCAGGTGAAAGGGTTCTCCCTGATCGAAGTGATGAGCGCCTGCCCCACCCACTACGGGAAATTCAACAAACTGGGAGCAGCTGCCCACATGATGCAGCTGATGAACGAACAGAGCGTAACTGTGGCCCAGGCAGCCAAAATGAGCGAAGAAGAGCTCAAGGGCAAGATTGTGGTAGGGTGCATGAAGAACGCACCTCGGGAAGACTACTACACCAGTTACAAAAAGATCATCGATGCCAACAGAATTGAGGGATAACCATGAAAAAAGAAATCGTATTGTCTGGGGTCGGCGGCCAGGGCGTAGTTTCCGTTGGGGAAGTCATGGGCCTTGCCTCCCTGAATGAAGAGAACATCAACGCCACCATGAGTGCCTCCTACGGGGCGGAAGCCCGGGGGACCTTCACCAAAACCGACGTGGTCTTAAGCGACGGACTGGTGGGCTATCCCAACGTGGCGGTGCCGGATCTGATCCTGTGCCTGGCCCAGGTGGCCTATGACCGGTATGTGGACAAATTCACCGCTGATACCCTGGTGTTCTATGATTCTGACGAAGTGACCCCTAAGGAAGGGGCCAAAGGCACTGCCATCGGCTATCCCTTCCGGAAACTGGCGGTGGAACTGGGCAGCATCCAGAGTGCCAACTTCATCGCCCTGGGGGCCATGATGAAAAAGACCGGCCTTTTGAAGCCGGAAAGCGTGGAACAGGGCATTGCTAAACGGTTCGCCGGCAAGCAGAAAGTCATCGACAGCAACCGGAAAGCTTTTGAAAAAGGGCTGACCCTGGAATAAGAACGTACCAACCAACGAATTGAGGTAGAATCCATGAGCGGAAATGAACTGAAATACAAGGACAACCGCAGCGGAATCATGGTCAACGGAGTGGGCCGCAGCGGCAACCGGGCCCTTCTGTACAGCATGGGACTGGAAGAGGATGACTTCCGGAAACCCATCATCGGGATCGCCAATTCCTTCAGTGAACTGGTGCCCGGCCATATCCACCTGCGGGAGCTGGCACGGGATGTAAGCGACGGTATCCTGGAAGCGGGCGGCATCCCCCGGGAATTTGACACCATCGCCCTGTGCGACGGTCTGTGCCAGGGCCACAGCGGCATGCGCTATTCCCTGCCCAGCCGGGAAATCATCGCAGACTCTGTAGAGGCTGTGGTGGAAGGGAACCAGCTGGATGCGGTAGTAATGCTGGCCTCCTGCGACAAAATCGTCCCCGGGATGATCCTGGCTGCAGCCCGGATGAAGATCCCCGCCATCATCGTTACCGGCGGCCCCATGCTGGCCGGCAACTGCGACGGGTACACCAACATCTGCCTGAGCAACCTGCGGGAATTCGTGGGCCAGTATCAGGTGGGCAAAATGAGCTATGAAGAACTGCGGAAGATGGAAATGGCTTCCCTGCCTACTGTGGGCTCCTGCTCCATGATGGGCACCGCCAACACCATGAGCTGCCTGGCGGAAGTGCTGGGGCTGACCCTGCCCCGGATGGGCACCTCTCCGGCGGTTTCTTCCGAAAAACGGAGACTGGCCCGGGCCAGCGGCAAACGGATCGTGGCCATGGTGAAGGAAGGCATCACCACCCAGGATATCCTGACCCGTACCGCCCTTTTGGATGCGGTAAAGGCCGTTATGGCCATGGGAGCTTCCACCAACTCGGTACTGCATCTGATGGCCATTGCCCATGAAGCCCATGTGGACCTGACCCTGGAAGATTTCGACCGGATCAGCCGGGAAGTCCCCTATCTGTGCAATCTGCGGCCTTCCGGCCAGTATGCAGTGGACGTGCTCCACGCCAACGGCGGGGTGCCGGCGGTGCTGAAGGCCATCGAAGACAAGCTGGATGACCATATCACTGTCACCGGCCACACCCTGAAGGAAAACATCGCCGCCCAGCCTCTGGTGGAAAATGACGTGATCTTCCCCCGGAGCAAGCCCAAGAACAAAGAAGGGGGCATTGCCATCCTGCGGGGGAACCTGGCTCCTGACGGAGCCGTGGTGAAGGCCAGCGGGGTGAAACCCAACATGCATGTATTCACCGGGACTGCCCGGGTGTTCGACAGCATGGAAGATTCCATGAAAGCCATCGAAGCCGGGGAAATCAAACCGGGTACGGTGATCGTCCTCCGGTATGAAGGGCCCAAAGGGGGTCCGGGCATGCGGGAAATGTTCCTGGTCACCGCCCTCCTGGTGGGCCGGGGCATGGACGAAAGCACGGCTCTTGTGACCGACGGGCGCTTCTCCGGATCCACCCGGGGGCCATGTATCGGCCACGTTTCTCCGGAAGCTGCTGCCGGCGGCCCCATTGGCCTGATCCAGGACGGGGATGTGATCCATATCGACATCCCCAACCGGAGCCTGACCATGGATGTATCCGACGAAGAACTGGCGGAACGGAAGAAACATTTCAAACCGGTGGTGAAGGCCACTTCCCCCATGCTGAAAAAATATGCAGCTTTGGTATCTTCTGCTGACAAAGGGGCTGTCCTTCAGGTAAAATAGAAAGAAAACGGGGGGCGTTCCCATAACAGCGTCTCCCACTTTACAGGAGGCAGAATCCATGGCAGAGAAAATCACCTACAAGCTGAAGCATGTGGGCATCAACTGTGAAAACGAAAAAGAGGCCAAACAGCTGGTATCCCTCTTATGCAGCCTGTTTGACCTGGAGCCGGGCAACGAAAATGACACGCACATCTTCGTTGACGGCATGTTCGAAGTGATGAAGGACAGCACCCGGGGGAAATGCGGGCACATCGCCCTCCAGACTCCCGATGTGGAACTGGCCATGACGGACCTGGCCAGGAAAGGGATTTCCTTCAAGGAGGAAACCATCCGCCGGGATGCTGACGGAAAGGTCATCTTCGTCTATCTGGACGGGGATATCGGAGGCTTTTCCTTCCATCTCACCAAATAAAAAGCGTGAACGACCATCCCTCAATGGTAAGAAACCAACCCCTCTGATGAATGACGCCGGAGCCCCTTTGCCAACGGGGACTCCGGCGTTTTGTGGTATCATTATGAGTGAAGAGTGAAGAGTGAAGAGTGAAGAGCGAAGAGCTGGGAGGAAGACTATGCTGGAAAAATATGGGAACAAGGTGATGACGGCGGCGGAAGCGGCCAAGGCGGTAAAAAGCGGGGACTGGGTGGACTTCGGCTTCGGGAACGGGTTCCCGGAACTGATGGATGAAGCCCTGGCTGCCCGGAAGGACGAACTGACGGATGTGAAGATCCGGGGCGGGCTGGTGTACCGTCCCATTATCCACACCATCGACTGCGACCCGGAAATGAAGCATTTCCAGTACTACAGCTGGCATCTGGGAGCCTATGAACGGAAGATGTTCACCGCCCGGCGGCTCCATTTCGTCCCCATGCTGCTGCGGCTGCTGCCGGAAATGTACCGGGACTATCTGAAAGTGGACGTGGCGGTAGTGCCCGTGTCCCGTCCCGATGCCAACGGGTACTGCGGCCTGGGCCTGGCCAGCTACTGCTGGAAGACCATCATGAAGAAGGCCCGGACCGTGATCTTTGAAATCAATGAACACATGCCCACCCTCCAGGGGGTGGACGGGTCCCACCGGGTGTCCCTGGATGATGCGGACATCATTGTGGAAGGGGAACATGCCCCTCTGTGCACTTCCGGCTACCGGACTCCTTCGGAAGCGGATCTCCAGATCGCCCGGAACGTGGTGGCGGAGATCCCCAACGGGGCCACCCTGAGCCTGGGGGTGGGGACCATTCCCTTTACCATTGCCCAGATCCTGGCCCAGTCCGACCGGGAAGACCTGGGGTGCCACACCGGCACCATCAGCGACGCCTTCCTGGCCCTGTACAAGGCCGGGAAGCTGACCAACGCCCGGAAAGAGGAAAAGACCGGCCTGGCCTCCTGGAACCTGGCCAGCGGCTCCCAGGAACTGTATGACTGGCTCCAGGAAAAACCGGAGCTGTTCTATCCGGCGGAAGTGGACTACATCCACAATCCCCGGGTGATGGAGAAGATCTCCAATTACATCAGCATCAACGGCGGGGTCCAGCTGGATCTTATGGGTCAGGAAAATGCGGAATCCATCGGCACCCGGCAGCTGTCCGGGGTAGGAGGCCAGCTGGACTTCCTGGAAGGGGCCTTCCTGTCCCATGGGGGCGCCGGCTACATCTGCATCGAATCCTCCCGGGTGGACAAGAAAGGGGTCCGTCATTCCAACATCGTCCCGGCCATTGCCGCCGGAAGCTCCATTGCCGGCTGCCGGGCCCTGATCCAGAACGTGGCCACGGAATTCGGGGTGGCTCATCTCACCGGCCTCTCCCTGAAAGAACGGGCCCAGGCCATGATCGCCGTAGCCCATCCGGATTTCCGGGAAGAACTCCAGGAGTATGCGGACAAGACGTTTTGTTAAGGCCGCCGTCCGGCGGCCTGTCAATAGGCTTCCGACTTCAGACTCCTGACTTCAGACAGAGGCTGCCGCTTTGCGGCAGCCTCTTAATATATTTAATGAATCATCTAAAAACAATGAATTTGATTTATACTTCCCCGGACCGTACAATAAAGGTATCAGAAAAATCTGTGCGGATGGGCTTCGGGCTTTGCCTGAGGTTGAAGGAGGTTGGATGTTATGAAAATCACCACTAGAGGCGGGGTCGTTTCCCAACTGCTGGAAAATGTACTCTTGCCCCGGATGTTCCGGGCCCGGCAGACCTTTCCCCGGCCGGTGCTGACCCCGGAGGAGATTCCCGGGGCGGTCCGGAGTGAAATGAGCCGGGAACCTTTTGTGAGCAAGCTGAAACCGGGGATGTCCGTGGCCATTACTGCCGGGAGCCGGGGCATTGCCAATGTGGCCCTGATCACCCGGTCCATTGTGGAATTCTGCAAAGAACGGGGCACCCGCCCCTTCATCGTCCCGGCCATGGGGAGCCATGGCGGGGCCACGGCGGAAGGCCAGCTGGAAATCCTGGCCGGCTACGGGATCACCGAAGAAGCCATGGGCTGTGAGATCCGCAGCAGCATGGAAACGGTGTACCTGGGCATGAGCGGTTCCGGCCGGCCGGTGTACATGGACAAGAACGCCTATGAGGCGGACGGCATCATCCTCTCCTGCCGGCTGAAGCCGCACAATGCTTTCCGGGGGAAGGTGGAAAGCGGTCCCTGCAAAATGATGGCGGTGGGCCTGGGGAAACAGAAAGGGGCGGAAAACGTTCACGCCGACGGTATGGGAAAGATTGCGGAACACATCCCTTCCATGGCCAAAGTGTTCCTGGAAAAAGCCCCCATCCTGTTTGCCATCCCCTCCATTGAAAACGCCTACGACGAAACCTGCAAAATCGTGGCCATCGATACCCCGCACATGATCGAGGAAGAGGCGGAGTGGCTGAAATTCGCCTTTGCCAACATGCCCTCCCTGCTGGTGAAGGAAGCGGATGTGCTGGTGGTGGATGAAATCGGGAAGAACTATTCCGGCACCGGGGTGGACCCCAACATTGCCGGGACCTTCTCCACCGAATACGCCCACGGAGGCCTGAAGGTCCAGCGGACCTGCTTCCTGGACCTGTCGGAAGCCTCCCACGGGAACGCCCTGGGCATCGGCCTGGCCAACTGCATCACCGCCCGGCTGTTCAACAAGATCGACATGGATGCCATGTATCCCAACATCGTCACCAACACGGTGTTCAAATCCGGGATGATTCCCTTTGTGGTGCCCACGGACAAGGAAGCCATCCAGCTGTGCATCCGTACCACCAACGGGGTGGACCGGGACCCGGCCAAAGTCCGGGTGGTCCGGATCCCCAATACTTCCCACATCGGCACCGTGATGCTCAGCGAAAGCTATTATGAAGCCGTAAAGGCCGGGCAGTACCCTCATCTGGAAGCCCTGGATGAACCGGAAGCCCTGGAATTCGATGCAGCAGGGACCCTGCTGACAAAAATCTGAGAAAGGAAGAAATCCTATGACTGCACCTCTTGTAATCAAGGTCAAGGACAAGGACAATGTGGCCATTGCCGTCCATGACCTGCCGGTGGGCACGGAAGTACTGCCGGGAGTGGTTTCCCTCCAGCCCATTCCCCAGGCCCACAAAATCGCCCTGGAGGATATTCCCAAAGGGGGAGAGATCATCCGCTACGGGGTGGTCCTGGGCTATGCCAAGGACGCCATCCCCAAGGGCAGCTGGATCAACGAACACATGCTGGACCTGCCGGAAAGTCCGGCCCTCCATGATCTGCCCTATGCCACCCACATCGTTCCGCCGGAAGAACTGCCGGATCCGGTCCAGACCACCTGGTGGGGCTACCGGAACAAAAAGGGTCCGGCAGGCACCCGGAACCTGCTGGGGGTGGTGACCACCGTCCAGTGTGCCGCCGGGGTGGTGAATGTGGCAGTGGACCGGATCCGCCGGGAACTGCTGCCCAAGTATCCCCATGTGGATGATGTGGTGGCGGTGAACCATCCCTATGGCTGCGGGGTGGCCATCAACGCTCCCATGGCCAAGATCCCCATCCGAGCGGTCCGGAACCTGATCCGGCACCCCAATTTCGGCGGGGAAATCATGCTCATCGGCCTGGGTTGTGAAAAGCTCACCTATGACCGGCTGCTGGAACCGGAAGAAATCAATCCGGACAACTGCCTGACCCTCCAGGACTGCCACGGCCATGACGCCATGATGCAGGCCATCCTGGACATGGCGGAAAAGAAGCTCCAAAGACTGGAGCAGCGCCGGCGGGAAGAACTGCCTCTCAGTGAATTGGTGGTGGGGCTCCAGTGCGGCGGCTCCGATGCCTTTTCCGGGCTCACCGCCAATCCCAGTGCCGGTTACGCGGCGGACATGCTGGTAAAAGGCGGCGCCACGGTGATGTTCAGTGAAGTGACGGAAGTCCGGGACGGGGTGCCCATGCTGGCGGCCCGGTGCGTGAACCGGGAAGTCCGGGACAAACTGGCGGCGGAAATGAAATGGTACGACGACTACCTGGCTGATGGGGGTGTGGACCGGGATGCCAACCCCACTCCGGGGAACAAAAAGGGCGGCCTGGCCAATATTGTGGAAAAGGCCATGGGGTCCATTGCCAAAAGCGGCACCAGTCCCATTGTGGAAGTGTTGTCCCCGGCGGAAAAACCCACCAAACACGGGCTGATCTATGCAGCCACTCCTGCCAGCGACATTGTGTGCGGCCCCAGCCAGCTGGCTTCGGGGATCGGGCTCCAGGTGTTCATGACCGGACGGGGCACCCCCTACGGCCTGGCCATTGCCCCGGTGATCAAGGTGTGCAGCCGGAACGAAATGAAGGACAACTGGTTCGACATGATCGATATTTCTGCCGGTGGGGTGGCCACCGGGGAAGCCACCATCCCGGAAGTGGGCACGGAGATCTTCCGGTTCATCCTGGATGTGGCCAGCGGAAAGAAGAAGCCCTACAGCGATCAGTACGGCTTCCACAACGATCTGTGCATCTTCAATCCGGCACCGATTACGTGATATAATGAGGGTGTTGCCTTTGGGCAACACCCTTTGTCAATGGCCATTGACCATTGACCGCTGACCATTGACAGTTTTTACGGAGTTATCACAAGTTATGGAAAATCTTATCCTGGGGGCTTTTTGCCTCGTGCTTTTTTTGTTTATTTTTACGGGACTGCCCCTTTTGGGGGCGCTGTTTGTAGGGTTCCTGCTGTTTTTCGGTTATGGACTGTACCGGGGGCACTCTTTCGGGGCCGTGCTGAAAATGGCCTGGGAGGGAGTCCTGTCAGTGAAGACCATTTTCCTGGTGTTCATCCTCATTGGCATGCTGACGGCGGCCTGGCGGGCTTCCGGCACCATCGGCTACATCATTGCCCTGGCGGTCCGGTTCATCCGGCCTTCCGTGTTCCTGCTGCTTACCTTCTGGCTGAACTGCGCCGTATCCTTCCTGCTGGGGACGTCCTTTGGCACGGCGGCCACCATGGGGGTGATTACCCTGTCCATCGGGGAGACCCTGGGGATCTCTCCTTTTTACAGCGGGGGCGCCATTTTGTCCGGCACCTATTTCGGAGACCGGATGTCTCCGGTTTCCACCAGTGCCCTTCTGGTCAGCGTGCTTACAGGAACGGACATCTACAAAAACATCGGGAACATGGCCCGGTTTGCCCTGGTCCCCTTTGCCCTGGCCAGCCTGTTCTATCTGGGGCTGGGCCTGTGGCTGCCGGGTATGGGCCAGGTGGGCGCCATGGTCAGCGGTCTGTATGACATTTACCATTTCACTCCCTGGCTGGTACTGCCGGCGGTGAGCATCCTGGTGCTGAGCTTCTTCCGGGTGTCCGTGAAGAAGAACATGGCCGTAAGCATCTTCCTTGCCCTGCTCCTGTGCCATTTTGTCCAGGGCTGGCCCTGGGCCTATCTGGTCCGGATCCTGGCCACCGGCTATCATCTGTCAGACCCGGAATACGCAGGGATGCTCAGCGGCGGGGGCATCACCTCCATGGTCCGGGTGGCCTCCATTGTGTGTCTGTCCGCTTCTTTCGGAGGCATCTTCAAGGGCACCGGGCTGCTGAAAGGCATCGAGGGACTGTTCCAGCAGCTGAAGGAGAAGGCGGGGACCTATCCGGCCATCATCCTGGCCGCCCTGTTTACCGGCATGGTGTCCTGCAACCAGACCCTGAGCATCGTGCTCACCCACCAGCTGTGCAGTCCCTTTGTGAAGGACCGGGAACAGCTGGCCCTGGACCTGGAGAACACGGCGGTGGTGATTTCTCCTCTGATTCCCTGGTCCATTGCCTGCGCCACCATCCTGGACACCACCGGAGCCCCTCACAGCTCCGTGGTCCTGGGAGTGTATCTGATTCTGCTTCCGGTGTGGGGATTGATAAAAAGCCGTTCTGCCGCTTGAAGGGGCAGAACGGCTTTAAGGGGCGCTGCTCAGTAGCGCCCCTTTTTCCTGCACTCTTCACAATATCCGTACAGCTCCAGATAATGGCCCACGATTTCGAACCGGGTCTTTTGGGCCAGTTCTTCTTCGAAGCCGTGGAGGGGGCAGCCGTCGATGTTCACCACTTTGTGGCAGCCCAGGCAGATCAGGTGGTGGGTGTGGCTGAGGGTGTACAGCAGGAACCCGTATTTCCGGCTTTGGGGCAGCAGGACCTTTTCCGTCAGCTTCTTTTCCGTGAAGCTTTCCAGGATCCGGTACACGGTGGAAAAATTCAGGCTGGCTCCGGCCTGGAGGAGTTTTTCATAAATATCGTCGGCACTGAGGACTTCCCGCTGTTCCAGGAGCAGTTCCAGCACCTGGCACCGGGCTTGGGTGCATTTCAGGCCGGCCCGGCGGATCAGCTGCCGGGCGTCCAGGGGAGATCCGTTCTTATCCATGGCGCACCTGCCGTTTCTGGCGCCGGGTCTGGAAACAGAGGACCAGCAGAAGGAGCAGGACGGACACAATGGCCGTGATTCCCCCTGGGGCGGCTCCGATGTAATAGGAGGCAAAGAGACCGGCCATAACGTCCAGGAAGCTGAAGAGTACCGCCAGGGCCATGGTTCTCTTGAATCCCTGACGGAGCTGGAGGGCGGTGGCCACCGGCAGGGCGATCAGGGAGCTGATCACCAGGATCCCCACGATCCGGATGGACACGGAAATGGTGGCAGCCACCAGAAGGGAGAACACATAGTTGATGGCCCGGGCCTTCACGCCCAGGATCCGGGCGCCGTCCTCATCAAAGGAAAGGAGCACCAGCTGGGGGAACAGGCTGAAAATGGCCAGGAGGGACACCACGGTCAGGATGGCCACGGTGGTCACTTCTCCCTGGGTTACGGTCAGGATGCTGCCGAACAGGAAGGAATCCACATTGGCGTGGACCAGGCCGGAGCTAATGATGGTAATGGCGATGCCCACGGACAGGGACAGGACGATCACCAGGGTCAGTTCTGCATACCGGCGGAATTTTTCCCGGAGCACTTCGATCAGCAGGCCGAAGAAGGAAGTGACACAGAAGGCGCTGATAATGGGGTTGGCATGGAACAGGAGACCGGTGGCCACCCCTGCCAGGGACGCATGACTCAGGGCGTCTCCGATCATGGAGTACCGGCGGAGCACCAGGAAGGTGCCGATCAGGGGACAGATAAGGGAAATCAGCAGGGACACCGCCAGGGCGTTCCGCATAAAGGCGTAATCAAACATGGGCGCAGTCACCTCCGTTTTCTGCCAGGTATTCCCGGATGTATTCCTGGGGGGTGCAGAAATGCCCCTGGCCCCGGACCACATGGAAGAAGCTGGAGGCGTTGTGGGCGGCATACCGCAGGTTGTGCTCTACAGTGATCACCGTGATCCCCCGTTCTTCGTTGAGATGATGGATCAGGGGATACAGGTCATCCTGGCTTTTCAGATCCATGCCGGTGGAAGGTTCATCGAAAATCATCAGATCCGGCTTTCCCAAAAGGGCTTTGGCAATCATCACCTTCTGGTACTGACCGCCGGAGAGGGCACCGATGAGATGATCCTGGAGAGAAGAGATGTGCATCCGGTCCAGGGCCCGGTCCACCGCATTCCGGTCTTTGATCTGGAGGACTTTCCGGGTATAGTCCAGGACTTCCCGGACAGTAATGGGAAACTGCTTGTTGATCATGTCCGTAGGCTGGGGCACATAGGCGGGCCGGCGGAAGGTGCAGGAGATGGTGCCGCTGCTGGGAGACAGGAGCCCCAGGATCAGCTTTACCAGGGTGCTTTTGCCGCTGCCGTTTTCTCCTACAATGGCCACATAGTCCCCGTCATGGATTTCCATGGACAGGTCATGGAGCAGATAGGGTCCCTGCTCATAAGCAAAGGACAGATGGGATATTTGAAGCATGGTACGACCTCTTTCCAGTATAATGGCGCAAATGCAAATCATTTGCGTTTATTGACGGACGATACTCTATATGATATGATATCTTTCGCGAAAATGCAAATGGTTTGCATTTCCCCACGATTTTGCTTTAGCCATTACAGGGATATGCAAAAGGAAAGGAAACAATCAATGAAACGGATTTTATTTTTGCTGCTGGCGGGGGCTTTGGTGCTGCTGGCGGGATGCGGGGGAAAGACGGCCCCGGAAAAGACGAAAGAGGGGAAACTGCCGGTGGTGGCCAGTTTCTATGCCATGAAGGAAATGACGGAAGCCATCGGAGGGGACAAGGTGGCGGTGACCACCCTGATCCCGGAAGGGACGGAGCCCCATGAATTCCAGCCCACCACCAAAAGCATGAAGGACCTGAGCCGGGCCCGGGTCCTGGTGATCCAGGGACTGGGTATGGAACCCTGGGCGGAAGAAATGGTGAAGGCGGCGGAAAACCGGGACCTGGTCCAGGTGGTGGCGGCCCGGGAAGTGACTCCCATTGCCAATGAGGATGCCGAGGAAGCCAGGGAACACGGCCAGTATGATCCCCATGCCTGGCTGAGCCCTGCCTGTGCTCAGGTGGAAGCGGCGGCCATTGTCCGGGGCCTGTCCCAGGCGGATCCGGTCAACGCCGGCTATTACCAGGCAAACGGAGAAAAGTTCATCGGCCGTCTCCGGCAGCTGGAAGCTGCCTACAAAGGGAAATTCCAGGATCTCCCCCGGAAGGAATTCGTCACCGGTCATGCAGCCTTTGCCTATCTGTGCCGGGATTTCGGCCTGGAACAGAACAGCGTGGAAGGCGTCTTTGCCTCCGGAGAACCCAATGCCCGGCAGCTGGCCAGCCTGGTGGAATACTGCAGGGCCCATCAGGTCCGGACCATTTTCACTGAAGCGGCGGTAAGCCCCAAGACCAGTGAATCCCTGGCCCGGGAAGTGGGAGCCAAAGTGGTGCCCATCCACACCCTGGAAGGGGGAGAAGGGGAAGGAGACTATCTGGTCCAGATGGAAGAGAATCTGGCACGGATCTACGAAAGCCTGAAGTAGGGGGCCGCTGACAGAGGGGGCACGTTCCGTGCCTCCCTCTTCATATTTTCTTCATATTTCCCCAACAACTCCTGCACAGGGAACGGGTATAATAAAGACAAAGGAAAAAGAAACCCACCCTCCTGGATGAGAAAGAAAGGATGATCCATCATGACAACCAAATTCAAGACTCTGGCAGTGGCAGCAGCATTCTTTGCAGCAGGAAGCATTGCCGGACCCCGTTTGCTGGCGGTATCTCCGGTTCATGCAGCGGAAGCGGTAACGGAAAATCAGCCGGTTGTACAAACGTTGGACAACCAGGTTGGATGCCCTTACTATCAGCAGAACGGACATCATCGGAGAGCCGGCCGCCGGGGCGGCTGCTGGAACCAGGACCGGCCCCCCTGCTGGGAAGACAACGGCCAGGGGCAGCAGAGCTGAAAAAAGGAGGTGTTGCACAGCAACACCCCCTTTTTATATAATGTCTCCAACAAGGAGGCGCTTATGGACAACTACTCTGTACTGCTGGTGGACGATGATCCCAAGCTGCTGGATCTTCTGGTGAACTATTTCCAAAAAGAACAATTTACGGTGTTTTCCGCCCGGGACGGGGAGGAGGCCCTCCGGGTCTTTGAACAGGAACAGCCCCAGCTGCTGGTGCTGGACCTGATGCTGCCCAAAATTGACGGCCGGGACGTGTGCCGGACCATCCGGCAGAAAAGCACTGTGCCCATTATCATGCTCACGGCCCGGGATGCGGAATTCGACCGGCTCATGGGACTGGAACTGGGGGCGGATGACTATGTGACCAAACCCTTCAGCATGCGGGAACTGGTGGCCCGGGTCCGGGCCCTGCTCCGGCGGACCTACGGAGCCTATGGCCAGCAGAAGCAGGAAAAACCGGAAACAGTGATCCGGGCCGGGAATCTGGAGCTGGATCTGGACCGGCATCTGCTGCTGCGCCAGGAAGGGGACGGCACCTGGAAATCCATCGAACTGACTCCCATTGAGTTCAGCCTGCTGGAAGTCCTTATGAAAAGCCCTGGCCATGTTTACAACCGGCTGCAATTAATGGAAAACAGCCATGGATTTGCCTTTGACGGCTATGAACGGACCATTGATGCCCACATCCGGAACCTGCGGCGGAAAATCGAACCGGATTCCAAAAATCCCCGGTACATCCTGACGGTGTACGGGATCGGCTACAAATTCGGAGGCTGAGGCCATGCGCTTTCACAGTGTACGGAACAAAATGATGGTGAGCACTTTCCTGCTGATCCTGGTCTGTGCCCTGATTGTGATTTCCATCTGCAGCCAACAGATGGAAACCCACTTTTTCCAGTATCTCCAGGATCCTTCCGCCCTGGCGGGCCAGCAGGGAGCCGGCGGCTATGGCCGGGGCATGGGCCGTGGGATGATGGGGGGCGGCATGGGCATGGGAGGCATGCACCACCGGATGATGCTGGGGGTGGCGGAACGGACCTTTGTGGAATCCTATCACCAGTCCCTGTGGTGGGTTGGCTTCCTGTTTGCAGGAGTGGGGCTGGTGGTCAGCTACTTCCTGTCCGGGAACATCACCCGGCCTCTCCGGCAGCTGTCCCAGGCGGCGGAAAAGATCCGTCAGGGGGACCTGAAACAGGAAGTCCCGGTGGATACCCAGGATGAAGTGGGCCAGCTGGCGGAAGTGTTCAACCAGATGTCCGCGGAACTGGCGGCCAATGAAAGCAACCGGCAGGAGCTTCTGGCCAACATCGCCCATGAACTGAAAACCCCGCTGGCGGTGCTCCAGGGCCACCTGGAAAGCATGCTGGACGGAGTGGAGGAACCGGCTCCGGACAAGCTGTTCTCCATGCAGGAAGAGGTTATGCGGCTGACCCGGCTGGTGGGAGATCTCCGGGATCTGTCCCTGGCCCAGGTTCATCGTCTGGAACTCCATCTCCAGCCGGTGGATCTGGATGAAAAAGTGGAACGGGCGGCGGACATGCTGGAACCTCTGCTGGAAGAAAAAAAGCTCCGGTTCGTAAAGGAACTGGCACCCGGTCTGCCGGAACGGCAGCTGGATCCGGACCGGCTGAACCAGATTCTGTACAACCTGATCACCAACGCCATCCGGTACACCCATCCGGGGACCCCCATCCTGCTGAAAACGGAACCGGCAGGAGACCGGGTGCGGCTGACCATTGCCGATGAAGGGCCGGGAATTGCCCCGGAAGACCTGCCCCATGTGTTCGAACAGTTCTACCGGGGAGACAAATCCCGGAACCGGGCTTCTGGAGGCAGCGGTATCGGGCTCTCTCTGGCCAAAAGCTTCGTGGAAGCCCAGGGCGGGACCATCACTGCCCGGAACCGGAAAGAGGGCGGGGCGGAGTTTGTGGTGGAATTGTAGGGCCGGCTGCATAGGCTGCCGGCCTGTTGGCGGTCCATGGTCAGCGGCCGTTGAACGTTGGCAGCTGACCGTTGACCGGGCTGTTGCCTAGGCAACAACCCCTTCATATTTTCTTCATATTCTCTTCCCACCATCTGCACATTCTATCCCTATAATACAACTATGATTTTAAGGAACTGCTGAAAAGGAGCGATGTGCAATGGTTATGACGAATTATATGGATCTGCTGGCGGCCAACCAGCCCTGGAACCTGATCCTGTTTATGGTGATCCCGGTGGTGCTGGCGGAATCCCTGGTGGCCACGGAATTTTACACCACCTATTACAAGGGCAAAGCGGCAGGCTGGAAGGCCTGGAACCACCGGCTGGGAATCGCCGCCGGGGTGTATTTTGCCCTGGTGGTGCTGTATCTCCTGGTGAACGTGGTGCCCGGGATCCATTGGAAGGGATGGGCGGACCAGTTGGCCATCGGGGCCTATCTGCTGGGAATCGTTCCCCTGGGGGCCATTGCTCTTATGGAACTGGGGGTCACCGGAAAGAACCTGACGGACCAGCAGAGGACCCTGCGCCATTTCGGCCTTCTGATCGGGTTCCTGGTGGTGAGCCACGTGGCCATGGTGTTCGGCATGGTGGATCCCACCATCACCGGCTGGCAGCCCATGCCCGCCCCGATGCATCAGATGCACCAGATGGGGCATATGTAAGGGGGTGTGAATGTATCCACACCCCCGGTCGCGGGCCGTGGGTCACGGGTCGCGAGCCTGGACGTCCAAGCCGTTTGACCTTTTTCTATAGGATGACAAGGCAAAATCTGCTGGAATCAGCAAAACGGGTCCTTCGGCCAGCACCAACAAGCCCGCGACTCAAGGGGTTGTTGCACGCAACGTGCAATAGCCCCTTTTTATTTCCCCAACGCTTATTGCAGACAGTAAAAATTTCGCTGGGAAGTACGTAATTTTTTCCCCAAAAGGGAACTGCTTTTGATTGGAAACGCATCCGTTGGATGCTAACCCACCACCATTGCGCAAGCGCAACGGTCCCCCGCCCTTGAAACGGGCGGATATCTGCTCGGGCCTTCGGCCCATTGCATTATGTGAGTGCCATGGCATATGCCCTGGTACTCATTATCCGCCCTTTGCAAGGGCGGGGGTGTTTTCGGCTTCTTCTTCCAAATTGGAAAAGCCACTATCCGCCCTTTGCAAGGGCGGGGGACCAGCCAGTAGGCTGGTGGTGGGTTAGCAGCCGCAGGCTGCGTCCTCTTGCAAAGGAACCCGTGTCCGGGTTCCTTCCATCGGCCGTTGACCGCTGACCGGGGCGGCGCCTATGCCGCCCTTTTTAATACTTCTCCTTCATGAACTCCACAAAGGCCCGGACGCTGGCCAGAAGGTGGTAGTTTTTCCGGTAGTACATCCAGGTTTCCCGCATCAGGGGCTGGCCTTCCACAGTGGTGAGCACGGTGGGGTGGACCTGGGGGGTGTCCTGGCCGCAGCTCCGGGAGAGCAGGGTGAACCCCAGTCCCTCCTGGACCATTTTCAGGCAGGTGTCCATGGCATCGGTTTCGATGATGGTAAAGGGCGGCTTCTTGTAATGGGCGAACCACCAGTCATCCAACAGGTCCTGGAGTATGGGATCGGTGATGTAATGGATGTAGGGATAGCTGGGCAAAAGATCCATGTTCAGAGGGTCCCGGCTGAAGGCACAGAGAGGATCCTGCCACAGGAGCCGTTTTTCTTCGTTCCAGTTGTGGCCGCCCCGGACAATGCACACATGGTATTTCCCTTCCAGGAATTCCCGATACCGGTCATGGCTGAACCCGCTTTTCAGATGGATCTCGATCCGGGGATAGGTCTGACGGAACTGGGTGAGGATCCGGGGCATATGGTATTTGGCGAACACATTGGAACAGGCAATGGACAGGGTGCCGGCCGGGTGGACCCGGGCATCGGACAGGGTGTCCCGGATCTTCAGGTAGGAGGCTTCGGTCTTCAGGAAGAACCGGTACAGCAGTTCTCCTTCCGAGGTGAACTGGATTCCCCGGGGTTGGCGGAGGAACAGGGTACAGCCGAATTCCGCCTCCAGCCGTTTCAGCCGGTCGGTAAGGGCCGGCTGGGACAGGAACAGCCGCTTGGCGGTGTGGGTGATGTTCTTTTCTTCGTAGAGGGTCTTCAGCAGCAGGATGTCTTTGTTGTCCATAAGGGGGCCTCCTTCAGAGCTTAAAAGAATAAATATATTTTATCGCAAAACCGAATAAAATCCTATTTGTTTTTTAGGTCGGGAACAGGTACACTGAAAGGGAAAGAGGGGACAGCGGGCAGATCTCGGAAGAGAGCGTCGCCTCTTGGAAACCAGCAAACCCAAAAGGGACTGTTGCATGAGCAGCAGTCCCTTTTTGGGGTCTCGAGGCTCGAACCATGAGTCTCGGTCCCATGGGAAGAATCTGTCCCGGTTCTCCCAATTGTGGAAAACCCTGAAACTGCCTGCGGGTGGTTTCAAATTAGCCATAGAATAATTTGATGGTTGATACAAATAAACACGTATTTGTGTTATTTCACAGAGAATTCTATGATAAGGCTGTGCACAATTGAATCGGAGAGCTTGGAGGAGCAAAAAATGGTTGAACTGATCCATGAGAATGTATATTACAGAGACGGAAACCTGCTGACGGAGCAGGAACTGGCTGCCCAGGGAGTTAAAGCCGACCGGGCGGAAGGGGTGAAGAAGACCCTGGCCTATCAGGTGATGGAAGCCCACCAGCAGGGCAGCGGGATGGAAGACCTCCATCTGAAGTTCGATGCTCTCACCAGCCATGACATCACCTATGTGGGGATCATCCAAACGGCCATTGCCAGCGGCCTGGACCATTTCCCCATCCCCTACATCCTGACCAACTGCCACAACAGCCTGGCCGCCGTAGGGGGCACCATCAACGAGGACGACCATGTTTTCGGCCTGTCTGCCGTGAAGCGGTTCGGGGGCCTTTACGTACCGCCCCATATGGCCGTCATCCATGAATACATGCGGGAACGGATGGCCGGCGGCGGGAAGATGATCCTGGGGTCCGACAGCCACACCCGGTACGGGGCCTTCGGCACCATGGCCATCGGGGAAGGAGGTCCGGAACTGGTGAAGCAGCTTCTGGGCCATACTTACGATGTCCAGCGGCCCCAGGTGATCGCCATTTATCTGAAAGGGAAACCCCGCCATGGGGTAGGGCCCCAGGATGTGGCTCTGGCCATTGAAAAAGCCGTTTTCAAAAACGGTTTCGTGAAGAACAAGGTGATGGAATTCATGGGACCGGGGATCGCCGGCCTGTCCATGGACTTCCGGAACGGCATCGACGTGATGACCACGGAAACCACTTGCCTGACCACCATCTGGTCCACGGACACCACCGTAAAGGACTATTTGGAACTCCACCACCGTCCGGAAGCCTACAAGGAAATGAAACCGGGAGATCTGGCCTGCTACGACGGAGCCGTGGTGGTAGATCTGGACAAGGTGGAATCCATGATTGCCATGCCCTTCCATCCCAGCCATGTGTATACCATCAAGGAACTGAACGAAGGGGGCAAAGACCTGCTGGCGGAAATCGAAGAACAGGCAGTGAACATGCTGGACAACAAGGAACTGTCCCTGGGTCTGGCGGACAAATACTATGACGGGAAGATGCACTGCGACCAGGGTCTGATTGCCGGCTGCTCCGGCGGGCTGTACGAAAACCTGGTGGCGGCCGCCCATATCCTGAAAGGGAAGAGCATCGGCAGCGAACGGTTCGCTTTCAGCGTCTATCCCTCCAGCCACCCCATTTACATGGAACTGATGCGCAACGGAGCCCTGGCAGACCTGATGGACGCCGGTGCCGTGGTCCGGTCCGCTTTCTGCGGTCCCTGCTTTGGCGCCGGGGATACTCCCAACAACAAGGGATTCAGCGTCCGGCACACCACCCGGAACTTCCCCAACCGGGAAGGGAGCAAACCCGGCAAGGGCCAGATCGCTTCCGTAGCTCTGATGGATGCCCGGAGCGTGGCAGCCACGGCAGCCAACCATGGGGCCCTGACTCCCGCCACGGAGGTGGACTACGACGACAGCGTGCCGGCTTACCATTACGACAGCCTGCCCTATGACCACAAGGTGTTCGACGGCATCGGCCAGCCGGACAAAAAGGAAGAGCTGGTGTACGGACCTTCCATCAAACCCTGGCCCTCCATTGAAAAGCTCAATAAGAACCTGCTGCTGAAAGTGGCTGCCTGGATCGATGATCCGGTGACCACCACCGACGAACTGATCCCCTCCGGGGAAACCTCTTCCTACCGGAGCGATCCCTATGCCCTCAGCGAATTTGCCCTGAGCCGGAAGGTGCCGGAATATGTGGGACGGGCCAAAGCTGTCCGGACCCTGGAAAAAGCCCGGCAGGACGGGGAAAATTGTGAAGAACTGAACAATCTGTACAGTTCTGTAAAAAATGCTCTGTGTTTGCAGGAATCTGTGGACCAGATGGAGAAAGATACTTCTGTAGGTTCGGTGGTCTATGCCAACAAACCGGGTGACGGGTCCGCCCGGGAACAGGCGGCTTCCTGCCAGCGGGTACTGGGCGGGGCAGCCAACATTGCCCTGGAATATGCCACCAAACGATACCGCAGCAATGTGATGAACTGGGGGATGCTCCCCTTCCTGACCTCTTATGAGGATTCCCGGAAACTGGCGGTGGGGGATCTGGTCTATGTCCCCAATGTTCGGGAAATCCTCCTGAGTGACAAGGATGAATACAAGGGCTTCCTGATCCGGGACGGAAAGAAGACCGGGGAGATCACCCTGCACTTGGGCAGTGTGGAACCCTCCCAGAAAGACATCCTGGCTGCAGGCTGTCTGATCAACTACTACGCAGGCAGCAAAAAATAAGATCTGCCGTCCAACCTGAAGAGGAGAAGGCGGGCACAGGCCCTTCCTTCTCCTGCTTCCTGGCAGAAAGGAGTACAACATGTTGTTAGGTATTGCTGGTTTCGTCCTGATCGGACTGGTCGTGTACTGTCTGATCTCCTCCAAGATGAATGCCATCCCCATTTTCGTGGCATTCCCCATTATCATTGCCCTGCTCTGCGGTTTTGCCCCTGCAGAAGTATTCGCCTTCATCAAAAAAGGCGTGGGCACCACCATGTCCACCGCCATCCTGTTCCTGTTTTCCATTGTTTACTTTGCTTTGATGAATGATGTGGGCATGTTCGATCCTCTCATGAACTTCCTGGCCAAGAAAGCCGGGAACAACATTGTCCTGGTCACCATCGCCACCGGGATCATCGCCACCATCGCCCACCTGGACGGCACTACTGCCGGGACCTGCCTGATCACCGTCCCTGCCATGCTGCCCCTGTACAAAAAGCTCCACATCCGTCCTGTGGTGCTGTGCTGCATCATTTCCGCCGCCATCAGTATCATGAACCTGACCCCCTGGGGCGGCCCTGTGGCCCGTACTGCCATTATCCTGAAAACCGATGCCAGCATCCTGTGGCATGAACTGCTGCCTCTCCAGGGTGTGGGCCTGATCATTGTGCTGGCCTTTTGCATTTACCTGGGCCTCCTGGAAAAGAAACGGGGCGCCGGCCTGAACCCCACCGGGAAGGCTGCGGAACTCAGTGAAGACCTGAGCATGGCCGGGAACGATGCGCCGGCTGATCCCAGCCTGAAACGGCCCAAACTGGTGTGGATCAACTGGCTGGTGACCCTGGTGGTCATCCTGCTCATGTGCTTCACCAAGATTCCTCTCTACGGCGCCTTCATGATCGGCCTGGCCGCTGCCCTGATCATCAACTTCCGTTCCGCCAAGGAGCAGGCCAACGCGGTGAAACGCCATGCTTCCGCGGCTCTTTTGACTCCCATGATCCTTTTGACCACCGGGATCTTCCTGGGGATCCTGAACGGCACCGGGATGATGAAGAGCATGGCCAATATCCTGATCTACATTATGCCGGATGCCCTGGGGCCCAAACTGGCCACCGTCATGGGCTGCCTGTCCGTGCCTTTCGGCATGATGCTGGGCACCGACTCCTTCTTCTTCGGCTTCATGCCTCTGTGCATCGGGGTGGCGGAGAAGTTCGGGGTGGCCGCTCACGATATTGCCATGAGCATGCTGATCGGGAAAGACTTCTGCATCATGGTGACTCCTCACAACGCCACCACCTGGCTGCTGATCGGCATGGCCGGGGTATCCCTGAAGGAACAGCTGAAATTCTCCGCTCCCTATCTGTGGATCCTCAGCATCATCACCGTATTTGCTGCCGGGATCATGGGTGTGTTCCAGATGTAAAAAAAAGGGGGTGTCGCACGTTCCGTGCAACACCCCCTTAGCTGTAGAGCCGCATAGCGGCTCAAGTCTGGAGTCTGAAGTCTGAAGCCGAATGTTAAATTTGCAGGCAAATTTTTGAATATGTAGAACCTTTAGACGAAATGGTCGCTCAGATTGAATTCGATTCTGGTTTTACATAATCAAAAGGATCCGTCCAGCCAGGCGGATCCTGTCCTGAGGCTTCCGACTTCAGACTCCTGACTTCCGACTAAGGGGCTGTTGCGCATGCAACAGCCCCAACAAAAACAGCGGCAGAGCTGCGCTTCTCTGCCGCTGTTTTTGTTTGAAGGTTGACAATAAAAAAGGGTCGGTTGGGGAGGGCCTGAGGAGTGGCGGTCCCTCCCAGAGAGGGAGTGGAGGCACCGGGGCACACAACCCGGTGTTTCCTTTATGACAATGAGCTGAAGACCATCGGTAGGAAGGTCCTCAAAGACAATAAGCAAGGGGAGTGGCTAATGGTTAGGAAATCATAACCATTAGCCTTGAAAAAAATAAAGACAATGCGGTTAGTCTTTACTTACAGGAGCAATTCTAGCATACATCCACTAGGGATGCAAGCTTTTTTCGAAAAAACTTTTAAAAATTTTTCTGCCACTGTTTCTCCCCTGTAGATATTGTACTCTATTTCTGTTAAAAAACAAGGAAAAATGCGGCTTATAACCTGGTGAAAATATTTTAGGTTACACTAACTATAATCAATAGGAGTTCTTCTGCAGATCCACCCTTCACTGGCTTTTCATTTTCCTCTGCTATCCTGTACAATGTAGAAGTATGGGAGGGATGCTGCATGAAAATCCTTGTGGTGGAAGATGAACCCACGCTGAATAAAATCATCGCCAAACGGCTGAAGATCGAAGCCTACTCCGTGGACTGCGCCTTCAACGGGAAGGAAGCCCTGGAGTATCTGGACGCCGCGGAATACGATCTTTTGATCGTGGATATCATGATGCCGGAAATGGACGGGCTGACCCTGGTGAAGAAGATCCGGGAAAAGGGCAGCCGGGTGCCCGTCCTGTTCCTGACGGCCCTGGACAGCACCCAGGACAAGGTCACCGGCCTGGATGCCGGGGGAGATGACTACCTGGTGAAGCCTTTTGAATTCGATGAGCTGCTGGCCCGGATCCGGAGCCTGCTCCGGCGGAGCAATGCCCAGCAGACAGCCCGGACCCAGCTGATCCTGGCGGATCTCACCCTGGATACCCGGACCCATCAGGTGACCCGGGGAGGCCAGGAGATTTCTCTGACTCCCAAGGAGTTCTCCGTGCTGGATTATCTCCTGCGGAACCAGGGGACGGTCCTGTCCCGGGAACAGATCCTGGAACACGCCTGGGATTTTTCCTATGAAGGGTATTCCAATATGGTGGATGTGTACATCAAGACCCTGCGGAAAAAAATCGACAAAGATTTCGAACCCAAACTGCTCCACACCGTAAGAGGCACCGGCTATGTCCTTAAAGTATAAAACAGCCGTCTGTCACTGGCTGCAAAAAAGGTGGAAGCAGCTGAAGAGTCTCCCGGTTTCCCTCCGGGTCACTTTGTGGTACACCCTGTTCTTGTCCATCATCCTGCTGCTTTTCACCGGGGTGATCCTGAAAATGGGGGCGGATTATGAAAAACGGACCGCCACCCGGAGCCTGACCAAAGCGGTGGAAAAAGCCGGGGACCGGTATATGGAAAAAGGGGGGAAATTCCGGGCCTATGATGACAATGTGTATCTGGCCTTACGGGACGATCGGGGAAATCTGCTTCAGGGGACGGAACCGGAAAACGCGCCTCATCCGAAGGAGCCCGTGTTTGGCCGGGGACCTCAGCCGGTGGTGATCAATGGGGTGCCCTATCATTATCTGGATCTGCCCCTGCGGCCGGATCGGGAGGAATTCCGGAAAGGGACATACCACGGGCCGGGCCGGTTCATCCGGGGCTATCTGGCGGATACGGTGTATGCCCGGTACCATCAGGCCATGCTGCTGGGGGCGCTGATTGCCCTGCCCCTGTTCCTGATCCTGGTGACCCTGGGGGGCTACAAGATCATCAAACGGAGTTTTGCTCCGGTCAGGGCCATCAGCGAGGCGGCCCGGGCCATTGGGGAAACCGGGGACCTGTCCCAGCGGATCCCCCTGGACGACAGCCGGGATGAGATCCACCAGATGGGCCGGACCTTCAACTGGATGCTGGGACAGATCGAAGAACTCCTGGAACGGGAGAAACGGTTCACTTCCGATGTGTCCCACGAACTGCGGACTCCCACGGCGGTGATCATGGCGGAAAGCGAATTCGGCAAGGATTATACGGACAATCTGGAAGAAGCCCGGGAGGAATTCCAGCATATTTTCCAGCAGTCCCGGCGGATGAGCCAGCTGATCAACCAGCTGCTGGAACTGTCCCGGCTGGGGAACCGGAAGAATCTGGAACTGGTGCCGGTGGACCTGAGCCGGCTGGTCCGGGAGACCCTGGAGGATTATCAGAAGCTGCCCCAGGCGGGGAAATTCCAGTGGGAGGCCCGGATCGCTCCGGATCTTCAGGTGCTGGGGGATGAACCGCTGCTAAACCGGATCCTCAGCAACTATCTGGACAATGCCTTGAAGTTCACCCGGACCCGGATCCAGGTGAGACTGGAAGAAGTCGAGGGAGGCGTCCGGCTTTCCATTACCGATGATGGGAACGGCCTGCCCCGGGAGGAACTGGATAAGATCTGGAACCGGCTGTACCAGGCGGATCCTTCCCGGAACAAGAAACAGAACACAGGCCTGGGATTGGGGCTTTCCTTCGTGGCCGCCGCCGCCAAACTGATGAAAGGCAAAGCCGGCGCCGAAAGCCAGGTGGGAAAGGGAAGCACCTTCTGGCTTTTCATTCCTTTTTCATCTTCCTCCCCTATACTGTAACCATCAAAAGGAAAACACAGCATCCATCTGAGGAGGGTTTGTTATGGAAAAGGAAAAAATGGAACAATGCAAAGCACGTTTGGTTGAAGCAGCACAATGGGGCCGGAAACAGATCACCCCTCAGCGGCTGAAGAAAGGCGCCGGGTGCCTTGTGGCCCTGGCCATTGTGGCCGGGGGAGGCAAGTTCGCCATGCACAAGGCCAAGGCGGAAGCCAGGCTCCAGGAAGCCCAGGCCAAGACCCGGATGCTCCAGAACATGGCGGCCCAGCAGAATATTACCCTGGTGTCCACTGATGCGGTGAAGGAAAGCATTGCCAGCACCCTGGGAACGGATCCTTCCTCCATCACTTTCCAGAGCATTACTCTGGATGACCGGAAACCGGGAGAAAAGAAGGAACACCGGAAGGACAGCAGGAAGGAAAAGAAACAGGAGAAAAAAGACGGCAAACGCCAGTCTGAAGACCGGAAAGGAGCCGGACGGCAGGCTGAAAACCGCCAGGGTCAGCCAGGAGAGAATGGCCAGCCCGGTCAGCCTGGCAGCCAGAACGGCCGTCCCGGCCAGGGGGATGTCCAGGGACAGCGTCCGGATGGCCAGCCCGGGCAGAACGGAGAAAGGGAAAACCGGAATGACAGCCGGACCGGAGCCACTTCCCGGCAGCCGGGGATGCCCCGTCCGGAAATGGCCAAGGCGGCCAATGCTTTCCCGGGGGTGTATCTGGCCCGGTGTGAAAAAGACGGCATGGGCTACCAGTTCCTGGTGGATGCCCAAAGCGGACAGGTCCTGCACGGACAGGTCCATAAACTGAATCCCATCCAGCAGCTGCTGGACTGAAGGAGGAACCATTATGACGAAAATCGTGACCTATGCCATGGCCAAACCTTATGAGACCATGAAGAACCGTTTCAAAAAAATCACCAGCGTCTTCCTGCTGGGGGTGACCCTGGTGCTGGGAGCCAGCGCTATGGCAAGCTCCAAAGCCGAAGCCGCCACCCCCTGGGACAACCAGGGCCCCCGGATGGAACGCCGGGACAACGGGAACCAGAAGGCTTTCGAAAAACGTCAGAAGGAAATCCAGAAGAAACGGGATGCGGAAGCCAGAAAGAGACGGGAAGCGGAGATACGGAGAAGAAAAGAGGAAGAACGGAGACACCGTCAGCAGAATCAGGATAAAAAACGTCCGCCCATCCAGCAGAAGGCAGGGTGGGGGAGATAAAGAAGAAGGAGCTGTTGCGCGTTTTGTGCAACAGCTCCCTAGCTATAGAGCCGCATAGCGGCTCAAGTCGGGAGTCTGAAGTCTGGAGCCGAATGATAAATTTGCAGGCAAATTTTTAAATGTGCAAAACCTTTGGACGAAATGATATCCCAGGTCGATTTCGAGTCTGGTTCTATATAATCGAAAGGATCCGTCCAACCAGGCGGATCCTTTCCTGAGGCTTCCGACTCCCGACTCCTGACTTCCGACTAAAAGGGGCTGTTGCCCAGGCAACAGCCTCCTTTTTTCAGCAATTCCCCTCATACACGTACTTCAGCCATTTCCTGGCCAGAGCGGCCAGATGGTACACCGTTTCCACCGGGGTGGGGGGCAGGTCCAGGTGCCAGCGGGGGAAGTACCGGGAAATGTGGAGGGGGAGATCCGGGGACAGGGAGGCCAGCCATCGGGCCTCCTTTTCCATGTCTTCCTCTCCGTCATTTTTCCCCGGGATCACCAGGGTGGTCACTTCCACATGGCAGCCGGCTTCCACTGCCAGCCGGATATTGGTCTTCACTGTTTCCAGATCCCCCTGGAGCCACTGGTAGAACTCCGGGGTGAACCCTTTCAGGTCGATGTTGGCGGCGTCCACCAGGGGAAGCAGGGCTTCCCAGGGCTCCCGGCACAGAAATCCGTTGGTCACCAGGACCGTGGCAAGGCCGTACTCTTTCAGCAGACGGGCACAGTCCCGGACATATTCATAGCCCACCAGGGGCTCGTTGTAGGTAAAGGCCACTCCGATGCTGCCGGCTTTTTCCCGGTATTCCAGGGCCAGGGCCAGCAGCTGCTCCGGATCCAGACGGAGCCGGGCGGTTTCCGGTCCGGCCTGGGCAATGGAGGCGTTCTGACAGAAGGGACACCGGAGACTGCAGCCCCAGCTGCCCAGGGACAGGATCTGGCTGCCGGGATGGAACCGGCGGAGGGGCTTTTTCTCGATGGGGTCCAGGGCCAGGGAAGTGAGGAAGCCGTAATTGTCCGGCAGGATGCGTCCGTCCCGGTTGGAGCGGGCCCGGCAGAAGCCGGTCTGCCCCGGGGCCAGCCGGCAGTGATGGGGACAGAGAGGGCAGGTGAGCAGGGCGTCTGTTTCCGTCATCTGTGTCTCACCACCTGGAACCGGTACAGCTGGACAGGCTCTGTGGCCGCTATATTTCCTTTCTGACGGGCGATGGCAATCTGTTCCTCCGTTGTATCCACTCCGTCCAGATCCGGCAGCAGAAGGCCTCTCCGTTCGTCCCGGGCACTTTTTACAATGACGCCGTACTTCCGGGGATCCAGCCCTTCAGGTCCGGAAACCGGTTCCGGGGTGCTGAGCACATCCACATTGTATTCCAGGAAGGGCAGTTCTTCCGGCCGTACCGGCGGGAACCGGGGATCCCGGGAGGCGGCGGAGATCCCGTTCCGGAGGATTTCTTCCGCCACATTGGCCTGGGTGGGCAGAAAGGTACCGATGCAGCCCCGGAGCTGGTCATGGAGATGGAGGGAGACAAAGGCACCTGCCCGGGTCTGGAGCATCTCCGGGGGGAGATGGGCCGGCAGGGAGGCCATTTCCCGGTGTTTCACCCAGGTTTCCACGGACAGCCGGGCCAGCTTCACATAGGGATCTTCCCGGGCGATCCGGTCCTCCCGCTGCTGCTTCTCCGCCTGGAGCAGCGGAGGAAGGAACTGCCGGGCTGGATCCGGTCCCTGGGGCAGGAAGGAAGCCACTCCGTAGCCCACCCCGAAGGGTCCTTCATAGGACAGGAGACGGGAGGCCACGTCCCGGCCGTCCCAGGCACCAGCCATGATCCAGAAGGAGCGGAGGCCGCATTCCGCCGCCCGGGTGCACAGGGAGTGGTCCAGGGTCAGGAGCCGGAAAAAGTCCCCCTGGCCCAGGGCTTCCGTGCACTGCCGGTCGAAGACGGGACCTTCCGGCACATAGCCGTAGGGACCGTCCTCCTTCAGTTTGTGGGACAGGTCCCCGCTGGCGATGAACACCGCCCGGCGGCCCAGCTTGTCCGCCGCGTCCCGGATGCACCGGCCGAAAAGGTAATGGACATCAGGGCCGAAGCCGGACAGGCCGATCCGGACCACTTTCACCTGGTCCAGGGAGCCGTATTTCCGGTAGAAATACAGGGGAATCATAGTGCCGTGGTCCAGGTCCGGATTCCGTTCCCCTTCAAAACCCGCCGGGATCCCGGCTTTTTCCGCTTCGTCGGCAATCAGGGATGCCAGCTCCTGGTCATAGGCTGCGGAAATCTCCACCTGGGGGGCCCGGAACTGGGCGAAGTTCCCCTGGGCCTTCCGGCCCGGGGCCATGTGGAAGTAGTCCAGGTACATTTCCGCATGGGGACTGGTGATGATCAGGGTATCCGAATGGAGCTCCGCCGCCTGTTTCATGACTGCCTCATAGGCAGCGGTGGTGGCGGCGATTTTTCTCTCCTCCCCCCGGCCCACTTCCGGCAGGATGATGGGGGGATGGGGGACCGCAAAAGAAGCAAGGATTGTCATAGGAAACACCTCTCTTTCCTTTATTTTAGCACAGAAAAGGCTGCCGCATTGCGGCAGCCTTTTCAGCCTCTTTTCCGAAACAATTCAAACAGATGCACCGGGGCACCGGAATTCCAGCCGTAGCCGGGACACTGTTCCTCCACCTTGGCCTTCACCGCTTCCAGGTCGTGGAACACGTCCCATTTGGCGGCGATCTGGGCCTGGCCGGTGAGCCGGAGCAGGTAGGAGGGATGGAAGGTGGCCAGGCAGGGGAGCCCTTCCCCTGTGGTGAACCACTGGCCCCGTTCCCGGGTGATCCGGGCTTCCGGTCCCTTGAAGTACCGGAGAGCCACACTGCCCAGGGCCAGGATCACTTTGGGCCGAAGGAGCCGGATCTCCTGTTCCAGCCAGATCCGGGCGCAGAAGGCTCCTTCTTCCACGGTGGGGGTCCGGTTCCCTTTGGGCCGGCATTTGATCACGTTGGTGGTGTAGACCCGGTCCCGGGTGATCCGGACGGACCAGAGGGCCTTGTCCAGCAGCTGGCCGCTGGGGCCGATGAGAGGACAGCCGTAGTCATCCTCCACTCCGCCCGGGCCTTCGCCCACGATCATGAGAGGGCTTTCCAGGCTGCCGAACCAGCCCACCGGGGCCTGGCAGTCCCGGCGGAGGGGGCAGGAGGCACAGTCCTCCAGCTGTTTTTTCAGTTCCTCAAAGGTAGTGGCAGGTTCCATGGATTTGAATGCTCCTTGTTGTATGGTTGTCAGTGGTCAATGGTCAACGGCCTGCTGCTCAGGCAGCAGACCCCTTCTCCTTCATCCTCTCCAGGAAGAACCCGGCCAAAAAGCCGGTGAACAGGCCGGTGGGGATGCCGATGGCGATCAGCACCGGCAGGTAGGAGAACAGGGCCGGGGTCCGCATAATGGCCACGGCCACCAGAATCTGGCCGCAGTTGTGGAGGAAGGCTCCCAGGAGTCCCACTCCCACTGTGGAGAACCACTGGTGCTTCCGGGCCAGGGCCATGCCTCCAAAGCTCAGGGCGGCACCTCCCAGGCCGATCAGGAACCCGGGGGTCAGAAGGCCGGTGAACAAAAGACCGGTAAGGAGGATCCGGCAGGTCAGGAACAGGGCGGTCTTCCCCGGTCCGTACAGGTACAGCACGATGATGGTCACCGTATTGGCCAGGCCCAGATGGGCCCCGGGGAGGGGCAGCAGCCAGGCCAGGCTGGTTTCCGCCAGACGGAGGGCGATGGCCGCGGCCAGCAGTACTCCCAGCTGGGTGATTTCGTGGATGGACAGTTTATCGGAGGATGGCATCATGATCATTTTCCTTTGCAGCAGTGGTCAGGGTCAGCAGGACTTTTTCCGGTACGCAGGCGATGGTCTGGCCGGACCGGGTGATCTTGCCCTGGCGGACGCAGACCTGGTCCGGGCAGGGAGAGGACACCACCTGGCCCCCTTCCCGGTCGTAGGCCACCACCAGTTCCCCATGGTCCACCGGAATAATCAGTTTGGTTTCCGAGGTGACTTTTTTCAGTTCGATCCGCTGGATCACCTGCTGGTCCTTCCGGACCACCAGGACCTTGTCCCGGTCGGCGGTCCGGGAATGGAACAGGAACCAGCTTCCCAGGGCCAGCACCGCCAGCACCAGGATCAGCCAAAAATCATTCTTGCGCATAGGGTCTCCTCACTTTTCCGGGGTATAGATGTCTTTCAGACCGGAAGACAGGTAGGTGTTCCCGTCCAGGTCCACATAGAGCATTTCCAGATTGGGATTGTTCTCCACCAGGGCCATGGCCTGGTCTTCCGGCAGTACGAACAGCAGGGTGGAATAGTAGTCCGCCCAGAAGGCCGACCGGGTGACCACGGTAACGGACCGGGCATGCCAGGCAGGCCAGCCGGTTCGGGGATCCAGAATATGGTGGTACCGTTTTCCGTCCACCTCATAATACCGCTGGTAGTCCCCGCTGGTGGCAATGGCTGTACCATCCTTCACCGCCAGGGTCCCGATGATCTTTTGGGGATTCCGGGAATCCTGGACCCCGATCTTCCAGGGGCTGCCGTCTTCCTTGGTGCCCAGCACCTTGATGTTGCCGCCGGCGTTGATGAGAGCGGTCTTCACCCTTTTGTCCCGGCTCAACAGGTCCGCGGCCTGTTCCACTGCGTAGCCTTTGGCCACCGCTCCCAGATCCAGCTGGGTGCCGGGAGCCAGGGTCACCGTATTGGCGGCTGTGTCTACAGTATACTTCTCAGGGCCGGTTTTGGCCAGAGCCTGGGCGATTTCTCCCTCACTGGGGACGGTCTTGGTTTCCTTGTGGGCATTCCACACCTGGATCACCGGACCCAGGGTCAGATCCAGATCCCGGTTCCCCATGGGCCGGACCTGGCTCAGGATGTCCATGAGATAGGGGGAGGCCTTGTGGGGGCCCTGGCCGGCACTCTGGTTCACGGCGTACAGGTCTTCCGGCCCCTGTTGCGTATAGGGGTCCGTCTGGTTGGCAATGGTCTGGAACAGATGGAAGGCGTCATTGGTGGCTGCCTTCAGACCGTCGGTGTTGTTCCCGGTGGTGGTGATGGTGACGATGGTGTCCATCATGAACTGGGTGTCTTCCTGTTTTTCGGTTTGAAAAAAGCAGCCTGCACAAGTCAGGCTGCTGAAAACCAGAAGCGATGCTAACAGTTTTTTCATGAAGGCTCCCTGCATTATTCCTGCTTTTGGGCCTGGGCGGAAGGGCACTGAGCGGCCATGGCGCAGCAGGCACAGCCGGTGGGTTCGGCCTTCTTGGGGGCCTCCGGATCGCCTTCTACCGGTACGATGTCAACCAGGCACTTCCGCGGACATTTCTGTACGCAGATGCCGCAGCCATCGCACTTGGTGTAGTCAATGACCGGGATGCTGCCGTTGGGCGTATCTTCCAGGGTAATGCATTTCTGTGGGCAGTTCCGTACGCACATGCCGCAGCTGATGCAGGACACCTTGCAGTCGGTCATGGCGGCTTTGCCTTTTTCCCGGTTGTTGCACTGTACCAGGACTTTTTCGTTGGCCGGGATCATTTCGATCAGCAGCTGAGGGCAGGCCTTGGAGCAGGCACCGCAGCTGACGCATTTGTTGTAGTCGAATTCAGGCAGGCCGTTTTTCCCGATTTTCAGGGCGCCGAAGTTGCAGGCGTCCACACAGGCACCGTCCCCGAAGCAGCCGAAGTTGCACTGGCCGGGGCCGCCGGCGTTGGCAGCCTTCACATAGCAGTTCTTGATGCCTTCCCGGTTGGCCACAGGGGTCCGGTTGGCGGTGCAGCCGTTGCAGTGGAGACGGGGGATGCTGCGGACGGCGTTTTCGTCATCGTTGGATTCCACCCCCATGATGGCGGCAATGGCTTTTTTGTTTTCCGCGCTGCAGACCACGCATTTGGTGGCGTCTTTTTCCTGACCGGAAACAATGGCGTCAGCCATGGCCCCGCAGCCGGCAAACCCGCACCCGCCGCAGTTGGCGCCGGGCAGCAGGTTGGTGATCTCCCCGATCCGGGGATCTTCTTCAACGGCAAATTTCTTGCTGGCCGTAGCCAGTACCAGGCCGAATACGCCGCCCAGCACTGCGACCAGAATCACAGCAGTTGTAATCATAATTTTCAGCTCCTAACTCAATGGATGCCGCTCATCCCCATCATGGAAATGGACATGCAGCTGGCGGTGATCAAGGCAATGGGAAGGTTCTGGAGGCATTTGGGCAGAGCCTTTTCGTCCAGACGTTCACGGATGCAGGAGAACAGCAGGATGGCCATGGTGTAACCGATGGACGTACCGATGGAGTTCACACAGGAATCCAGGAAGCTGTAGTTGCTTTCCACGTTGATCAGCGCAATCCCCAGGATGGCGCAGTTGGTGGTGATCAGAGGCAGGTAGATACCCATGGCCTTGTGCAGGGAGGGCATGGCCTTTTTCATAAACATTTCAACCAGCTGTACCAGGGTGGCGATGGCCAGAATGAAGACCAGGGTCTTCAGGTATTCCAGGTGGTAGGGCACCAGGAGCAGATGATAGCAGGCGTAGGACAGCATGGTGGACAGCAGCATAACGAAGGATACGGCGGCGCTCATGCCCACGGAGTTCTTGAAGTTCTTGGAAACCCCCAGGAAGGAGCACATTCCCAGGAACCGGGACAAAATGATGTTGGAAACGAAAATGGAGCTGAAGAGAATGCCGAAAGTACTATGCATTGTGAGCACCTCTTTCTTTGAAGTAGTTGACTGTGGCGAATACAAAGCCCATGGTCAGGAAGGCTCCGGCCGGCAGGATGAAAATCAGTACCGGCTGATAAGCAGCAGGGAGAACGGCGTGGTCCAGCAGTTTGCCGGAACCGATCAGTTCCCGGAAGAAGGCGATGCAGCTCAGAGCGAAGGTGAAGCCGATGCCCATGCCGATGGCGTCCAGGGCGGATTCGATCACGCCGTGGTCGCAGGCGAAGGCTTCTGCACGGCCCAGAACGATACAGTTAACCACGATCAGAGGAACGAATACGCCCAGGGCTGCGTACAGCGCCGGTACGAAAGCGTTCATCAGCATTTCCAGCACAGTTACCACGGAAGCGATAACCACGATGTAGCAGGGAATATGGATCTGGTCCGGAATCAGTTTCCGGATGGCAGCGATGATCATGTTGGTGAAAACCAGCACGAAGGTAAAGGCACAGCCCATACCGATGGCGTTGGTCATGGAAGTACTGGTGGCCAGCGACGGACATACACCCAGCAGCTGGACGAACAGTGGGTTTTCCTTGATGATACCTTTGGTCAATTCATGCAGCATCTCGATCAGTCCTTTCCATTGGCATGATTCTTCATGTAGTCTTCCCGGGCGGCATTGACGCCGGTGACCACAGCTCTGGAAGTGATGGTTGCCGCAGTGATGGCCTTGATTTCATTGGGCTTGCCAGGTTCCTGTTTGGTGACCGCCAGGGCATCCTTCAGGGGTTTGCCCTTGAACTGGGCCTGCCAGGCAGGTTCCGTGCTCTTGGCGCCCAGGCCAGGGGTTTCACTGTGGTTCATGACTTTGATCCCGGTGATTTTGTCCCCATCTTTGGAGATGCCCACCATCAGGGTCACTTTTCCGCCGTACCCGCTGGGGGTCACGGTGTAGATGTAGCCGTTGGGCTTGCCGTTCTTGGAGGACTGCTGTACATCAGTGATCAGTCCGCCGGGAGCCGGCAGCTTTTTCAGATTGCCCAGATCGGGCAGCACCACCTTGTAGGCGGCCCGGGTATCGGCTTCATGTTTCTTGGCAATGGTATCCTTGGTCCCTTCATGGGCGGCGGCCACAAGACCTACGCTGACGCCGCAGATGATTGCCAGGATGCCGGTATATTTCACAAAGAGGTTGCTCATTTTTTCTGACCTCCTCCGAAGGATACGTTCCGAACGAACCGGTCAATCATGGGAGTGACCATGTTCATCATCAGGATGGAATAGCACACGCCTTCCGTGTAGCTGCCCCGCAGACGGATCAGGGAAGTCAGGACGCCCAGACCGATGGCATAGATGATCTTGCCTTTTTTGGTGATGGGGGAGGTGACCCAGTCAGTGGCCATGAAGAAAGCACCGATCATCAGGCCGCCGGCGAACAGATGGTACAGAGGGAAAGTGGAGGGATAACCCATCACAGCCCCATAGATCCCGGTGATCACAACCACCGTGCCCAGATAGAAGGCAGGGATCCGCCAGTCGATGAGCTTTTTCCAGATCAGGTACAGGCCGCCCAGGACCAGTGCAGGGACGCAGGTTTCACCCAGGGAGCCGCCCACGTTGCCGATGAACAGGTCGGACAGGGAAGGCAGCTGGGAGGCGGCGGCACCGCCGGCCTGCCATACTTTTTCCGTCATCCGCATTACGGCCAGCGGAGTGGCGGCAGTGGTGGCGTCAGCCCCGGCGGTGGTAGCTGTTACGGCAGCCGCTTTGGTGGCGGGGATGACCCAGGTGGTCATCTGCTGGGGGAAAGAAGCCAGCAGGATGGCACGGCCGATATGGGCCGGGTTGAAGATGTTCTTGCCCAAGCCGCCGAAAATGGCTTTGCCGATCACAACAGCGAACATGCCCCCCAGGACAGCCATGTAGCTGGGCAGGGAAGCAGGCAGGCACAGGGCCAGCAGGAGACCGGTCAGAGCAGCAGAGCCGTCTTTGATGGTGTCCTTCTTCACGCCCATAACCTTGTTGGCCAGTTTTTCAAAAATAATGGCAGAAAGCACGCAGCATACGATCACCCGGACCGCATCCACGCGGAAATAATAGACAGAAGCCAGGACAGCCGGTACCAGTGCCAGGATGACTTCCCGCATGGACTTGCTGATGGTGAGCCCACAGTGCATGTGGGGAGACGAGGAAACGAGAACCAGCGGTTTCGGTTCTTTAATAGGTTCCATAATCAATATCCAGTCCTTTCGCGAAATTATTTGTCGAATTTATAGAAGGGGTTGTGACCGCCGTCACCTTTCCCTCTGATAAATTGCTTGCCCATCCGGATGTACTGCACCAGAGGAATGTGGGCAGGGCATACGAAAGCACAGGATCCGCATTCGATGCAGGCATGGCAGAAGAACCGTTCCGCATCATCCCAGTTCTGTTTCTTCACAGCCTGGACGATTTCCGTGGGTTCCAGCTTCATGGGGCAGGCATCCACGCAGCGGGCGCAGTGCACGCAGGGATCCGGTTCATGATATTGGGCAAAAGGAGAGTTGGAATTGAAGATCAGGAGACCGCTGGAACCCTTGGTGATGGGGTAGTCCAGGGAGTTGACGGCAAAGCCCATCATCATCCCGCCGGAAATGATCTTTCCGGGAGCCCCTTCCAGACCGCCGGCGGCTTTTTCCACAGCGTCGCTGTAGAGGGTCCCCAGACGGACGATATAGTTCCCCGGTTTCTTTACGCCGTCACCGCTGATGGTTACGACTCTTTCGTACAGGGGGATGTTGTTCTTGACGGCCCGGCAGGCTGCCACCGCAGTGCCCACGTTGTCCACGATCACCCCTACATCCGCAGGCAGACCCCGGTCAGGGACCGTACGGCCGGTAGCGGCATAGATCAGGTGTTTTTCAGAACCCTGAGGGTACTTTTCCTTGCAGACGCAGACTTCGATGTTGGCTTCCCCGGCCACTTTCTTCTGCATCAGTTCGATGGCGTCAGGCTTGTTGTCTTCGATGCCGATGACGCCTTTGGCAGCGCCGGAGGCCAGCATGAAGTACTTCAGGCCCTGGATGATTTCGTCGGCGTATTCCAGCAGGGTACGGTGGTCAGCCGTGACGAAGGGTTCGCATTCGATCCCGTTCAGCAGGATCGTGTCGATGGGGCAGTGGCCTTCCTTGGGAGGAGCATACTTCACTGCCGTAGGGAAGGTGGCGCCGCCCATGCCGGCGATCCCTTTTTCCCGCAGGACCTGACGGATCAGATCCGGGGTGATTTCTTCCTCGCTGCGGGGTTTGATATCCTCGCACAGGGTGTCCTGGCCATCATTTTTGA
Source organism: Acidaminococcus sp. HCP3S3_G9_1 (assembly GCF_052122455.1). NCBI lineage: Bacteria > Bacillati > Bacillota > Negativicutes > Acidaminococcales > Acidaminococcaceae > Acidaminococcus > Acidaminococcus sp. HCP3S3_G9_1. Next base: position 239,830 of record NZ_JBQKCH010000001.1, on the reverse strand, counting down.
TGACCACGCACTGGGAAATCATGCCGTTGGGCATATACCGATTCTCCAGTTTCATGACCATGCCGCTGACGCTGGCATGGATGTTGGTGCTGACGAAACCGCCTGCTTCACCAATCACCTGTCCGATCGTGACCTTATCCCCTGGTTTTACCACCGGCTTGGCCGGAGCACCAATGTGCTGGGAAAGCGGAATGTACACCACGTCCGGAGCCGGGCATCTTTCGATGGCCACTTTGTCGGTCAAGGACTTGCTGGGGGGTACTTCTACACCGCCCATGAAACTTGCTTCTTGTGCAGACATTCAGTTCACCTCTAACCTTTCATGTGTCAACTTCAAGTAAAAATTATATATTGTTAAATCGCAAAAAACAAGGGGTGAAAGAGGCCTGTCAAGAGAAGATGAAAAAAATTACGCAAAATTTTTCTTCTCAAAAAGTTTACAAAAACTCATGCAGAAAATTGTAAAATAGTTTATAATAATGAGCGTGGCAGGTGGATTTTTGTACAGCTGAAAGAATTGAAAAAATCTTGTGAAAACACTGTCTATATAGCCATATATATTTTAGGAAGCGATTTTTTAAAACTCTGGAGGAAATACCCATGTTTGGACTTTATTTCGATGATTATGATACGCCGGTGTTCCGTCCCCCCAGCGAAGCCAACAGCTTCATCCTGCGGGTGACCCGGGGCTGCGCCCACAACACCTGCACCTTCTGTGCCATGTACAAGGACGTGCAGTTCACTGTATGCCCGGACGAGGAGATCTCCCGGCAGATCGCCCTGGCGGCCCAGTATGCCCGGAACCAGGTGAAGCGGATCTTCCTGGCGGACGGGGATGCCCTGGTGCTCCCTACGGAAAAGCTGCTGAAGATCCTGGAAGTGCTCTACCGGACCTTCCCCAACCTCCAGCGGGTCACGTCCTACGCCGGTCCCCGGGACATCCTGCGGAAAAGCGATGAGGACATGATCCGGCTCCAGGAAGCGGGCCTGAAGATGCTGTATTTCGGCCTGGAAACCGGGGACACGGAGCTGCTGGCCCGGATCAAAAAAGGGGTTACCGGGGAAGAAGCCGTTGCTGCCGGCCAGAAAGTGGTCCGCTGCGGCATGAAGCTGTCCATGATGGTAATCGCCGGTCTGGGAGGCAAAGACGGCAGCGAACGCCATGCTGTGGAAACCGGCAAAGCCGTCACTGCCATCCAGCCCAACATGCTCAGCGTGCTGACCCTGCGGCTGTACAAGGGAACGGAGATGCTCCGGCAGTTCGAAGCCGGGGAATTCGAACTGCTGTCTCCGGCGGGACTGGCCCGGGAAGTCCATACCATGCTGGAACATGTGGAGATCCGGCCCGGGAACCACACCCTGTTCCGGAGCAACCACATTTCCAACTACGTGCCCCTGGCCGGAACCCTGCCCCAGGACCGGGACCGGCTGCTCCGGGAGCTGGAAGTTTCCATGGAGAAACTTTCAAAATTGACGGATTGGGAAGTTTATACTAATATGGAGTATTGAGAGTGTATCATTTCTGATATTCTGAAGGGATTTTTCCGGTTACAAGAAAAGAGGCACCACTATGAAACTGCATAAGCTCGTTACAGCGCTGGTCCTGGCTGTACTGGCTCTGCCCCTTTCGGCAGGTGCGGCTGCCCATCGGGCGGCTCCTCTGAAGGTGGGGGACAAAGGCTGGAAAGTCAAAACGGTGCAGATCAAACTGAACGCCATCGGCATGAAGACCCCCCAGACGGGGAAATACACCCGGGAACTGGAAACCCAGGTCCGGAACTTCCAGAAGGAACACAAACTGCCGGCCACCGGGAAAGTGGACGACACCACCTATTTTCGGATTCAGGAGGCCGCCTTTGAAAAAGAGGGGATCCACGGGGTGAAGGGAGAGGATGTGGTCCGGACCGCCTCCCGGTACAAGGGGGTTCCCTACAGCTTCGGAGGGACCACTCCACGGGCTTTTGACTGCTCCGGCTATGTCCAGTACGTGTTCCGGCAGCACAAGGCCCAGCTGCCCCGGACGGCGGACCTGCAGTTCGAGAAGGGCCTCTTTGTGACCCAGCGGCAGCTGAAGCCCGGGGACCTGGTGTTCTTCTCCACCTACGAGCCCGGGGCATCCCATGTGGGGATCTATGCCGGGAACGGGTTGTTCTGGAATGCCACCTCCTCCCGGGGGGTACGGTTGTGCAGTCTGTCCGACGATTACTGGAAATCCAGATATTACGGTGCAAAACGGGTCCTGGTCCCGGTGCACAAATCATATCGCTAAAGCGAATCAGGGGGTAAATCGATGATTAGGGAACGACGCAATAAGGAAAAACTGACCAGCTACTACAACAAATTCGTGGAGGAGGGCATTATAGACCCCAACGTCCATCCGTGGGTAGCGGAGTCCTGGCGCCGGTGCGAAGCACGGAAACTGAACCATGAGACCATGCCGTCCAACGGGGTGCGCCTGTCGCCCCAGGAGCTGGAAAAGGCCCTGGAAGTCCATGAGGATGTGGTGAAGTATGTGGACGGGCTCTTTGAACAGAACAAACAGTATTTCAATTCTCACAACCTGAGCATGCTGCTGGTGGATGAGGACGGGTATGTACTGAAGAACTATGCCCTGCCCTTTTTCCAGCGGAGCATCGAGGATATCCAGGGCATGCGGGTCCTGGAGGAGGATGTGGGTACTTCCAGCATCTGTGTGGCCCGGAGCCACAATGTGCCCTTCCTGATGTTCGGCCCGGAAATGTGGATCCGGGAAAGCCATTCCGGGGATGCCTGCTCGGCTCCCATCGATGTGGCCGGCCAGGGCCGGTACATCCTGTCCCTGTTCTCCCTGGACCAGAACGATCTGCCCTATGACATCCTGCTGAGCCTGCTCATGACCATGAAATATTCCGTGGAGAACTTCCTGACCATGCTGGCCTACTGGAAGGTCTGCGGCCTGATCTCCGAAGAGATCCCCGCCTCCGTCTACTGGGTGAACCCGGACGGAACCCTGCGGTATGCCAACAGCAATGGCCGGAAGCGGATGGAAGGGAAGGACCGGCTGGATGAAGTGTTCCTGAACTATGAGCACATCCCCATCCAGAAAGGGCTGTCCGGGAAGAGCACCATCCGGAAGGAAATCACCTGGATCACCCAGGACCGGACCTATGAAGATGTGACCAGCGTACTGCCGGTGAAGACCGGGGGGAAGGTGGACAGTGTGGTGATCATCACCATGGCCATTGAAGACCTGAAGACCACCATCGCCCATGCCACCGGGTACAGCTCCCGGTACAGTCTGTACAGCATGGTGGGGAATTCCAGCGAGTTCCTGGCCCTCCAGCACAAGGCCGCCCGGGTGGCCCGGGGGGACAACAACCTGCTGCTCCAGGGGGAACCGGGTACCGGCAAACAGCGCCTGGCCCACGGGATCCATCAGGCCAGCCCCAGAGCGGCGGCACCGCTCATTACCGTACGGGGCCATGACGGGTCCGAAGCGGAACTGGAAGCGGAATTCTTCGGCAGCGACGACGGAGCCGGCCATGTAACCGCCGGGGCCCTGGAACTGGCCAACGGAGGCACCCTGTTCCTGGACGAAATTGAAAAATTCCCCACCAAACTGGAAGATGCCCTGGCGGACGCCCTGAAGAACGGGGTCCTGAACTGGGAAACCGGCACCCGCCGGAAATACAATGTGCGGGTGATCGCCGCCTGCGATTCCAACCTGAAACGGCTGACCGACAAGGGACTGTTTTCCCGGAACCTGTATGAGCAGGTGATCGGGACGGTGATCCGGGTACCGCCTCTGCGGGAGCGGGTGGAAGACGTGGAAGTGATCGCCAACCACATCCTGACGGAAATGGCCGCCCGGCACAACATGCCTGGCAAGACCCTGTCCAAGGAAGCCCTCCAGCTGCTGAACAGCTGCCAGTGGCCCGGTAACATCAAACAGCTCCAGGGGGTCATCGAACAAGCCTTCTTCCACACCTCCGGAAGCGTCATCGAAGCCTCCCACATCAAACTGCCGGGAGAACACCGGATTGAAAAATCCTGGAAGCACGACAAGGATGCCTTTGTGGCCGCCTGGAAAGCCGCCGGGGGCAATATCAGCAAACTGGCCCTGATGCTGGACGTAAGCCGGGTGACCCTGTACCGGTACCTGAAGAAATTCAACCTGGGACCGGAAGAGAAGAAGAATCGGGGAAAGAAAGAGAAATAAAAAAGGTGGTGTTGCACAGTATGTGCAGCACCACCCTCTTGTTCAGACAATAAGGAGAAAAACAGATGCGTTTACGTAAGAAACCCTGGATCCCTCAGGCTCTGGAAGATTTCCGGGGAAAGGAACTGCTGGAAGACCAGCTGGAACAATACAAGGGGAACTGGTCCCAGGCGGTGCTGGGGGGATGGCCGGTGCAGCTGGAAATCGGCTGCGGCAAAGGCCAGTTCCTCACGGCCATGAGCGGACTCCATCCGGAAATCGGCTACCTGGGCATCGAGACCCAGCGGGAAGTGTGCTATTATGCGGTGAAGAAGCTCCGGGAGGGGGAAATCCCCAACGCCCGGATCGTCCATGCAGACGCTGCCCATCTCCTGGACTGGTTCGCTCCCGGGGAAGTGGACCAGATTTACCTGAATTTCAGCGATCCCTGGCCCAAAGCCCGGCACGCCAAACGGCGGCTCACCTACCGGACCTTCCTGGCCCAGTACAGGGAAATCCTGAAGCCGGGGGGTCATCTCCGGTTCAAGACCGACAATGATGATTTATTTGCCTTTTCTGTAGAGGAGTTCAAAGAATTCGGACTGGAAATCGTGGCACTTACCACGGACCTCCATCATACGGATATCCTCAACGAAGCCCAGACGGAATATGAGCAGAAGTTCAGCGCCCGGGGCAAGAACATCAACTTCTGCGAAGTGGCCTTTTAAGGGATCTGAGGCGGACCATGGGAAAGCGGTTTTTGATTTGGAGCAATCCCCGGGATGCCCTGGTGCATCTCACCTATTTCCTGATGCTCCTGGGGGGTGTGAATATATTCAGCGCCAGTTTCGTGGCGGCCGGGGACATGTTCGGCAACGGCTACCACTATCTGATCCGGTATTTCATCTACGGGGCCGTAGGGCTTGTGCTGATGCACTGGATCGGACGGAAATGGGACTACCACAAGGTCTTCCGGTATAATCAGATTTTCTGCGCCGGCTGCACGGCCCTTCTCATCGCCGTGGATATTTTCGGCAAGGGCATCAAAGGTGCCCAGCGCTGGCTGATCATCGGGCCTTTTTCTTTCCAGCCGTCGGAATTCGTGAAACTGGCGGTGATCCTCCTGGGGGCCGACTGCCTGGGCCGGCTGATGGAACAGGGCATACCGCCCCGCCTCCACAAAAAGGAAACCTGCAAGGCCTTCCTGGAGGCGGCCTTCATGTCCTTCCTGGTGCTGATCCAGCCGGATATGGGGACGGCGGCCATCATCCTGACATTGATGATCGTGCTGTATCTCCTGGCCGGTCTGCCCTGGAAGGATTTCAGCATCCTGCTGGGAGGCCTTCTGGGCGGGGCTGTGGCGGCGGTGATCCAGGCTCCCTACCGGATGAACCGGGTGCGGATCTGGCTGACTCCGGAACTGGATCCTCAGGGAAACGGGTACCAGGCAGTCCAGGCCAAAATGGCCATTGGCAGCGGGGGCCTGTTCTTCGGAGAATCCGCCGGTATGGGGACCAGCAAGTTCTTTTACCTGCCGGAAGCCCATACGGACTTTGCCTTTGCCGTTTTCTGTCAGGAATGGGGCTTTGTGGGAGCCTTGTTCCTGATCCTGGTGTTCCTGCTCATGGGCCTGTCTCTTTACCGGATCGGCCAGAACACCCAGGACCGGCGGGGATTCCTGCTGGTCAGCGGAGTGAACTTCCTGGTGGTGGGCCAGGCCATTGCCAACATGGCCATGGTCTGCGGCATCCTGCCGGTCATCGGGGTGCCCCTGTCCTTCATCAGTTACGGGGGCACTTCCCTGATCATCACCCTGGTGGGAATCGGCCTGGTGCTGTCAGTGTACCGGATGGAAACGGAAGGAAAAAGGCAGCCGGCGCCTGCTGCCGGTAAGCCGGTCTCCCGGCCGGTCCGGAAGGAAACAGGGAGGTGGTCCCGGTGAAGCGGCCGTCCTTTTTCAGCCCAAAAAAGAAAAACACACCGCAGGCTCCCAGGGAACCGGTGCTGAAGCTGGATCCCACCCATCAGGCTGTCCTTCACGAAGGGAAGCTCCGGGCGGTGATCCTGGGGAAAGTCCTGGGGGTAGCGGTGCTGGCAATCATCCTGCGGCTGTTCTGGCTCCAGGTGATCCAGGGCAGCACCCTGGCCCAGGAGGCCAACGACCAGATCACCGGGGAACATACGGAAATCGCTCCCCGGGGCAGCATCGTGGACCGGAACGGGGAGGAACTGGCGGTCAGCGTGGTGAGCAAGTCTCTCTATGTGGATCCCCAGGAACTGGTGGACAATCCGGAACGGTGGCCGGCCGGGAAAATGCCCAGCCGGGATCCCAAACGGGTGGCCGCTGATGCCCTGGCTCCGGTGCTGGATCTGAAAGCGGACCAGCTGTATAAGGAATTCTGCGAGCCGGACCGGCGGTTCATCTGGGTGAAGCGGACCCTGGATCCCCATGAGGCGGACCAGGTGGAAGCCATCCTGAAGGATCAGAAACTCAGCGGCTTCCACTTCAAGGAAGAAAGCAAACGGTTCTATACGAAAAACGACCTGGCCGCTCAGGTGCTGGGCTTTGTAGGCACCGACGACCAGGGCCTGGAAGGCATGGAAGCCTCCATGGATGAAGAACTGAAGGGCCGGAAACAGAAAAAACGGAGCTTCTTCGATGCCAAGGGGAAACTGGTGGGCCGCAGCGCCCTGAACCAGGTCCAGGTCCGGCGGATGAACACGGTCCAGCTGACCATCGATGCCCGGATGCAGTTCATCCTGGAAAAGAGCCTGGATGAGGCCATCAAAAAGACCCATGCAGCCAGTGCCGCCGCCATCCTCATGGACCCCAACACCGGGGAGATCCTGGGCATGGCCAGCCGGCCCACCTTCGATCCCAACCATTTCGGGAATGCTCCCAAAGGGGCCTACATGAACCGGGGAGTAGGGATCGTCTACGAACCAGGATCCGTGTTCAAACCCATTATGGGGTCGGCGGGGCTCATGGAAGGGGTCATCACCCCCAATACCCCCTTCAACGACCAGGGGTCCATTGACGTGGGAGGCCGGCGGATCCGGAACTGGGACGGGAAGGGCATGGGCCATGTGACCTTCACCGACGTGATCAAGTTCTCCCTGAACACCGGTATGGCCGACCTGGGCCTGAAGCTGGGCGGGGAACGGGAAACCCAATATGCCAAGGCCTTTGGCTTCGGCAGTGTCACCGGCAGCGATGTGCCCGGGGAAGAAGCGGGGATCCTGTACAATCCCAAGGATATGGTGCCTTCCGACGTGGCCACCATGGCCATCGGCCAGGGCATCGCGGTGACTCCTCTCCAGATGCTCCGGGCCATCTGCGCCATTGCCAACGGAGGGAACCTGGTGAAGCCCTATATCGTAAAGAAAGTCACCAGTCCTGACGGCCAGGTGCTGAAGGAAGGAAAGACGGAAGTGGTCCGGACGGTGATCACCCCGGAAGTGGCGGAAGAAATGCGGACCATGATGGAAAAAGTGGTTTCCGAAGGGGGCGGCAAGACCGCCCAGATCAAAGGGTACAAGATCGCCGGGAAAACCGGTACTGCTGAAAAACTGTCCCCCAAAGGGGGATACATCCCCGGGGTGTACATTGCCTCCTTTGTGGGCTTTGTGCCCAGCGATGCTCCCCGGTATGCCATGATCATCATGCTGGATTCCCCCAAAGGGGCTTTCTACGGTTCCCAGGTGTCCGCACCTATTTTCCGGGATACCCTCCAGCAGATCCTGGTGGCGGAAGGGGTCCAGCCCAGCAACTGGGACGGAATTCCCACGGTGGAATCCCTCCTGGCCAAAACCGCCAAGGAGGCGGCGCCTCTGGTGACCCTGGAAGCGGACGGGAACGGAGCGGTGAAGCTGTCCAACCTGGCCGGCCATTCCATCCGGGAAGTGGCCGGAGCCCTGGGCGGCGCCGGACTGTCCCTGATCCCGGTGGGCAGCGGCACCAGCTGGAAGCAGAACCCGGCACCGGGGACCGTCCTCCACAGCGGGGATACGGTGACCGTGTATTTTCGGTAAGGAAAGGATGGGAGTATGGAACAGATCATCATGGCCGGGAAACCGGTCGCAGAAGAAATCCGCCGGAAGCTCCGGGACCGGTTCGCCGGAAAGACCCTGACCCTGGCTACCTTCCTGGTGGGAAACAATGAAGCGGCCCATGTGTACAAACGGAGCCTGCTGAAAACCGCTGCCAGCCTGGGCATCCATACCCGGGATGTGGAACTTCCGGAAAATGCCACCCAGGAAGAGGCGGACCTGGCACTTCGGAACCTGAGCCTGGATCCCCAGGTGGACGGGATCCTGCCCCTGGTGCCCTTTCCCCGGCACATCAGCCGGATGCAGCTGATCAGCCAGCTGGACCCGGAAAAGGACATGGACTGCATCCATCCCATCAACGGGGGCAAGCTGTACCTGGGGATCACCCCCTGGGGCCCCTGTACTCCCCGGGCCTGCATGGCTCTCCTGGATTACTACAGGATCCCTCTGGAAGGCCAGAATGTGGCCATGGTGGGGTATGGAGAAGTGGTGGGCCGGCCCCTTACCCTGATGCTTATGGGCCGGTATGCCACTGTCACCGTCTGCCGTTCCCGCACAAAAAATCTGCCTGCCATTGTGCGGCAGGCAGATATGGTCATCAGCGCAGTGGGAAAACCCAACCTGATCACTGAAGACATGCTCCGGGAAGGAGCTGTGGTTGTGGATGTGGGCATCAATTCCCAGAACGGGAAACTGGTGGGGGATGTTCCGGAAGCCGCCAAACAGGCCAGGGCTTCCGCCTATACCCCGGTTCCCGGCGGAGTGGGAGTGGTCAGCAACCTGATGGTCATGGAGACCCTCACCCGCCGGCTGTGATCATTTCTGATCCTTGGCCGCCAGTTTGCCCAGGAATTTGGCCTTGTTCACCAGGAACCGTTCATGGGTGCCCTGGCCGATGGTGCCGTAGTTGTCGGACACGGTGATCTTGAAGGTCAGTTTCCGGCCATCCACGCCCACCAGCACCGCTTTGGCGGTTACGGTCTTGCCTACGGCGGTGGCGGCGTCATGGGACAGGTTCACCCCGATCCCCACGCTGGTGGTGTCTTCGTCCAGGCAGGGATTCACAATATTGCAGGCGGCCTTTTCCATCAGGGCCAGCATGGCCGGGGTGGCATAGACATCCAGGGAGCCGCTGCCCATGGCGGCGGCGGTGTTGGTGTGGAGGACGGTGTCCGTGGCTTCGCCTACGGCGCCGATACGGAATTCTTTCATGATATCCACTTCTCTCTTTTAGAATTTTGACAATTCAATCTTACTCGTTTTTCCCGGGAAAGGCAAGAAGTCAGTGCCGGTTCCTCAGGATGGAACCGGAAGGGAAGCGAGGGGAAGATACAAGACAGCCGGGAGGGCGTTATGAAAAAGATCATGATCCTTGGGTGCCTGCTGCTGAGCCTTTTGTTCAGCGGCTGCGCCAAAGGCCATATTACCATGGAAATCACCCGTCTGGGGGCGGCGGACCTGACCTGCAAACTGGTAACGGCACCGGTGCTGAAACCCACCGTGGATGCCTTTGAGGAGGATTTCCGAAAGGACGGATACGGAGTCCGGCCGGCCAAGGAAGGGCAGTATGAAGGGTTTGTAGCCACCAAACACTACAACCAGGTAAAGGACATCAAGGATTCCAAGGTGCTGAAGACCTTCGATATCCGGACCTGGGAACAGGCAGCCCAGGATGCTGCCGGGCCCCAGAACGGGGAAAAGGCCAAACCGGCCCAGGTGTCCCGGGAAAAGAAGGAGCCGGTGGTCCGGCTCCAGGGAGGGCTGCTGTTCGATACCATCAGCGTCCACACCGGGATCAACATGGCTCCCAAGGAAGAACTGAAGAACCGGGATGCCCAGGCGGTGCTCCAGAGCATCATGAAGCAGTTCGACCTGCGGTTCACCCTGGTGCTGCCTACGGCGGTGGATGATACCAACGCCACCCAGGTCAGCGACGACAGGAGAGTGCTCACCTGGAAGCTGCCTCTGGGCGAAGAGACAACCATGGATGCCACCGTCACCTACCTGAACCCGGTGAAAGCCGCCGGCTGGTTCATGGTGCTGCTGGTGGTGGGCGGCGTGGGGAACGCCTATTACCGGAAGCGGAAAAGGATGAAGGGGACTGGAGCGTGAGCCCCAGTTTGTCAGCGGGTCTGTTGCCCATGCAACAGACCCCTTTTTAACTATTACGAAAACAATTAATTTATGTTACAATAAAATTGAAAAAAGACCAACTCATCCGAAATGGAGGGAAGACGTATGGCTGAATTTCTGAAATTGACCAAACTGACCATCTATGTAGGGGAGGACTTCTTCTACAAGGACAAACCTTTTTACAAGGCCATCTTCGACATTGCCGGAAAATACAAAATCGCCGGCTGCACGGTGATGCGGGGGACCCAGGGCTATGGGAGCCGGGTGCGGGGGAAGGAACGGAGACTGTTCATCAGTGTTTCCGAAGCCATCAACCTGCCGGTGATCATTACCATGATTGACAAAAAGGAACAGATTGAACTGCTGTATCCGTTCCTGGAGGAAAACCTGCGCCATGGGGTGGCTACAGTGGAAGAAATCGATATGCTGGCCACCAACTTCGTGAAGGAAGAGTACCAGAAAAAGATTGCCAACCGGGACAACCCGGCCATGCAGAAGTAAAAAAGGGGGCTGTTGTACATGCAACAGCCCCCTGCTATTGGAGGAATGAATATGGAAAAAGTCATTATCGAAAGTTTCACCCTGGACCATACCAAGGTCAAGGCTCCTTATGTGCGGCTGATTTCCCAGGAGACCGGGGAACATGGGGACATTGTCTCCAACTATGACATCCGGCTGTGCCAGCCCAACCAGCAGGAAATCCCCACCGGGGGAATGCACACCCTGGAACATCTCCTGGCCCTTTACCTGCGGCCCCGGATCAAGGGCTATCTGGACTGTTCTCCCTTTGGCTGCCGCACCGGGTTCCATCTCCTGTGCTGGGGGGTCCATGATCCCAAAGACGTGGCCAAAGCCCTGAAGGAAGCCCTGGAACTGGTGGTGAAGACCACCTGGGACCAGGTGCCCGGAACGAAAGAAAAGGAATGCGGGAACTACAAGGATCATTCCCTGTTCTGTGCCCAGGAATGGGCCAAGGAGATCCTGGCCAAAGGGATCAGCAGTGATCCCTATGAACGGAAGATCGTTTAGCCGCGGCTCGCGACCGGGGGGTGTGAGTTTTTCCACACCCTTTTTTTGTTGTCGGTACACAACTGGTTTTATGGATGTCCGGCGGCTTTTGGTTACTGCCGGAGTGTTTCTCCGGCTGTTTTTTTCCACAGTGCAACAAATGCGGATGCGGCTTTGGTAAGATATCGCTTTTTGTTTGTTAGCAGATAGAATGTCCGGCGCAGGCTTGGGTGATCAATCTTATAGATGTGCATTGCCTTGGGCTTTCGATGCCTGAGCATCTGTTCTCCCACAAAGGCAGCACCAATTCCTGCACAGGCCAACTGAAGGGAGGTTTCCTGCTGTTCTGCCTGCAGAACGATATGGGGCTGGCGATGGGCATCTGCATAGGCATTCCTGACACAGGCCTGGAGATTGGAAGGCGCCGCCAGAAGGATGATGGGAAGCTGGAACAAGGCATCTGAAAGGGGAATGGATTTTGGCTCTGACCAAGGCGGACCCTCTAAATCCAGTTCCCATGGCAGCCAGTCCGGCTGATTATAGGCGTCTGGAACGGCGAGATAAATTTGATCCTGGAAGAGAGGGACTTTTTTTAAATCTGGAATATCTATCGTGCCTGCATTGCAGCAGAAGTCGATTTTTCCTTTCGCAAGATCGGTGAGGTTTTTACTGGGCTCCTGTTCTTTCAGCTGGATGTCGATCTTGGGATATCTTTGGATGAACTGTGCTATGACAGGGGGGAGGATACAGGAATTGATGTATTGGGTGCCTCCAATCCGTACGGTCCCAGTTTCCAATCGTTCGATGTCACGGATTTCGGCTTGCAGGTCGGTTTCAATCGACATCATTTTTTCGATACTTTTGATATAGAGCTTGCCTACAGGAGTCAAAGTGACGGATTTGCCCTCCCGATAAAAAAGCGGCATATGCAAATGATCCTCTACTTTTTTTATAGCCATACTGAGGGTAGGCTGGGTAACGTAGAGCTTTTCGGCAGCCTTGGTAAAACTGCCTAGTTTATAAGCGGCATAAATATATTTGTAATAGTTTTCCATGTTCTCTGCTTTCTTCATCAAAAAAATTGATGAAAATATAAAATACATCAATTAGATTTTAACATTATCTGAATATATAATCAACATAACGAAACTTTCCGATTGGCCAGCGGGAGAAAAGTAAAGGAGAGCGAGGAGAAAGTTATGGAGCAAAGTACGATTGCTATCGTCATCTTAGTGATGACCATGTTGCTGGTTATGAATGATCGGATTCCCTTGGCGGTGACTTCCATGCTGGCTGCATTGGCGATGTCGCTGACTGGGATCCAGCCTTTAGGAAAGGCATATGCTTATTTTGGGAATACCACGATTGTTTTTTGTGGGGCGACGATGATCATATGCAATGGGTTGTTTGAAACAGGTGCAATCCAAAAGGTCAGTGATTTGCTGTTCCGGAAGATGGCCCAAAAAAGTGAGCGTGCGCTGGTTGCAGCGATTTCTCTTTTTACAGGGCTGATTACTGGTTTTACGACCAATTCCGCCATTGCCGCGACTATGGTGCCTGTTGCCCGGTCGATTGCCATGGAATCCCACGGCAAGGTCAAAGCCAAAAATCTGTTGATGCCTGTGGGGATGATGAGCACCATCGGATCGCCTCTGTCTCTGTCAGGAGCTGCCGCTGTTTCCATGGCTGGAGCTATGGTCAATGAAGCGGGAGGAAATCTGGGATTTTTTTCCATGGCACCGATTACACTGATCCTTTTGGCCGTCAGTACGCTCTACTTTGCTACGGCAGGATATTGGATCATGAAGAAAAGTTTTGATTTTGAAGATCCGGTGGTGGAACTCCCTGCTGTAAATATGAAGCAGGTCCCCAGATGGAAACCGATTTTGAACCTTGTAGTATTTTTCTTGATGATTGCAGGCTTCATTTCTGGGATCTGGAATGTCGCCATTGTTTCGCTGCTGTGTGTGGCTGTTCTCTGCCTGACCCACTGCATCTCGATGAAAGCGGCGATCCGTTCTTGTGACTGGAACGTGCTGATCGTCATGGCAGGAGTCACTTCGATGGCCAATGGGCTGGATGCCAGTGGTGCCGGGAAAGTCATTGCCCATGCGTTCTTGCAGTTGATGGGAGGCAGCGAGGCCAGTCTTCCCATGATGATGGTCGCAATGGGTCTGGTCGGCTGGTTCCTTTCCCAATTCATGAGCAACACTGCGGCCAATGCCATTGTCATCCCCATTGCACTTTCGCTAGGCATGGCAATGAATATCAATGTACTCTATTTTTGCGTCCCGGTCATCATTGGGACAGCCATTGCCATTACTACGCCTCTGGCATCTCCGACAACCGTAATCGTCATGCAGGGAGGGTTTCGCTTTAAAGATTTTGTCAAAGTGGGGATTCCGCTCAGCATCATATTACTGCTCATCATGTTTCTGCTTTCGCCTCTGTTTTTCCCCGCCTGAAAAAGAGAGAATCTGCTTGAAGGCTGGCAACAACAGAGGGGAAATCAAGAATCAATCATAAGGAGAAAAATATGGATATCAATGAGAAATATTTTGTAGGTTTTGAGCACCGGATCATCGATACCGGAGAAGTGAAAATCCATGCTTGGTGTGGAGGAACTGGGCATGAGGCTGTATTGTTGCTGCACGGGCACCCGGAAAGCCATCTGACTTGGTATGCTGTAGCCCCCCGTCTGGCGGAGAGATATCGTGTAGTCATACCGGATATGAGAGGTTATGGAGAAAGTAGCAAGCCACATGGATTGCCTGACCATTCTACGTATTCCAAGAGGGCGATGGCTAGGGATCAGGTATTTGTCATGGAAAAATTGGGGTATCAGAAATTCCATATTGCCGGACACGACCGTGGCGGGCGTGTATGTCACCGTATGATGCTGGACTATCCGGAGAAAATCAAATCCTGCCTATTGCTAGATATCATCCCTACCCTTGATGTTTATAACAGAACAGATCGGGAAATTGCCACGAAGTATTGGCACTGGTTCTTTTATATCCAGCCGGAGCCTTTTCCAGAAACTTTCTTGGGTGCAGAACCTGCCTATTTCATCCGCAGCAATATCCGCAAGAAAACCATTCCGGGAACCATTGGAAAGCAGCAATTTCCGGAAGATATCGTACGCGAATATATCCGGTATTATTCTGAACCGGCTACAGTCCATGCCATTGCCGAGGATTATCGGGCAAGTGCAGCGATCGATTGGAATCTGGATATGGCAGATTTGGGACGTACCATCCAAACCCCCATCTGTTGTTTGTGGGGATCCAATGGAAATATCTGCAGGTATTGGGATGTATTGGGTATCTGGAAGAAGCTGGCCAATCATGTAACTGGTTATGGAATCCCAGGCTGTGGGCACTTTGTACCGGAAGAAAAACCGGAAACTGTCATCCAGGAACTAGAAAAAATGATTGAGGCCAACCGCTGAAAGGAGAACAGCTATTATGCATGCCATTGAGAAAATCTTTGCAAAGAATGCCGGTAAAAAGACGGTAGAAACCGGTGAAATCGTGATGGCCAAGGTGGATTTCGCGGAGATTAATGATCTGTATCTGCAGACGGTCTACTCTTTTTATGAGATGGGAGGGGAAAAGGTCTGGGACAATACCCGCTGCGCTTTTGTCTTCGACCATTATGCTCCCTGTCCCACCATCAAGAGTGCCCAGAATCATAAGGAAATGCGGGAATTTGCCCAGAAGAACAACCTGAAATACCATTTTGACACCAACTGCGGGGTCTGCCATCAGGTCATGCCGGAAGCCGGCCTGATTTATCCTGGGATGATTGTGGTGGCTACGGACAGCCATACGACAACCCATGGCGCCTTTGGTGCAGTGGGCACGGGCTGCGGAGCCACGGATATGGCCACCATCCTGATGACGGGGGAACTGTGGTTCCGGATTCCTGAAATCATCGAAGTGCGTCTGGAAGGAGAAGCCCCCAAGGGTGTATTCCCCAAAGACGTGATCCTGGCTGTGCTGGGAAAGATTCGAGCCGATGGAGCGGTGTACAAGGCCATCGATTTCACCGGCAGCTATGTGGAGAACCTGAATGTGGCAGGACGGATGACCATCTGCAACATGGCTGTGGAAATGGGAGCCAAGACGGCCTACATGCAGCCGAACCAGGCCGTGCTGGATTATGTAAAGGCACGTGCCGTCCGTCCCTTTGAAGTGCAGTACACCGACCCAGGGTATACCTATGCAGAAAGCTATACTTTCGACGTTTCCCAATTGGAACCGGAACTGTCCTGCCCCAGCAGTGTGGAAAATGTCCATCCTCTCTCCAGCGTAGTGGCCCAGGGGCCGGTGAAGCTGAATCAGGGCTATATCGGATCCTGTACGGGAGGACGGGAAGAAGACATTGCCATTGCCGCAAAGATCCTGAAAGGGAGACATATCCCGGAATATACCCGCCTGGTGGTGATCCCAGCTTCCAATGAAGTGATGGAGAAATGCCTGGAAAAAGGATATATCCAAGATCTGATCAAGGCTGGGGCGACCATTTCCACCCCTGGATGTGGGGCCTGCCTGGGAGCCCATGAAGGGGTGCTGACCGCCGGAGAGGTCTGCATCACCAGCACCAACCGGAATTTCCCGGGACGGATGGGATCCACGGAAGCCCTGATGTACCTGGCCAGCCCGGCTACGGTGGCAGCCAGCATGGTGACCGGATATATCACGGATCCCCGGAAGTATCTGTAAGGTGAAGGAGGAAGCAGAGATGGAAACAAAGGTAACGGGAAAAATCATCGTAGTGGGAGACAACATCGATACGGATCAGATCTATCCGGGGCGGTATCTGGATATCGTAGACCCCAAAGAAATCGGCAGCCACTGCCTGTGCGGAGTGGATGAAAACATCGCTGCCAGTTTTCCCAAGGGAGGCATGGTGGTGGCCGGCCGGAATTTTGGCTGTGGGTCTTCCCGGGAACATGCCCCCATTGCGCTTTTGAATATGGGTGCCAAAGCGGTACTGGCAGATTCTTTTGCCCGGATCTTTTTCCGGAATGCCATCAATCTGGGACTTCTGCCCATTATCTGCAAGGGATTGAAGGACAAGGTGAAAGATGGGATGACCCTGACCCTGGACCTGGAAAAGTATCAGGTGACGGTGCAGGAAACCGGGGAAACCTATCCCTGTGAGAAACTGGGACCCCAGGCCATGAAGATCCTGGAAGCCGGGGGCATCAAACCGCTCATGCGCAAGAAGATAAGGAATTAGCAGTGATCCCTTTGGTCGCGAGTCGTGAGTCGCGGGCTTGTTGGTGCAAGCCGAAAATCCCGTTTTGCAAATTCCAGTGGATTTTGCCTTATCATCCTATAGAAAAAGAACAAACGGCTTAAACGTCAAGGCTCGCGATCCGTGACTCGTGGCCCGTGACCGGGGGTGTGAATTTTTTCACCCCCCCTATTTTCACGCTCCCGGCAGCTGGACTTCTATGGTGGTCCCTTCATTCAGCCGGCTGGTGAGGCTGATGTTGCCCCGGTGCTGTTCCACGATGTGCTTCACGATGGAAAGCCCCAGGCCGCTGCCGCCGTTTTGCTTGCTCCGGCTGCCCTCCACCCGGTAGAACCGTTCGAATACCCGTTCCTGGACGTCTTCTGGGATGCCGATGCCGGTGTCCTTCACAGTAAGGATCACCTGGTCTTCCTCTTTTTTCATGGTTACGTACACATGGCCTCCCGGCCGGTTGTACTTCACTCCGTTGTCGATGAGATTCATGGCCATTTCCCGGAGCATGCTGCTGCTGCCCCGGACCTTGTCTTCCGTAAGCTGGCAGTGGATGGTCACCTGCTTGTCCTTGCAGAAGGGATCCATGAATTCCACCACCGACTGGATCAGCCCTCCCAGAGGAACGGCTTCCTGCATGGCCTCCGCCGGCATTTCCTCGATCCGGGACAGGAAGATGATGCTGTTGATCATTTCCAGCAGCCGGGCGGCTTCTTTCCGGATCAGCTGGCCAAAATGGGCAATGTCCTCTTTCTTCTGGTACATGCCGGCGGCCATCAGTTCCGCAAAGCCGCTGATGGAGGTAAGGGGGGTCTTCAGTTCATGGGTTACGTTGGCGGTAAAGTCCCTCCGCAGCTGTTCCCGTTCCCGGGCTTCCGTAATGTCCTGGATGATCAGCATACGGGTGGCCCGGCCCTGGGGAGGCTTCAGCAGCTGGAGATCCAGCTGGTACTGGCGGCTCCGGTATTTTACCGTCTGGCTCCAGGGCTGGCTGCTCCGGAGCCGGCCCTGGGGAATCCGGGCTTCCGGAGGCAGGAAGGGCATAAGGAATTTCCCCAGGAGCCGAGGCCGGCCGGCAGTGGGTTTCTCTTCCTGCTGGAGCAGCTGGAATCCCCAGGCATTGATCCACTGGATCCGCATCTGGTCGTCCAGGAGGATCACGCCCTCCTTCAGGCTGTCGGTGATCCGCTTCATGGTGTTCCGTTCCTGTTCCAGGTTCCGCAGACTCTGGTCCAGCTGTTTTCCCTGCCGGTCAATGGTGGCCAGGAAAGGGAGCAGCTCCGGATAGGAGGTGTGGAACAGCTGCCGTTCTTCTTCCGTGGTGTCTCCCTGGCCGACCTGGGACAGATACCGGGTGGCCTGGTCCAGGGGATCCAGGAGCCCCTGGGTGAGCCGGCGGACGGTGAACTGGCAGATCAGGATCAGGAGAAGCAGGGAAATGATCCACCAGGGCAGGAGCTCTTCCAGAGGCCGGAGCAGTTCCGTCTGGGTCCGGGCCACCCGGAGCACGGAGCCGTCGGACAGCCGCTGGGCCGCATAAAGGGTCACTTCCTGGAGGGTGGAGGAGTGCCGGGCATCGCTGCCCTGGCCTTCTCCCAGAGCCTGGGCGATTTCCGGCCGTTCCCGGTGGTTGGGCAGGCTGCCGGCTTCTTCATAGGAATCGTAGAGCACGGTGCCGTGGCTGTCCACCCAGGTGAACCGCAGGTCCGGGGACGCCTGGCTGGAGCGCTGGAGAAACACATAGGAATCGCTGTGGTGGTTCAGTTCCGTACTCATCACCTGGGACACCTGCTGAAGATCTGCCAGGGTCTGGCGCTTGGCGGTCTGCCAGGAGGCGAAGGCACATACCAGGGCGGTGATCAGGATACAGGCCAGTCCCACCAGGAACAGATGGAGATAGATCTGTTTTTTCATAGGCGGCGTGCTCCTTTACTGGATCCGGTACCCTATACCCCGGACAGTCTGGATGATCCGGCCGGCTTCTCCCAGTTTCTGCCGGAGGCTCCGGATGTGCATGTCGATGGTGCGGCTTTCTCCGGCATAGGAGAAGGACCATACCGCTTCCATGATCTGGTCCCGGCTCAGGACGATGCCGGCGTTGGCCATCAGGTAATGGAGCAGGTCGAATTCCTTTACGGTCAGTTCGCAGGGCTGGCCCTGGGTGGTCACCTGGTGCTTCTTCAGGTCCAGGGTAATGTCCCCGCACACCAAAAGGTCCCGGTCCTGGGGTTTCTGCTGGGTACCCCGGCGGAGAACCGCTTTCACCCGGCTCAGCAGTTCCATGATCCCGAAAGGTTTGGAAATGTAGTCGTCCGCTCCGGCGTCCAGGCCGGTGACCACATCGTATTCACTGGTCCGGGCAGTGAGCATGATTACCGGGAGGCTGCTGGTGGCCGGCTGGTCCCGGAGCTTCTTCAGGATCTCCAGGCCGCTTTCCCCCGGGAGCATAATGTCCAGGAGCACCAGATCCGGCTTCTTTTCCTCCAGGGCCTTCCAGAAGGAGGCTCCGTCGGGAAAGGCCTCCGCCTGGAATTTCTGGCTGCACAGGGCATAACGGACCAGTTCCCGGATGTTTTCATCATCTTCCACACAATATATCAGCGCCATTCCATCGCACCTTCCCTTGCCGTTTTTTTTTCATTATAACGTAATTCAGGAGATTCCAACAGAGGGGGAACGGTTATAACCATTCCCCGTTGGATAAGAAAAAACGAACAGAGTTTCATAAACTTATTGAAAAAGCGAACAGAACGTGATATCATACACATAACAAACAAAAGTTCGAGTGGAGGGAAGAAAAATGAAGAAACTTTTACTGGGGTTGGTGCTGGTCCTGTTGGGGGTTTCTTCCCGCGGAGTGTTGGAGATGGAAGCGGCTCCCACCAGTTATCATACGGAACAGGTGGTGGTGATGCGGGGGGACAGCCTGTGGGGCATTGCCCGGAAGTACACCCATCCGGAAGAGGATGTGCGGGAAGTGATCGACCGGATCGCCAAAGCCAACCATCTGGATCTGCGCCAGGCCATCCAGCCGGGACAGAAGCTGGTGGTGCCGGTGAAACAGGACAAAAGGGAAAAGATGGTGGCCAGCCGCTGAAGGGTGATCAGGGCCTGTGAAAATATTTTCACAGGCCCTCTTTTGTTGTACAATGGAACCAAACTGACAGCAGGGGGAAGGACAATGGCTGAGGGGAAAGCACCGGAGACGCCCTCATCGGAAAGATGCACCAGGAACAAAAGGAATACCAGACCCTGATCCTGACGGAAGTTCCGGATATCAGCGAAGACAACGGGGAAGCCCAGCGGCTGCTGGACCTGACCCGGAGCGAGATCCTGTCCTCCTTCCAAAATGTAGTGCCTCTTTCCCAGACCAGCCCGGAAAAAATCAATCAGATCCGGAACTGGGGGAAAGAAAGGGCGGTACCCGCTTCCGGACGGCCTATCGGAGAAGAACAACTGCCGGCCAGGACCGGGAAGCTGGACCCCCGGTTCCTGGAAAAGGTACTGGAAACCATCCGGAAGGATTTTCCGGAAATCCGGTGCCTGGGACAGTTCCTGGGGATCCTGGCAGTTTGCCGGATCGATGATTCCTATGATGTGCACATGCTGGACTTCCAGGGACAGGTGATCCGCCATTTCCACAAGGGAGAACCGCTGCCGGAAGGGTTGGAGAAGGGACGGAACCTGGCCCTGTACGGAGGTTACGCCTTTGTGGAAGTGTACACCGACTGCTGCCGGGGGGTGTTCGGCGACGGCCAGGTGGCGGTGATCCCGGACTGAGGGGAATGTGTGACACTTTTCAGACACCGGGCCCTGGAGACTGACGGGCCCGGGGAAATATGCTATACTAAAGGCAGAAAACCGGTTTGTTGTGAAGACAATGACAGGAGGGATTACTATGACAGAAGAAATGGATAAACGGGACGAAATGGAAAAGGAAGAAGATGCGGTAGAAGCGGAAACCCGTCCCATGGATGAAGAAGTGGACGAGGAAGAGGCCCTGGGTCCGGAAGACATTGCCCGGGAATCGGAACGGATCATCCGTTGGGGGGCTGCCCGGGCCAGTGTCATTGTCATGACGCCTTTCCTGGGGAGCCTGGCTCTCATGGCCAACGAGGTGTACATGATCACCCGGCTCTGTGACCTGCGGGGAGTGGAACTGGAAACCGGGGCCATTGCCGGGCTGGTAGGGTCCCTGGGGGCTTCCTTCGTGGGGCAGACCGTGTTCACGGTGATCCCCTTCCCGCCGCTCCAGGTTCCCATGGCCGTAGGCATCACCTACGCCGTGGGGAAAGCGGCCAACGCCTGGCTGGATGCCGGCCGGCCTGATGACTTGAGCCAGTTCAAAGATTTCTATGAACAGGCCCGGAAGGAAGGCATGGAGAAATTCCGGGAATTTACCAAGGACAAGAACAGGAACATCCCTCTGGGGGATGAACGGCGGAAAGTGGCGGAAAAGGCCAAACCCCTTTTCGACAAACTGAAGAACCGGGCGGATGAAGCTGCGGACCGGCTCAGCGAAGTGGCCGGGAACATGGGCACCTATGTGGAAGACCTTAACGAACTGGTGGCTCCCTTCAAGGAAGGGGTGAGCCGGTGGGTGAACGCCCAGACCTTCGAACAGCTGCGCCGGGGCGAAGTGGCAGTCCCCTATACGGACCTGGCCAAGGGCCTGGGAGAAGCCATGAAGGACAGCGAATTCCAGTTCCGGGAATGCCGGTACAAGGGGGACCATCAGCTGGAAGTCACTGTGGAACATGAAAAATACGGGACCCTTACTGCGGATGTGGAAATCGAGGCTCTGGCCCTTAACAACACCGCCTCCTATGCCCGGTTCCGGATCCACGATTTCGCCATTGCGGACAACAAGCTGGGCGAACTGCTGGTACGGCTCCTGGGTACCCGGATCATCATGAGCCTGGTGAACGCCATTTTCAACATGACGGTGGTGAACCGGGACGACCTGATCTGCACTTTCAGCGATCAGAGCCTGACGGTGGACTTCACCGACGTGATCAAGAAGAGCAAACTGGCCCAGCTGAAAGTGAAGGGCTTCAACCTGTTCGACCTGGTGCGGCTCACCGGACTGGTGCCGGAAGCAGACGGGCTCCACATTTACAGCCAGTGGGGTCTGAAAAGAAAGTAACTTCTTGGCAATTGTCTACAACCAAAATCACATGTGTTTACAACAAGAGGGAAGGTGATACACCTTCCCTCTTCATTTAACGCAATATAGTAAATATACACAGAATTACCACAATTCCTGTGGATTTTTTGTGAAAGAAGGCTTATAATGAACTCGACAGTAAAACTTGCGAATTGAAGGGGTTCGCAGAAGGGGGTTTTATTCAATGATTAGCTTCTTTGTGTGTCTTGCTATTTTAATTGGTGGTTATTTCATCTATGGCGGATACGTAGAAAGCTGCTTCCGTCCTCCTATCGATGACAGAAAGACTCCTGCCTATCGTCTGGAAGATGGCGTTGACTACGTACCTATGGAAAACTGGCGGGTTTTCCTGATTCAGCTGCTGAACATTGCCGGCCTGGGTCCTATTTTCGGTGCTCTGGCTGGGGCCATGTGGGGCCCGGCTGTATTCCTTTGGATCACTTTCGGCACGGTGTTTGCCGGCGGTGTCCATGACTTCATCTCCGGCGTACTGTCCGAACGGAACGATGGGGCCTCTATTTCCGAACTGTGCGGCAAATATCTGGGCACGACCATGAGACACATTATGCGTGGGTTCTCCGTTGTGCTGCTGATCCTGGTAGGCGTTGCCTTCACTACTGGCCCTGCCGGCCTGCTGACCAAGATTACCCCGCTCAGCTACAACTTCTGGCTGGTTATCTTACTGATCTATTATTTCTGTGCTACCTTCCTGCCGGTGGATAAACTGATCGGGAAACTGTATCCGTTCTTCGGATTCTGCCTGATCTTCATGGCTGTGGGCGTTGGGACCATGCTCTTTGCTGAAGGGTACCATGTTCCTGAAATCACCCTCACCAACATGCATCCGAAAGGAACCCCGATCTGGCCGATCATGTTCATCACCGTGGCCTGCGGCGCCATCTCTGGTTTCCATTCCACCCAGTCTCCTATTATGGCCCGCTGCATCAAGAGTGAACGTGACTGCCACAAGATCTTCTACGGAGCCATGGTCTGCGAAGGGATCATTGCTCTAATCTGGGCTGCTGCCGGTGTTTCCTTCTATGGCAACACTGCAGGCCTGAGCGACGCTTTCGTGAAATACCATGGCGCCGGCGGCGTTGTATATGACATCTGCTCCGGCCTGATGGGCTATCTGGGCACCGTCATCGCCATGATCGGTGTTATTGCCTGCCCTGTATCCTCCGCTGATACGGCCTTCCGTTCCGCCCGGTACACCATTGTTGACTGGTTCAAGATTGACCAGCACACCCTGGCTTCCCGTCTGAAACTGGCTTTGCCCATCATCGCTGTAGGCGGCATCCTGACCCAGGTAGACGTAACCATCCTGTGGAGATACTTCTCCTGGACCAACCAGACCCTGGCCATGCTGGTACTGTGGTCCGGTGCCATGTACCTGTACGCCAACAAGGGCAATGCCTGGATCGCTATTATCCCTGCTACCTTCATGAGCGCCGTATCCTGCACCTACATCCTGGTTGCCAAGGAAGGGCTGCAGCTGAGCACTTCCATTGCCTACCCTGTAGGCGTTGTGTTCGCCATCGTTGCCTTCTGCCTGTTCTGGAAACGGGCCAAGAAAGTGGACAGTGGGGAACTGGATATTGCAGACAAACCTGTCCAAGGCTGATCCCTTGTAAAAAATCGATTCCCTTCAGGAAAACCCGGGAGCTTGTCTCCCGGGTTTTCTTTTGCTTCCAGACTGTCTCCGGAGGCAGAACGGATGTGAGGGAGGCAAGGAATGAAAAAATGTAAATAAAAATAATTCATATGATGAATATGCGCTGAAATCCCATTTCTCTATAAAAAACATTACACTTTTCAGCAGAAGATGCATAAATTGAATAAAAGATATGTATATATAACATAAAGAAAAGAAAAAAGCCCTTTACTTGTATACAGGATATGGTATACTAGGAAACATCATCGTCAGTGAGAGAAAGACGAAAAAACGTATAGATTACAATATACAGGGAAGAGGGCATAATAATGGAACACAAGTATAACCCGGTTACGCCGGAACTGGTGGAAGAACTGAAAAAAGTGGTAGGGGACCGGTATGTAAAGACCGATGAAGAGTATCTGGAACAGTACCAGACCGATGAAGAAGGGAACCCCCATTTCTTCAAGAAGCCGGAAGTGGTGGTATTCCCCGGCACCACCGAAGAAGTGGCAGAAGTGGTGAAACTGGCCAACAAGTATCTGGTACCCATCACCCCCCGGTCCGCCGGCACCGGTGTGGCCTGCGGCGCCATCCCCATCTATCATGGCATGGTGGTGGAACTCCAGCGGATGAACAAGATCCTGAAACTGGATGCGGACAATTTTTATGCCGTTTGTCAGACCGGGGTATTCACCGGTCAGCTCCAGGCAGAAGCCAAGAAGGCCGGTGTCATGTACGCCGGGGATCCGTCCAGTGCGGAATCCTGCCAGATCGGCGGCAACGTGGCCAACAACGCCGGGGGCAACCGGGCCGTCCGGTACGGCACCACCCGGGATCAGATCTATGCCCTGAAAGTGGTCACTCCCACCGGGGATATTGTGGATGTGGGCGCCCGGCTGAAGAAATGCTCCACCGGCCTGTGTCTGGAACAGCTTTTTGCCGGCAGTGAAGGGACCCTGGGGATCATCACGGAAGTCACCGTAAAGCTTCGTCCTCTGCCTCCCTATTCCTTCAACATGGTCTGCGTGTTCAATACGGACAAGGAAGCCTTTGCCCTGCCCAACAAGATCCTGAAGGCCGGCATCGACCCCACTTCCATTGAATATATGGGCAACTCCGCCATCGACATGACCTGCAAATACCTGGACAACATGGAAATGCCCCATGTGAAGGAAGGGTGCTGCTACGTGATCGTTACGGTGGAAAGCTTCGACCAGGATGAATCTGACCGGAAAATGGAAAAACTCTGCGACCTGGCGGAAGCCAATGGCTCCATCGATGAATTCGAAGCGGATCAGCGGATCTGGACCCTGCGGAAACAGTTTGCTGAAGCCGCCCGGGACATTGACAAAATGTTCCAGACCGAAGACTTCGTGGTACCTCTGGACAAAATCGCGGACATGACCGCCCAGATCCCTGAACTGGAAAAGAAATACAACCTGTACACCGTGACCGTGGCCCATATCGGGGACGGGAACATCCATGTACTGCCTCTGAACAAATACGGCCTGTCTCCGGAAGACTGGTTCAAGACCATCAAAGCTTTCCATGCAGACCTGTTCCCCCGGGTCTATGCCCTGGGCGGGAAAATGAGCGGGGAACACGGCATCGGCTACAAGAAGCTGGAAGAATTTGCCCGCTGCACCCCTGAAGGGGAAGTAAAACTGATCAAAGCCATCAAACAAGCCCTGGATCCCAACAATATCATGAATCCCGGGAAACTGGTGGATGTGAACGGAGATTTTGTGGCGTAAAAAAAAGGGGGTGTTGCACGTTGCGTGTAACACCCCCTAGCTGTAGAGCCGCATAGCGGCTCAAGTCTGGAGTCTGAAGTCTGGAGCCGAATGTTAAATTTGCATGCAAATTTTTGAATGTGTAGAACCTTTAGACGAAATGATTGCTCAGATTGATTTCGATTCTGGTTGTACGTAATCAAAAGGATCCGTCTAGCCAGGCGGATCCTGTCCTGAGGCTTCCGACTTCAGACGCCTGACTTCCGACTAAGGGGCTGTTGCTCATGCAACAGCCCCTTTTTTCCTTTCCCCGTATGGATTATAATAAGAACTGTAACGATCCATCCAACAGAAGGGGCCTTGGGCCTACAGGAGTCCATATGAAACCATCCATGAAGGGGCTGCTCCTGGCGCTGGTGCTGTGGGGAAGCCTGCTGCCGGCCGCCTGGGCCGCCGGCGGAAACACAACTGAACAAGGAGCGGCCGCCCAGGAACCCGCGGAGGGGGCCGGAGGCCATCTGGAAACCAGTCAGCCTCTGGCGGAGTCCGGTATTTCCCGGCAGAAGGATCTGAAGGCGGAACTGCTGGCCAGATACGGCACCCGGGAAAAGGCACGGGAGGAATTCAAGGATCCCCGGAACGATGTACAGTTTTCCCTGCCGGAGGGCTTTGCCCTCCAGGGCCTTTACGGCCGGGGCAAACACCAGGAAGACATCCTGATGCGGGCTTCCCGGGGAGATACGATGCTGGTGTACATGGCCAACGGGGCCATGATGAAAACCGACGGTGAGAAGGAAGCCAAACCTTTCCAGTCGGAAAAGATCATGCTGGAACTGACCCTGCGGACCTATGAAGAAGAGGCCAAAGCCAAGGACATCCCGGTCCAGGCTGCGGAAATGGGCGAATTTGCCGGCCGGGAGGGGCTCCACATCCGGCAGCTGGAAAACGGGAAGGTGTCGGACCGGTACTTTTTCGGGGACCGGAAGAATCTGTACAGCCTCAGCTTCCTGGTTCCTGAAAAAGAGGCCGGGACCCTGGAACCGGCCGTCCGGCAGGTGCTGGATTCGCTGGAAATCGGCGGGGCCTATGAACGGATCACCCTGCCCCACAGCGGGGTTTCCTACGAAATCCCCTTTGGGAGCGTGGACATCCAGAAGGCAGCGGATCCCGGGGATCTCCACCAGCTGTCCCGGCTCCATCTGGACAACCAGCTGGTCACCGGGGTGATCTTCCAGTCTCTCCAGGAAAACATGGACTATGCTTTCCTGCCGGACAGCCTGGAAAATCTGTGTGACCAGGACCGGGAAAATCTCTGCCGGCTTATGACGGAGAACCGCCGGGCCAAGTGGGAGAAGAGCCACCCGGGCCTGTCCCTGAAGGAAAACCGGACCTATTTCTCCAAAGCGGCAGGGCGGACCTGTATTGTGGAGGAAGAAGTGACCCCGGGAGGCAAAAGCCTGGGATACGTGTTCCTCCGGAAGGGCACCCTTCTTTCCCTGGATTATTTCCAGCTGGGAGCCCGGGACCAGCAGAAGGTCATCGACCATTCGGTAAACAGCCTCCAGTGGAAGGATCCGGAGCCCCCTGCCCGGGCGGGTAAAAAGGTCCCGGCACCGAAACCCAAATATGGAGGAGAATAAAGGAGCTGACAGCCATGGAACAGAAAGAATTTGAGCAGGATGTGGACACCCTGGATCAATGGATCCGGGAATCTCAGAAAATCGTGTTCTTTGGAGGGGCCGGGGTTTCCACCGCCAGCGGCATCCCGGATTTCCGCAGCAAGGATGGACTGTACAACCAGCACGATGTGCGGTTCGACCAGTACCGGCCGGAATACCTTCTCAGCCACAGCTGCCTGGTGAATGAACCGAAAGTCTATTTTGAATTCCACCGGCAGAAAATGGATACCCGGAAGATCCAGCCCAACAAGGCCCACAAATGTCTGGCGGCCCTGGAAAAGACCGGGAAGCTGCTGGGCATCGTCACCCAGAACATCGACGGGCTCCACCAGAAGGCCGGCAGCCGGAAGGTGTTCGAAATCCACGGCAGTGCCCTGCGGAACTACTGCATGAGCTGCGGGAAGACCTATCCTGCGGACTACATCTTCGAATCCAAAGAACCGGTGCCCCACTGCTCCTGCGGGGGCGTGATCCGTCCGGACATTACCCTGTATGAAGAGATGCTCCCGGATGAAGCGGTGGAAAATGCTGTACGGGCCATTTCGGAAGCAGACATGATGATCATCGCCGGCACCTCCCTGACCGTGTACCCGGCCGCCTCCTTCATCAACTATTTCCATGGGAAACGGCTGGTGATCCTGAACCGGGATCCCCTGTCCGTCCATATGAAGGCGGACACCCTGGTGATCACGGAAAACATGGACAAGGTGTTCGGGGCCCTGGCGGCCAAAGAAGGAATTGCCCTGTAGGCAGGAAAGGATGCTTTTTCTGGGGCTTTTGTGCTATAATGACAGAAGTATTGCATAGAATTTTTGGGGGTTATAGTTATGTTGGATCTGAAATTTGTCCGGGACAACACGGAAAAGGTTGCCCAGGCTCTGAAAAACCGTCATGCGAAAGTGGATCTGGAAGAATTCAAGGCTTTGGACCAGGAACGCCGGTCCCTGCTCCAGGAAGTGGAAGGAGACAAAAGCCAGCGGAATACGGTAAGCGCTGAAATCAGCCAGATGAAGCGGAACGGGGAGGACGCAACGGAAAAAATCACCGCCATGCGGGCCCTGGGGGACAAAATCGCGGAAGCGGACAAAAAGGTGAAGGATGTGGAAGCACGGCTCCAGGCTGTGATGCTCACCATCCCCAACATGCCGGCGGCAGATGTGCCGGTGGGCAAGGATGATACGGAAAACCCGGAAGTACGGAAATGGGGGGAACCCACCTATTTTGACTTCGAACCGAAAGCCCATTGGGAAATCGGGGAAAAACTGGGGATCCTGGATGCGGAACGGGCTGCCAAAGTGTCCGGTGCCCGGTTCTACTACTACAAAGGGGCTGGTGCCCGTCTGGAACGTGCCGTCTACAACTTCATGCTGGACCAGCACACCCGGAAGGACGGCTATACGGAAGTGATCCCTCCCTATATTGTGAACACCGCTTCCATGACCGGCACCGGGCAACTGCCCAAATTCCACGAAGACATGTACAAGGTGGAAGGACAGGACATGTACCTGATCCCCACGGCTGAAGTGCCGCTGACCAACTACTACCGGGGTGAGATCCTGAACGGGGACGACCTGCCCATCTATCTTACCGCCATGACCCCCTGCTTCCGGGCAGAAGCCGGCAGTGCCGGCCGGGATACCCGGGGGCTGATCCGGCAGCACCAGTTCCACAAGGTGGAAATGGTGAAGTTCTGCAAACCGGAAACCAGCTATGACGAACTGGAAAAACTGGTGGGCAATGCAGAAGACATCCTGAAGGCCCTGAAGCTGCCTTACCATGTGGTGTGCCTGTGCACCGGGGATCTGGGCTTCTCCGCTGCCAAATGCTACGATGTGGAAGTCTGGTTCCCGGAACAGAACAAATACCGGGAAATCTCTTCCTGCTCCAACACGGAAGACTTCCAGGCCCGCCGGGCCAATATCCGGTTCCGCCGGGATGCCAAGTCCAAACCGGAATACGTCCATACCCTCAACGGCTCCGGACTGGCTGTAGGCCGTACGGTGGCCGCCATCCTGGAAAACTACCAGCAGGCCGATGGGTCCGTGGTGGTGCCGGAAGTGCTCCGTCCCTACATGGGCTGCGATGTGATTACGGGAGTCAATTCCTGATAGTGTGCAGATATTCACTACAATTGAATATTTATCCAACGCCCGCCTTTTCCGGCGGGTGTTTCTTTTGTTTCACAATAGGCCGGACGGGCTCATACGGGCTCATACTCCCTGATTCGTCCCAAATTGAGCAAAACAGAATTATTCATTGTTATGCTGAACAAAAGTGATTGGTGAATATTTTTCTTTAAACTCCTTAAAACTCCTTCCATCTCCTCGATTTTCCTTTATTTTCCTCTTGCACTTTCAGTTCATCGTAGTATAATGAACTACGAATTTAAGGAAGGCCGCGTCTGTCCCGGCAAAAGCCGGAACGCAGCTGCAGGCCCAAAGGGGGATGGATAATGAACGAACAAAGCTTTTTCCAATTGACCCAAGATGCTGTCACCAGCCTGGCTGAAAGGTATGGAACTCCTCTTCTGGTGCTGTCTCTGGAACAGGTTGAGAAAAACTATGATATCCTGCGGGAGCATATCCCGCAATTGAAAATACATTATGCCATGAAAGCCAATCCGGACCTCCATATCCTGGATCTGCTGATCAACAAGGGAGCCTGCTTCGACGTGGCCAGCGACGGAGAAATCCGTACCCTGAGCCAGCTGGGCGTTTCCGGGGACCGGATGATCTACGCCAACCCCATCAAGCTGGATGCCGGGTTCCAGGCCTGCCGGGATGCCGGGGTGTACCGGATGACCTATGACAGCGAAAGCGAGATCAAAAAGATCGCGGAACACTGCCCGGGTGCCACGGTGCTGCTGCGGCTGCGGATCGACAATGCCAAGGCCCATGTGGACCTGAACAAGAAGTTTGGCTGCCCCCGGGAAAAAGCCCTGGATCTGATGCTGAAGGCCAAAGAGGCCGGACTGGATGTGGCCGGCATTGCCTTCCATGTAGGCAGCCAGACGGTGGCGGCGGATCCCTATTTCCACGCCATGGACATTACCAAGGAACTGATGGCCGAAGCCCGGGCCAAGGGACTGACCATGCGGGTACTGGACATCGGCGGGGGATTCCCCATTCCGGAAACCGGAGTCCATTACAATCTGACGGCTCTCCTGGACCAGGTGTCTGCCCGGCTCCAGGAAGACTTCTCCGACCTGGAGATCTGGGCAGAACCGGGCCGGTACATGTGCGGCACCGCCGTGAACCTGATCACCCGGGTAATCGGGGAAAATGAACGGAACGGCCAGCACTGGTATTTCCTGGATGACGGGATCTACGGGACTTTCTCCGGGGTGATCTTCGACCAGTGGGATTTCAAGCTGATCAGCTTCAAGGAAGGGAAAAAGATCCCGGCCACTTTCGCCGGGCCCAGCTGCGATTCCCTGGACATTATGTTCCGGGGGAAGATGACCGAGCCTCTGGAAGTGGGGGACCTGCTGCTGGTCCCTGTCTGCGGGGCCTACACCTCCGCTTCCGCCACCACCTTCAACGGGTTTAAAAAGGCCCGGACGGTGATCTGGGAGGAAGTGCGGGAAGAACTGGGCATGGACGCCATGAGTGTGGCGGTGTAAGAAAAAGGGGCTGTTGCGTGAGCAACAGCCCCTTTTTGGGGTCTCGAGCTATGGGTCTCGAGTCTCAGGCCACTGGATAGAACCTGTCCTTCTTATTGTGTATAACCGTAGGGGGCGCAGGCCCGGCGCCCCGCAAAATGCGCAGATAATCGATGATTTGGCGGGCTGCCCGGCGTGCAGCCCCTACGGTACCGGTTTACCCGTTCAAAAATTTGCCTGGAAATTTTTCATTTGGCCCGTGACTGGCGACCCGCGGCCAGGGGTGCTGCGCGAAATGCGCAGCACCCCTTTACGTATGTCCGCAAAATCCGGAAATCTTCGTCAAACATGGTGATGTCCGCCCGTTTTCCTGGTTCCAGGGTGCCCCGGTCGGTGAGGTCCAGTTCCCGGGCCGGGTTGGCGGTGGCCAACTGGACGGCCTGGGGCAGGGTCAGGTGGGCCCATTTCCAGATGTTCCGGACTGCCTGTTCCATGGTCAGGATGCTGCCGGCCAGGGTGCCGTCTTCCAGGGTGGCCCGGCCGTCCTTTACGTACACGGTCTGGCCCCCCAGTTCGCTTTTCCCTTCTCCCAGGAGACAGGCCCGCATGGAATCAGTGATCAGCACTATCCGGCTGAGGCCCTTGGTCCGCACCGCCAGCTCCAGGGCCGCCGGGTGGATGTGGACCCCGTCGGCAATCAGTTCGCAGGTCACCGGCAGAGTCAGGGCTGCCCCCACCAGGCCGGGCTTACGGTGATGGAGAGGACTCATGGCATTGTACAGGTGGGTGATGTGGCTGGCCCCTGCAGATATGGCCCGGGCTGCCTCCTCATAGGTGGCGTCGCTGTGGCCCAGGGATACGATGATCCCCGCCCGGCAGCACCGGGGAATGAAATCCATGTCCGTAAGGGTCTCCGGAGCCAGGGTCAGGATCCGGATCAGACCGGTGAAGGGTTCCACCAGATCCCAGTGGGCTTTCTGGATGTGGCAGGCCTTCTGGGCTCCCTTATATCTTTCGCTGATGAAGGGTCCTTCCAGGTTGGCCCCCAGGATCTCCGCCCCGGTTGCTCTGCCCCGGGCTTCCCGGATGGCGGAAAGAGCCCGGGTGATGGCGTCTCCGCTGGACGTCATGGTGGTGGGCAGCCAGCCGGTGACCCCGGTGGATGGCAGCAGCCGGCTCATGGTTCCAAGGGCCTCCCGGGTGCCGTCCATGGCATCTTTTCCTCCGCAGCCGTGGATGTGGAGATTAAGGAACCCGGGGGATACATAGGCTCCCTGGGCATCGATGATCTCCGTGCCGGCCGGTAGCCGGTCCGGCTCACAGAATCCCTCCAGGGTCTCCCCGAACAGGAGCGCCTGTCCCTCCCGGATTTCTTGTGGTAAAATAAGTCTGCCGTTGATGATTGCTTTCATGGTGGATCTCCTTTTTCTGCTGACCATGGGGAAGGGATCCTCTCCATGGGGTACCTATCGACAAAACACTCTTTATTATAGCATAGCAAAAGGCTGGAGGTTTTTTTCAATGATCGATCTGGACAAGCTTTCTACGGAACAGCGGAATCCCGCTTCCGTTGCCATTGACAAGGTATCCACCCAGGAACTGGTGGAAATCATCAACCGGGAGGACCACAAGGTGGCCGATGCAGTGGAAAAGATCCTGCCGGCCATTGCCCTGGCCGTGGACCTGGTGGCGGACCGGCTGGGCCGGGGCGGCCGGCTGTTCTACATGGGCAGCGGCACCTCCGGACGGCTGGGGATCCTGGATGCGGTGGAGTGCCCCCCTACCTACAGCACCGACCCGGAACAGATCCAGGGGCTCATCGCCGGAGGCTATGAAGCCATCTTCCGGGCCAAGGAAGGGGCGGAAGACAGCGAGGAACAGGGCCGGGACGATATCTGGAACAAGGAACTGACTCCCCTGGATGTGGTGATGGGCATCAGTGCCTCCGGCCGGACTCCCTATGTGCTGGGGGGCATGAAGGAAGCCCGGGAACGGGGCTGCGCGGTACTGGGGCTCTGCTGCAGCCGCCAGTCCCCCATGGCCAAACTGGCGGATCTGTGCCTTACGGTGCTGCCGGGGCCGGAAGTGATCACCGGATCCACCCGGATGAAGGCGGGCACCGCCACCAAAATGGTGCTGAATATGATCACCACCGGAGCCATGGTGAAGCTGGGAAAGGTCCGGGGGAACCTGATGATCGACGTGAAGGCCACCAACGAAAAACTCCTGGAACGGGCCCTGCATATTGTCTGCACCGTCACCGGCTGTTCCCGGGAAGAAGCCCGGCTGAGCCTGGCCCGGAACCGGGGCAGTGCCCGGAAGGCCGTGGAGGAATGGGAGGCGGCCCATGGAAAATAAGGACCTGGCCCGGGCCATCCTGGACCTGGTGGGGCCCCGGGACAACGTGCTCCAGGCCAGCCACTGCATGACCCGGCTCCGGCTCCAGCTGGCGGACCGGGCAGTGGACCGGCAGGCCCTGGAAAAACTGCCGGGGGTCATGGGGATCAATGAGGCGGGACCGGAACTCCAGATCATCCTGGGGCCGGGAAAGGCTGCCCAAGTCACCGATGCTTTCCAGGCTCTGCTCCAGGAAGCACCGGATCTTCCAGGGGAAAAGAAGGAAACAGAGCAGCCGGTTCTGGGAGATTTCACCGGAAAAGTGGGGGACGGAAAAGAACTCCATGAGGCCATCCGGGCCCGGAACGCCACCCCCGGGAAATTGTTTCTGAAACGGATCGCCGGAATCTTTGTGCCTCTCATCCCCGGGTTCATCGGCTGCGGTCTTTTGACCGGGATCCTGAACATCGTCCGTCGGCTGGATCCCCAGCTGGCCGGTCATGCTTTTTTCCAAATCCTGGGACTGGCCGGGAATGCTGTGTTCTGGGCCATGAACCTGTTCGTGGGCTGGAACGCCGCCAAAGAGTTCGGCGGGTCTCCGGTGCTGGGCGGAGTCCTGGGGGCTCTCATCAGCCATCCGGGCCTTGCCGGGATCACCCTGTACGGCCAGGCCCTCATCCCTGGCCGGGGAGGCGTGGTGGCGGTGCTGCTGGCAGCGGCCCTGGGAGCCCTGTTGGAAAAACGGATCCGCAAACTGGTGCCGGAAGCCCTGGACCTGTTCCTGACTCCCTTCCTGGTACTGGGGATCATGGCTTTTGCCACCCTGTTTGTGTTCCAGCCTTTGGGAGGCTGGGCGGCGGAAGGCATCGGCTATGCCGCCACGGAAGCAGTGAGCCGGGGCGGAGCCTTTACCGGCTTTGTGCTGGGGGGCCTGTTCCTGCCCCTGGTGATGCTGGGAGTCCATCAGGGACTGACCCCCATCCATGCCCAGTTGATCGCCCAGTACGGGTACACCATCCTGCTGCCCATCCTGGCCATGGCCGGCGGAGGACAGGTGGGAGCCGCTCTGGCAGTATATGCCAGGACCCGGGATCCCCGGATCCGGAAAGTGGTGGCCTCCGCCCTGCCAGTGGGTTTCCTGGGCGTGGGGGAACCGCTGATCTACGGGGTCACCCTGCCCCTGGGACGGCCTTTCATCGGAGCCTGCATCGGGGGTGCCTGCGGAGGCGCCGTCCAGGCGGCCTTCCAGGTGGGGGCGGCGGCCCTGGGGATTTCCGGTCTTCCTCTGGCTCCCAGCACCACCAACGTGCCCGTGTACCTGCTGGGGCTCCTGGTTTCCTACGCAGCCGGTTTCGCGGCCACCTGGGTGCTGGGGTTTGAAGAGAAAAGTGCAGAGTGAAGAGAAAAAACACTTAACCACCTAATCACTTAACCACTTAACCACTGAATGATTCCCTCAAGGAGGCGTTCGAGTATGACGAAATTGGCAAAAGGGATTTCCCTGTACCCCGGCCTGGGACGGCCTTTGGAAGACTGTCTCCGGCGGCTGGAAGAGGCTGCGGCACTGGGGATCACCCGTCTGTTCCTTTCCTTCCACATCCCGGAAACAGATCCGGAGGCCTTTGAACGGGAAGTGGCACCGCTTTTGGCCCGGGCCCGGGAACTGTCCATGGAAACCGTAGGGGATCTGGTGCCCGGGCGCCCGGTACCGGAAACGCTGACTTCCCTGCGGCTGGATGACGGATACACTCCGGAAGCCATGAAGGCCCTCCAGGACCGGTATCCGGACCGGAAACTGGTGCTCAATGCTTCTGCGGTGGGAGAAGACCTGCTGGAAGCACTGGAACGCCAGGGGGTGGACCTGTCCCGGATGGAAGCCCTCCACAATTTCTATCCCCATCCCCACACCGGCCTTTCCGAAGGCTACCTGCGCCGGCAGAATGACCTGTTCCACCGGCTGGGAATTCCGGTAGGGGCCTTTGTGGCCAGCCGGAAGGGACGGCGGGGGCCCCTTCGGGAAGGGCTCCCCACCCTGGAACAGGACCGGCACCGGACCGTATCCCAGGGAGCCCGGCAGCTGGCGGCCCTGGGCCTGGACGCTGTATACATCGGGGACGACGGTCCGGACCGGCAGGAACTGGAAGATCTGGCCCGGGTATCCGGTGAGGTGCTGGAACTGACCCTCCAGGTGTGGGAGGACAGGCCCCTGTACCCGGTACTGGCACACCATGTGTATGAAACCCGTCCGGACGAGGCGGAAGAAGTGATCCGCACGGTAAACAGCCGGGCCCTGTGGAAAGGGGTGGAAATTCCCAAACTGCCTTTCCGCCGCTGCCATGCCGGGGATGTGACGCTGGACAATCCTCTTTACGGCCGGTATGCCGGGGAACTGGAGATCTGTCTCACGGAACTGCCGGCGGACCGGCGGGTGGATGTGCTGGGAAGGATCCCGGAAGAGGAACGGTTCCTGCTGAAGTATCTGCCCGGAGGGAAAAAGTTCCGGTTCCGGGTGGTGAAGATGGACACCGGAATATGATATAATAAACAATAGTCTGCATGAAGGAGAGATACAATATGAGTTCTACCAATCTGGAAATGGGAATCGTGGGCCTGCCCAACGTGGGCAAAAGCACCCTGTTCAACGCCATCACCAAGGCAGGGGCCGAAGCGGCCAACTATCCTTTCTGTACCATAGAGCCCAACGTGGGCGTGGTGGACGTGCCCGATGCCCGGCTGAAAGTGCTGGCGGACATGTTCCATTCCAAAAAGATCGTACCGGCGGGGATGAAGTTCGTGGACATTGCCGGCCTGGTGAAAGGGGCTTCCAAAGGGGAAGGCCTGGGGAACAAGTTCCTGTCCCACATCCGTCAGACCGATGCCATCGCCGAAGTGGTCCGGTGCTTTGAAGATGGGAACATCACCCATGTGGAAGGATCCATCGATCCGGTCCGGGACGTGGAAATCATCAACACGGAACTGTGCCTGGCGGATCTGGAAAGCGTGGAAAAGCAGCTGGTGAAGGCCCAGAAGCTGATCAAGGCCGGGGACAAGAAGGCTGCCGCCCGGGCTGACCTGCTCCAGCGGATTTCCGATGCCCTGGGAGAAGGGATCCCGGTGCGCCGGGTGGAAATGACCGACGATGAAAAAGCCGGCCTGAAGGAACTGGATCTCCTGACCTCCAAACCCATCCTCTATGTGGCCAATGTGGCGGAAGAAGAAGCGGCGGACTGGTCCGGGAATCCCTATGTGAAGGCCCTGGAAAACTATGCCGCCAAAGAAAACGCCCAGGTGATCGTGATCTCCGCCAAAGTGGAAGAAGAGATTGCCGAACTGCCGGAAGACGAAGCCAAGGAATACCTGGAAATGGAAGGCCTTTCCGAAGCCGGCCTGGACCGTCTCATCAAAGCCGGGTTCAAGCTGCTGGGGCTCCAGACCTTCCTTACCGCCGGGGAAATGGAATCCCGGGCCTGGACCATCGTCCAGGGTTCCACCGCGCCTCAGGCAGCCGGGAAGATCCATACGGACTTTGAAAAAGGCTTCATCCGGGCGGAAATCGTCTCTTATGACGACCTGGTGAAGTGCGGCTCCAAACAGGCGGCCAAGGAAAAGGGCCTGGTGCGTCTGGAAGGCAAGGACTACATCATGCAGGACGGGGATGTAGTGGA
Organism: Acidaminococcus sp. HCP3S3_G9_1; assembly: GCF_052122455.1. Classification (NCBI taxonomy): domain Bacteria; kingdom Bacillati; phylum Bacillota; class Negativicutes; order Acidaminococcales; family Acidaminococcaceae; genus Acidaminococcus; species Acidaminococcus sp. HCP3S3_G9_1. The sequence continues at coordinate 203,367 of NZ_JBQKCH010000001.1, read as the reverse complement.
ATTCCGTTTCAACGTGTAAAAACAGGAAAAGAGGTGCGTGCCCATGCTGTTTGATACCCATACCCATGCAGATTATTCCTGCGATGCGGAACAGACCATCCAGGATGCTGCAGCAGCGGCCAGGGCTCAGGGAATCGGGATTATCCTGACGGAACACTGGGACCTGTACTATCCCACCAATCCGGAGATGTTCCTGTTTGACATCGACGACTATTTCAAAAAGGACGGGCCTTACCGCAGCAGCCAGGTGCTCCTGGGCATCGAGGTGGGGCTCCAGCCCCGGGCCATCGAGGAAGACCGGAAAATGGTCCAGGCCCATCCCTTTGACGAAGTGGTGGGGTCCATGCACTGTTTCGACGGGCTGGACATGTACGAACCCACCTCCTATGAAGGGCTTACCAAGGACCAGGCGGTGCGCCGGTACCTGGAGAATTCCGTCCGGTGCCTGGAAAGGAAGCCGGATTTCGATTCCTACGGGCACATCGACTATATCTGCCGGTACATGCCCTATCCGGATCCCAATCTGTATTATGAAGACCATCCGGACCTGTGGGACCGGGTGTTCCGGCTGCTGATCGCAGAGGACAAGGCCCTGGAGATCAACACCCGGCGGCTGGGGGATGACAGCGTGATCCCGCCCCTCCTGAAGCTGTACAAACGGTTCCGGGAACTGGGAGGGAAATACGCCACCCTGGGCAGTGACGCCCATTACAAGGAACATGTGGGCCGGGATTTCGCCAAGGGGAAACAGATGGCCGAAGAAGCGGGCCTGACCCTGGTGTACTACAAAGAACGGAAGCGGATCCGCTGCTGACAAATGGGCCTTTGGGCCCATTTTCCATACATTTGTCACGGCTATATTCTTGTTTTCGTTTCTTTTCCCTGTTATAATACTCTGGTATCACCATCACAAAGGAGAGTGGAGAACATGGGCCGTCAGCGCCTGGGCATCCTGGGCGGGACCTTCGATCCCATCCACAACGGACATCTGATGATCGCCCGTGCCATGCTGGACAAACTGGGACTGGACAGGATCCTGTTCATCCCGGACTACATTCCGCCCCACAAACGGGGCTGGCACTGTTCTCCCTCTGCAGACCGGCTGGCCATGACCATCCTGGGGGCAGGGGAAAATCCCCGGTACACGGTTTCCTCCATGGAACTGGACCGGGGCGGCGTATCCTACACCTGCGATACCCTCCGGAAGCTCCACCGGAAATGGCACCGGTTCTACGATCTGTACTTCATCATCGGGGCGGATTCGGCAGAACAGCTGCCCACCTGGCACCATATCCGGGAGGCCATGACCTATGCCACCTTTGTGGCGGCGGCCCGGCCCGGCTTTGCTCCCCAGAAGGAGAAAGTCAGCGAGGATCTGGCCCGGCAGGGACTGAAGAATCTGGTCTGGGTGGATACACCGGAACTGGACATTTCTTCCACAGCGATCCGGGAACGGATCCGGAAAGGCGAACCGGTGGATACCATGATCCCCAAGGCAGTAGCGGAATACATCGAACAGAGAGACCTCTACCGTCAGTAGGGGCTTCTCTGTTTTTTTCTTGGGAGGGGAAAACCTATGGAATTGAACGAAATGAAAGAACGGCTGGAAAAAGAACTGCCGGCCAAACGCTTCCATCATACCCTGGCCGTCAGCCAGACGGCCGTTGAACTGGCCCGGCTGTACGGAGTGGACGAAGAGAAAGCCGCCATTGCCGGCCTGCTCCATGACAGCGGGCGGCAGGTCCCCAAAAAGGATTTCATTGCCAGGGCGGCGGAACTGGGCATTGAACTGGATGAAGTGGAAAAGAACCAGCCCATCCTGATCCATGCCAAACTGGGGGTCTATTACGCCCAACATGAATTCGGGGTCACGGATCCGGACATTCTGTCCAGCATCCGGTACCACACCACCGGGGCAGCCCATATGAGTCCTCTGGCCATGGTGATCTACCTGGCGGACCTGGTGGAGCCCAACCGGGATTTCCCCGGGGTGGACACCATGCGGGAAGAAGTGAAGAAAGGCCTGGAAAACGGTATGCGGAAGGCCTATGCACATACCATGGAATATCTCCTGGACCAGGAGATGCTGATCCATCCCGACTGTCTGGCCGGGTACAATGAACTTGTCCTGAAAGAGAAAAAGAATCAGAAATAACAGGAGCAGAACAAAAGATGACAGACCAAAAGAAAACAGGGAACCGGCGGTACAAGAAACGGCTGCGGAAAGGACGGGCCTTCTTTTCCCTGGTGATGATCCTTTTCCTCATGGCCAGCTGCTTTGCGGCAGGCATGCGGATCTACAACCGTTTCTTCCGGCCCCGGGCTCAGGTGGCCGAAACCCAGAAGGATACCCTGACTACGGAAGGGTTCTCCAACCGGATCAATGTGCTGCTCCTGGGGACGGACGATGGGGACAGCGAAGACTTTGACAAGGACGTGCCCAAACGGACGGACGCCATGCTGTTGGTGAGCTTCGACCCGGAAAACAGCCAGGTTTCCGTCCTGAGTCTGCCCCGGGATACCCGGGTGACCATCCCCGGACGGCGGGGCCATGACAAGATCAACGCGGCCTACGCCTACGGGGGCGTGAATCTGGCCAAACGGACTGTGGCCAATCTGCTCCAGGTGCCGGTGAACCACTACATGCAGGTGGACTGGCAGGGCTTCATCAAAGTGGTGGATATGCTGGGCGGGGTGGACCTGGATGTGGAACAGGACATGGATTACGAAGACCCCTACGCAGACCTGAAGATCCACCTGAAGAAGGGAAAACAGCATCTGAACGGGGAAAAAGCCGGGGAATACGTCCGGTTCCGTCATGACGAAATGGGGGACATCGGCCGGGTGGAACGGCAGCAGAAATTCATGAAAGCCCTGGCCAAACAGGCCTTCACCGTGGGGAACATGGTGAAGCTGCCCGTGATCATCGGCACGGCGTCAGAGTATGTGAAAACGGACATGACCTTCATCCAGCTGGTGAAGGCGGCCAACTGCCTGCGGATCTTCGGCGAAGGGGGCGTGAAGAGCGCCAGCCTGAAGGGGGATTTCGGGGACATCGGCGGCGTCAGCTACTGGGTCACCACTCCCTCCAAGATTGCTGCCACCCTGGACGAACTGAAGATCCCCCACCGGCGGATCCCCAGCATCTGAGTGCACAAACGTTCTGTGAAACGAGAAATATGAGTTTTTATGAGAAAGGAAGGATGATACTATGACCGGAAAAGAACTGGCCAACAAAATTGCAGCGGCGGCTGCGGACAAAAAAGCACGGGATATCCTGTTGCTGAACATGGAGGGACTGTCTTCCGTAACCGACTACTTCATGATCTGCTCGGCTCCCAGCACCACCCAGGTGCGGGCTATTGCCGACGGTATCGAAGACAAACTGGCCCAGGAAGGGAAGCTGCCGGCCCACAAGGAAGGGTACAGCGAAGGGAACTGGGTGCTGCTGGACTACGGTGACTGTGTGGCCCATGTGTTCCAGGAATCCCAGCGGAATTTCTACAATCTGGAACAGCTGTGGGCGGACGCTCCCAGCGAAAGTTATACGGAGACGGAAGCATGAGAAAAGAGCGTGGACCGGTAACCGTCAAGACTGTGGGCCGATATCGGGTGGGGGATGTGTGCGAGATGACCGTGGCCCGTGTGGGGGAAGCGGGAGCTTTCCTGGATGCGGGCACCGGCAGCACCTCCGATGACATCCTGCTCCACCAGCACCAGCAGACCAGCCCGGTGAAAGTGGGAGACAAGGTGAAAGTGTACCTGTACCTGGACGCCAAGGGCCGGATGACCGCCAGCATGAAGCTGCCCAAAATGCGGGAAGGCCAGCTGGGCTATGTAAAGGTCCTGTCCGTCACCCGCCAGGGGGGCTTTGTGGACATCGGCGCCGAACGGGGGGTATTCCTGCCCTACAGCGAAATGCGGGGCCATGTGTCTCCGGGTCAGCTGGTATGGGTGAAGCTCTACCGGGACAAAAGCGGCCGGCAAGCGGTGACCATGCGGGTGGAAGAGGACATGGTCCGGGCTTCCGTGCCTGCCAAAGATGTGAAGGTGGGGGATGAACTCACCGGCACCGTCTACAACATCCTGCCGGAAGGGTTCTTCCTGCTGACCACCCAGCGGTATCTGGCCTTCATCCACCGGAGCGAAGTGCCTGACGGACGGCTGGACTTCGGTCAGAAGGTCACCGGACGGGTCACCTTCGTCCGGGAAGACGGCCGGGTGGACATGTCCCTCCGGGAAGTGAAGGAAAAAGCCATGGTCACCGACAGCGAACGGATCCTGGCCCTCCTGGAAAAACGCCAGGGCACCATGCCCTACAGCGATGCCACCCCGCCGGAAATCATCAAAGACGCCTTCGGCATTTCCAAAGCCGCTTTCAAACGGGCCCTGGGGCGCCTGATGAAGGAAGGGAAGATCACCCAGGAAAACGGGTGGACCAGTCTGGTGAAGTAAGGGAAGCTGCGCTTTCCGCCAATGGTCAATTGTCAATGGCCGAGGGAAGCCTGCTGGCACAGGCTTTGAACGGTTTTTTTTCAAAACCATGAAAAAAGTTGTTGACAGGAACCCCTTTTGGGGGTATACTTAAGAAGTCGTTTGGGGGCATAGCTCAGCTGGGAGAGCGCTTGCATGGCATGCAAGAGGTCAGGAGTTCGATCCTCCTTGTCTCCACCAAATGAAAAGTCAGTACCCTTGCGGTTGTGATACCGCAAGGGTATTTTTTGTATCTGGGGCCGTTGAACGTTGACAGCTGAACGTTGAAGGGCTGTTGCTCATGCAACAGCCCTTTTTTATTCCGTTTTACTTCATCGAAGGCGGTATAAAAATTCTCTTGGGGGGATGCTCTTCCAAGTGTCGTTCTAAAAAATGATTTAAATAGTTATAAAAGCGTTCTTAAAAATGTAAAATAAAGTAAAAATATCATTCTAAAAATGTTTCAAGTTGATGGTTATCATCTCCATACCTTCTTTCCTGGGCAGGCCCCGGGATACGCAAAAAGGCGCTGCCGGAAGGGGACATCCTGCAGGGCAGGATCCCGTTCTTCCGACAGCGCCTTCTGGTTCTCCCGGGCAGAGAGTGGAGCTCTGCTTCCAGTACGGGGACGGGCTGTCCAACATCCTGTGGCCTACGGCCATGGCCCCGGTGTGTGCCGGCATCGCCGGGGTGAAGGTCCAGAAGTGGTGGAAGTGGTTCGTGCCCCTGTTCCTGATGCTCCTGGCCACCCAGATGGTGACCGTGGCCATAGCGCTGTTGATCAACTGGCAGTGAAAAAGGGGGAATATTGCACGTGAAAAATATGTATGCAATATCCCCGTCAATGGTCAATCGTCAATGGCCGAATGATAAAATTTGCAGGCAAATTTTTGGATGTGTAAATCGGTACCGTAGGGGCTGCACGCCGGGCTGCCCGCCAAATCATCGATTATCTGCGCATTTTGCGGGGCACCGGGCCTGCGCCCCCTACGATTATACACAATAAGAAGAACCTGGCCGAAGGACAGGTTCTATCCAGTGGGCCGCGACTCACGACTCGCGGCCCGTGACCTCAAAAAGGGGCTGCTGCTTATGCAGCAGCCCCTTTTTTTCCGCTGTCCGGCTTGAAGAACCTCCGGATCACAAAGGGCACTCCCATGGCCAGCATGAGCACCCGGACCAGCTGGTAGGTAAGGATCACAGCTACATCCTGGTGCATTTCCAGGCCGGTAAGGCACATTTCCGCAATGCCTCCGGGGGCCAGGGCCAGAAAGGCGGTAAGGGTGGAAAAACCGTAGAGCCGGGACATGAACAGGGACAGGGCGACGCTGGAAGCCACCATCAAAAGGGAACCCAGGAGTACGTTGGGAATCAGTTCCCGGGTCTTCAGCAGTTTTTCCCGGTCCATCATGGTGCCGATGTACAGGCCGATGTGGAGCTGGGCAAAAGCCATGGCGGGAGCCGGGACCCGGGGCACACTGCCCTGCCACAGAGCAAAGAGGGAAGTGATCAGAATGGGTCCCAGCAGCTGCCCTGTGGGCATATGGGTCTTTTGGGCCAGGAACCGGCCCAGGAACACCAGGGGGAACACCAGCAGCCAGCCCGGATGGAACAGGCTCCGGAAATCACCCAGGGTGGTGACCCACAGACTGGCGCCGGCGGCCCGGGTGATCTGGCCTCCGAACAGGTTGATGGCCAGGAAGGGCACGCTGACTTCCACCACGAACAGCCGCAGGCACTGGGAGACTACCACCACGTTTTCGTCTGCTTCCTCATAATCGTCCATGAGCACGGTCATGGCTGTCAGTCCTCCCGGCAGGCAGCCCATAATGGAACTGAGCAGGTTGGCGAAGGTGTGCCGGTGCATGTGGATGGCCACGGCCACGGAAACGCCCAGGGTGAACAGGCTGGCACCCAGGATCCCCAGGGTTTCCTGGCTCATTTTAAGGAAGGTGTCCGGGGTGCAGTTGCTGCCGATGCCGTAGCCGGCTACCCCCAGCATCAGCCCCCGCCAGGCCCGGGGCCATTGGAAGGAATTATCCAGAAAAGTGCGTACAACAAAACCGGTGATGATGCCTCCCAGCAAATAGGGAATGGGGATGGCCAGCTGCCGGAGCAGGAAGCCCAGCAGGGCGGATGCCAGTAAGGCGGGAAAACGTTGTTTCATGGAAAGATCTCCTTTGGAAGCCGGAGCGCCTGTCCGGCAGGATACTTTTATTATAGACAATGGGCTCTATACTGTAAAATCTTAATAGTATAATAGGGATATAGCAAAAATGATATAACAAAAGGAGGGACTGCCATGTTCCATGAAAAATACCTGCGGGATTTCCTGAAAGTCTGCGAAAACGGCAACATTACCGCTGCCGCCGCCCAGCTGGGCCTGTCCCAGCCTGCCCTCAGCCGGATCGTGAAAACGGTGGAAAAAGAAGCAGGGATGCCTCTCCTGGTCCGGGAAGCCAGCGGAGTCTACCTGACCCAGGCGGGTGAAATCTATGCCCGGATGGCCCAGGCCATGCTGGAAAACTACCAGAACGGTCTCCGGGAGATCCATGACCTGCGGGATTCCCAAAGCGGCCAGATCCGTCTGGGGCTGTCCCGGATCTCCAGTGAGACCCTGCTGCCGGTGATCCTGGAGCAGTTCCGCACCCTGTATCCCCAGGTGGAACTCCGATTGACGGAAACCCTGATCCGGCAGCTGAATCCCCTCCTCCGGCAGGGAAAACTGGACCTGGCCCTGACCTATTTCCCTGACGACCCGGAGTTGGAATACACCCGGCTGCTGACGGATACGGTGTATCTGGAGGCTCCTCCCGGCTTCAGCCGGCAGTTTTCCTGGACCCCGGGTACCGGCCATGTGCTGGAGGATGTGGGGCGGCTTCGGAACCAGCCCTTTATCCTGCTGAAACCGGGGCGGGGGCTCCGGTACAAGGCGGATCAGTTCTTCCGGGAGGGGAAGATCCAGCCCCGGATCATCCTGGAAACGGACAGCGTGGAACTGGCCCATCGGCTGGCCCTGGCCAACCACGGGTTTGCCCTGATCCCCCGGCTGGCTTTTCCCACCCTGGCCCGGACGGATCAGTCGGTGTTTTTCCAGGTGAAAGACCATCCTCTGGACCGGACACTGTACCTGGCCCGGCGGAAGGGGGCCTACATGACCCGGGCCATGGAAGCCCTCTGCGGCCTGATCCGGACCAGTGTAACAGAATCCCGTTCTATGGTACAATAAGGCAAGCGAACGGAGGTGTTTTCTATGAACAGAAAACAGATGGCTCTGCTGGTTGGACTTTCTCTGGCTTTGGGGCAGACGGCTTTTGCCGCCGACCATGTGGCCGTGGTGGAGAAAGACGGAAAGCAGGGCGTGATCGACCGGACAGGGAAGGAAATCCTGCCCCTGGTCTATAAAAAAATCGCAGTGGGGGATCCGAAAGAGGATCCGGCGATCCTGGTCCAGCTGAAGGGAAAATACGGCCTTTATGACCGGGAGGGAAAGCAGCTGCTGGCCCCCACCCTGAAGAAGATCACCGATATCAATGAAGGGATCATCGGCGGCGTGACGGAAAAGAAGTGGAATTTCTACACCCTCCAGGGAGCCAGGCTTCCCGGGGAATGGGAAGAGGCCCGGGCCTTCCAGGAAGGGCTGGCCCCGGTGAAAACCCAGGGCAAATGGGGCTTTGCGGACAAAACCGGGAAACTGGTGATCCCCGCCCAGTACAAGGAAGTCCGCAGCTTCAGCGAAGGGCTGGCCGCGGTGAAAAAAGACAGCCAGTGGTTCTATATCCGGAAGGACGGGAGCCTGCTGCCCAGCATGAGCGTGAAAAAGGCCGGGGACTTTCACCAGGGGGTGGCCGTGGTGGACGGAGGCTGGCTCATGGATACCCAGGGAAAGAAATACGCCAAACTGAAGCCTTATTCCTTCGTAGGGGACTTCCAGGACAATGGATTGGCGGAAGTGGGTGTCCGCCGGGCCAGCCACAGCTTCCTGGATTACATCTCCATCGGCTGGGGCTGGGGAGACGGCTGGGGCTGGGGCGGTCCCTACTGGGGCGTGGGCCCGGGCTGGGGCCCCTATTGGGGAGATTACGGCTACCACCATCATCACCATCATCACGGCTGGGGCGGCAGCATCGGTATCTCTCCGGGAGCCGTGATGCCCTCCAGTATGTACCGGGGCTATGTGAACAAACAAGGCCAGGAAGTGATTTCCCCCACCTACAGTTTTGTGTCCCCCTTCTACGGGAAACTGGCCCTCATCCGGGACGAGGGCCACTGGGGTATGGTGGATGCCAAAGGCCAGGTGGTGATCCCGGCAGCCTACGATGCCCTGCTGCCCTTCAGTGAGGGACTGGCCGCCTTCCAGTCGGACAAAAAATGGGGGTTCATCGACGAGACCAACAAAGTGGTGGTCCCCAACCGGTTCGACAGTGTCCAGAACTTCTTCCAGGACCGGACCACAGCAGTGGAAAAGGAAAAAGGCGGGATCATCGACAAAACCGGGAATCCGGTGGCCCCTTTCCGGTCCGAGCTCCGGGAACTGGGGCCTCTGACAGCGGACCGGGCGGCCTACAAGGACACCCAAAAGAAGAAATGGGGCTATGTGGATGAAAATGCAAAGGTCGTAATCTCTCCGCAATATGACAAGGCTGGAATTTTCGACTGATTTTTCAAATCGGCTACAAAAAGCTATTGACAGAAACGAAGTACAGTGGCATAATGTAAACCATACCATTTCAAACAAACACAGGTAATGAACGGGAGCGGAATCGCAGAAACTTCCAGAGAGCCGGCGGCGGGTGTGAGCCGGTAAGCTTCGAGGATTCCTCTCACCCGGGAGCCGCAGGGGGGAAAGACCAGTAGTCCCTGCCGTCCACAGTGCGTTAAACTGAATGAGACCCAACATAGGGTGGTACCGCGTCCATTCGCCCCTATCTGCTTTGCAGCAGGTAGGGGCTTTTTGTGCAAGAGAGGGGAATACGTATGGGAATGACAAGGACACAGAAAATCCTGGCCCGGCATGCCGGCCGTCCGGAGGTGGAAGAAGGGGAACTGCTGGTTTCCCAGGTTGACCTGACCCTGGCCAACGACATTACCGGGCCTCCGGCCATTGACGAATTCGACAAGATCGGCCGTCCGGTATTCAACAAGGACAAGATCGCATTGGTGCCGGACCATTTCTCTCCTCCCAAGGACATCAAATCCGCCACTTTGTGCAAGCATATGCGGGATTTTGCCCGGAAGCATAACATCACCAATTATTTCGAAGTGGGCCGGATGGGCATCGAACACGCCCTGGTGCCGGACAGCGGGCTGGTGGCTCCTGGGGAACTGGTGATCGGGGCTGATTCCCACACCTGCACCTACGGGGCTGTCAACGCCTTCTCCACCGGGGTAGGCCAGACGGACCTGGGGGCAGCCATGGCCAGCGGCCAGACCTGGTTCAAGGTTCCCAAGGCCATCAAAGTGGTGCTCGCCGGCAAAAAGCCGGACTACATTTCCGGCAAGGACGTGATCCTGACCCTGATCGGGATGATCGGGGTGGACGGTGCCCTGTACCAGTCCCTGGAATTCTTCGGAGAAGGAGTAGGGGAACTGGCCATGGCGGACCGGTTCACCATCTGCAACATGGCCATTGAAGCCGGTGCCAAAAACGGCATCTTCCCGGTGGATGACAAGACCCGGGCATACCTGAAGGAACGGGGAGTCACCCGGGAATGGGAACCGGTGGAAGCCGATGAGGATGCGGTCTACGACCGGACCATCACCATCGAACTGAACAAGCTGGTGCCGGTGGTGGCCTATCCCCATCTGCCGGAAAACACCCATCCCGCAGCAGAGGGCAAAGACATTGCCATCGACCAGGTGGTGATTGGATCCTGCACCAATGGACGGTATGAGGATCTGGTATCCGCCGCCCGGATCCTGAAGGGACGGAAAGTGGATCCCCGAGTCCGGTGCATCATCATCCCGGCTACCCAGGAAATCTACAAACGGGCCATGGACAACGGACTGCTGGATATCTTCATCGAAGCCGGTGCAGCGGTTTCCACGCCTACCTGCGGACCCTGTCTGGGAGGCTACATGGGCATCCTGGCTGCCGGGGAACGGTGCGTTTCCACCACCAACCGGAATTTCCGGGGCCGCATGGGCCATGTGGACAGCGAAGTCTACCTGGCCAGCCCGCTGACGGCTGCTGCCAGCGCCGTTACCGGTCACATCACTGATCCCAGGGAGGTACTGAAATGAGTAAAGTATGGCGTTACGGAGACCATGTGGACACGGATGTAATCATCCCCGCCCGCTACCTGAACATCTCCGATTTCAAGGAACTGAGTGAACATGCCATGGAAGACATCGACACCACCTTTGCCCCCAATGTAAAACCCGGGGACATTATGGTGGCCGGCCGGAACTTCGGCTGCGGGTCTTCCCGGGAACACGCCCCCATTGTGATCCAGCAGAAAGGGGTCGCCTGCATCATTGCGGAAAGCTTTGCCCGGATCTTCTACCGGAATGCCATCAACATCGGCCTGCCGGTGCTGGAAATCGGGGAAGAAGCCAAAAAGATCCAGGCCGGAGACCAGGTGGAAGTGGATTTTGACAAGGGAGAAATCCATGTGGTGAACAAGAACCTGACCATCAAGACCCATCCCCTGCCGGCCTTTGTCCGGAAAATCGCCGAAGCCGGCGGTCTCATCAATTATGTGAAAGGAGTCCATGCCTGATGAAAGTCACTGTATTGGCCGGGGACGGCATCGGCCCTGAAATCACCGATGCGGCTCTGGAAGTCCTGAAGAAAACGGCGGAAGTGTTCGGCCTGGACATTTCCTATGACCATAAACTCATGGGGGGCTGTGCCTATGACAAGTTCGGCACCCCTCTGCCGGAAGAAACCATCGCCAGCGCCAAGGCTGCTGACGGGGTCCTGCTGGGGGCCGTAGGGGGTCCCAAATGGGATCATATCGAAGACGTGACCAAACGGCCGGAGAAGGGTCTTTTGGGCATCCGGAAGGCCCTGGGACTCTACTGCAACCTGCGTCCGGTCCAGGTGCGGCCCTACATGGCCCATCTGTCTCCCCTGAAGACGGACCGGGCGGAAGGGGCCGATCTGGTTATCGTCCGGGAGCTCACCGGGGGCATCTATTTCGGGGAACACCGGGAAGCTGCCCTGGTGGACGGGGTGGAAACCGCCTCTGACGTGGAAAAATACACCCGTCCGGAAGTGGAACGGATCGCCGTGAAAGCCTTCGAGGCAGCCCGGCTGCGCCGGGGCAAGGTGACCAGCGTGGACAAGGCCAATGTGCTGGGGGCCTCCCGGATGTGGCGTAAAATCGTGGAAGAAATCCATGAGGTCAAGTATCCTGATGTGGAACTGAACCATTTTTATGTGGACAACTGCGCCATGCAGCTGGTGCTGAACCCGAAACAGTTCGACGTGATCCTTACCAACAACATTTTCGGGGATATCCTCAGCGACGAAGCCTCCACCATTGCCGGCAGCATCGGGCTCCTGCCTTCTGCCAGCCTGGGGGACGGCACCGGGCTCTATGAACCCATCCACGGCAGCGCCCCGGACATTGCCGGAAAGGACATTGCCAATCCCCTGGGGACCATCCTGTCTGCCGCCATGCTGCTGCGCTATTCCCTCCATCAGGAAGAAGCCGCCCGGGCCATCGAAAAGGCCGTGGACGAGGTGATGAAAGCCGGCTACCGGACTCCGGACCTGGCCGGAGAAGGACTCACCACCGTAGGCACGAAGAAAATGGGCCAACTGGTGGCGGAAGCGGTGAGAAAATAAGGGGTCTGCTGCCTGGGCAACAGACCGTCAGCTGTCAATGGTCAGCGGCCGAAGGAAAAAAGCTGCCTGGAAAGGCAGCTTTTTTTGATGAAGGAGATGAAAATTATGACCCAATGGGCGGACGGGAAAATACGGTATTTCTGGGCCAATCCCAACAATCCCTTGTATATCCGGTACCATGATGAGGAATGGGGCCGGCCGGTCCATGAAGACCGGAAACTGTTTGAGATGCTGCTTTTGGAAACCTTTCAGGCCGGCCTTTCCTGGGAGTGCGTACTGAACAAGCGGGAAGGGTTCCGGCAGGCCTTTGACGGCTTCGACCCGGAAATCATTGCCCGTTATACGGAAGCAAAAACAGAAGCTCTCCGGCAAAATCCCGCCATTATCCGGAACCGGCTGAAGATCCGGGCCGCCGTGACCAATGCTCAGGTGTTCCTGACCATCCAAAAGGAATGGGGGACCTTCGACCGGTACCTGTGGCACTGGACGGAAGGAAAGACCATCCGGGAAACGGGCCTTGCCCATTCCCCTCTGTCCGATGCCCTGTCCAAAGACCTGAAGAAGCGGGGTATGAAATTCGTGGGCACCACGGTGGTCTACTCCCTCCTCCAGGCCGTAGGAGTCATCTGGAGCCATGAGAAGGGGTGCTTTTTAGAGCAGCCGGAAGAACCGGCCGCGTCAACGGCCGCTGACCGCTGACCGCTGACAAAAAAGGAGTTCCGCAAAACGCGGAACTCCTTTTTCTTTACATCTTCTTCACCGGCACCAGCCCCCGTCCCAGGGAAATCTGCCCGGTCCGGGCGATTTCGATGATCTGGTAGTCTTCCAGGACTTCCAGCAGGGCGTCGATGTGGTCTTCCCGGCCGGTGAGCCGGAGCACCAGGGACTTTTTCTGCACGTCCACCACTTTGGCATGGAACAGGTCCGCCAGGTTGGTCAGCTCTTCCCGCGCCTGGGGGGTGGGGGCGCTGACTTTGATCATGGCCAGTTCGTAGCTCACAAAGGGAGCGTCGTCCAGGTTCACCACCTTGATCACATCGATAAGCTTGGCCAGCTGTTTGATGGCCTGGTCCAGCTCGTACCGGTCCTCCACGGACACCACGATGTTGATCCGGGTCACGTCCCGTTCTTCCGTATAGCCGGCGTTGATGAACTCGATATTGATGGCCCGGCGGCTGATCAGTCCGGCTACATGGGTCAGGACCCCGGGCTTGTTGTCGGCCAGGATGGCCAGATGCTGTCGAATCATGATTGTTCGCCTCCTGTTACCATTTCATCCAGTTTCTTCCCACCAGGGACCATGGGGTAGACATTTTCGTCCGGCGGGATGGTCACTTCCAGAAGGGCCGGGCCGTCCTGGGCAAAAAGTCTGTCCAGGGCTTCCGGCAGCTGGTCTTCCGTTTCCACTGTCCAGGCCGGTACGCCCATGGACTGGGCAATCCCTGCAATGGACGGATTGGCCGTCAGGTCGGATTCGGCAAAATGGCCCTGGTAGAACATGCCCTGCCACTGATGGACCATGCCCAGGGTGTTGTTCCGCAGGACGACGGTCTTTACGGCAATGCCGTATTTGTGGAGGGTGGCGAATTCCTGACAGTTCATCAGGATGCTCCCGTCTCCGGTAATGAGCACCACCGGGTTGTCCGGAGCCCCCAGCTTGGCTCCCAGGGCGGCGGGCAGACCGTAGCCCATGGTCCCCAGGCCTCCGGAAGTGATGAAGTGATGGGGCTGGGAAACCGGGTAGAACTGGGCGGCCCACATCTGGTGCTGGCCCACATCGGTGGCGGCAATGGAATCGGGACCGGCCTTTTGGGCCAGCTGTTCCAGCACTACCTGGGGAGAAAGCCCTCTGTCAGAGGAAGGACGGGTACCGGAAGGATGGCCGGCCTTCATTTCCTGGAGCTCCTGGCGCCAGGTGACGGTCTGGACCGCCGGAATGGGGGCGGCTTCCAATTTCTTCCAGAAGGCGGGCAGGGACCAGCGGAGATCCCCGTTCACACTGAGATCCGCGTGGACGATCTTGTTGATCTCCACCTGATCGATGTCGAAATGGACGATCCGGGCTTTGGGAGCGAAGTTGGCCACAGAGCCGGTGACCCGGTCGTCGAACCGGGCTCCCACTGTGAGCAGCAGGTCACACTGGGTGATGGCCATGTTGGCGGTCCAGGTGCCGTGCATACCGGCCATGCCCAGGTTTTCCTCCCAGGCATCGGGGATGGCTCCTTTGCCCATAAGGGTGTATACCACCGGCAGCTGGGCGGCTTGGACGATCTGCCGGAGGGTGTCCGCAGTGTCGGACAGGACCACTCCGCCGCCCACCATCAAAAGGGGACGGTGAGCCTTACGGAGAGCCTCCAGGGCCCGGTCCACTTCTTCTTCCCGGCCTTCCTGGAGGGGCTGATACCCCCGGAGGGAGACGGTTTCCGGATATTCGTAGTCAAAGGCCGTGTCGAACACATCCTTGGCCACGTCCACCAGCACCGGTCCCGGCCGGCCGCTCCGGGCGATGTAGAAGGCTTCCTTCAGCACCCGGGGCAGGTCCTGAACCTTTTTCACCAGGTAGTTGTGCTTGGTGATGGGGGTGGTGATGCCGGAGATGTCCGCTTCCTGGAAGGAATCCCGGCCGATGAGATGGGTGGCCACCTGGCCGCTGATCACCACCAGAGGGATGGAATCCATATTGGCGGTGGCAATGCCGGTGACCATGTTGCAGACTCCGGGACCGCTGGTGGCAAAGCAGACACCCACTTTCCCGGTGGCCCGGGCATAGCCGTCCGCTGCATGGACGGCCCCCTGTTCATGGCCGGTGAGGATATGGGGGAATTTCATCCGGTACAGAGCATCATACAGGCTCAGTACGGCCCCTCCAGGATAGCCGAAGACAACCTGGACCTGTTCTTTTCGCAAACTTTCGATGACGGCTTCTGCACCGGTGATTTTCATGGTTTCCCCTGCCTCCTTTAAAGCTGGAATGGTTGTGGATTACTCGTTTTTGTCGTTTTCATGGAGCCAGGGCATCATGCTGCGCAGTTTTTCCCCGACTTTTTCGATGGGATGTTCCGCATGCTGACGGCGCATGGCCAGGAAGTGAGCCCGGCCGCCGGCACGGTTTTCCAGCAGCCAGTCTTTGGCGAAGGTGCCGTCTTGGATATCCTTCAGAACCTGTTTCATGGCAGCTTTGGAATCCTGGGTCACCACTTTCGGGCCGGCGGTATAGTCCCCATATTCGGCGGTGTCGGAAATGGATTTCCGCATTTTGGCCATGCCGCCTTCGTACATCAGGTCCACGATCAGTTTCATTTCATGGAAGGTTTCAAAGTAGGCGATTTCAGGCTGATAGCCGGCTTCGCACAGGGTTTCGAATCCGTTGGTGATCAGCTGGCAGATGCCGCCGCACAGGACAGCCTGTTCCCCGAACAGGTCAGTTTCCGTTTCTTCTTGGAAGGTGGTCTGGATGACCCCGGCACGGGTGCCGCCGATGCCTCTGGCATAGGCCAGGGCCAGGTCGAAGCATTTGCCCGTGGCATCCTGTTCCACTGCGAATACATCAGGGACGCCGCCCCCTTCTACAAAAGTCCGGCGGACCAGATGGCCCGGACCTTTGGGAGCCACCATGAACACGTCCACATCAGCGGGAGGGACGATCTGCTTGAAATGGACGTTGAACCCATGGGCAAAAGCCAGGGCGCTGCCGCTTTTCAGGTTGGGAGCGATTTCGGCTTTGTACACATCGGCCTGCTTTTCATCAGGGATCAGGACCATGGTTACGTCAGCAGCGGCTACCGCTTCGGCTACGGTCTTCACTTCCAGGCCGGCAGCCCGGGCCACATCGGCGGATTTGCTGCCTTTGTACAGGCCCACCACCACGTTGACGCCGCTTTCCTTCAGGTTCAGGGCATGGGCATGGCCCTGGCTGCCGTAGCCGATGACGGCCACCGTCTTGTCCTTCAGTACGCTCCAGTTAACGTCCTTGTCATAAAATACTTTTGCCATGGGAAACATCTCCTTTGAAAATAGAAATAAAATGGGGATACACTGCAGGGGTCTTTCGTATAAAAAAATCCGTCCCTATGAAAATAGGGACGGAAAGTTTCCGCGATACCACCCTGGTTCTCCGGCCATTGCTGGCCTGGAGCGCTCTGCAACGTACAATCATACGCGTTCCGGTTAACGGGGGAAAGCCGTCCGTGCTTACTGTCTTTCAGCAGGCTCCTGGGGGAGGATTTTCCTTTGCCGGTTTCTGCTGGCTCTCACCATCTGTCAGCTCTCTGGGAGAAACGGGAGGCAAAGTACTCGTTCCCTTCATGGGATTTGCCTTGTTCACTTGGTTTGAAAAGGATGGTGTCAGTATACATTGCACAAGAACAGTTGTCAACATGATTTTTAAAAAAGTTTCAAAAGCACAAAACGAAAATAAAAAGTGTAAAGAATGTAATAGCCGTTTTTCTATTTCCGGAACCGGTAGCCCACGCCCCATACGGTTTCGATGTACTCCGGTTTGGTGGTGGAGGTTTCGATTTTTTCCCGAATCCGGTTCACGTGGACGGAAACCGTGGCCGTGTCCCCCAGGGAATCTTCTCCCCAGATCCGCTCGAACAGGGTCTCTTTGCTGAACACGATCCCCGGATGTTCCGCCAGGAACAGCAGCAGGGCGAATTCCTTGTTGGGCATGATCACTTCTTTCCCGTCCACATAGACCCGGTGGCCTTCCCGGTCGATGGTCAGGCCTCCCCGCTGGAGCACCGGGCTGGCGGCTTTCTGGCCGGTGAGCTGCCGGTACCGCTGGAGATGGGACTTTACCCGGGCCACCAGTTCTCCCGGGCTGAAGGGCTTCACGATATAGTCATCGGCGCCCAGGCCCAGGCCCCGGATCTTGTCCACATCTTCCTGCCGGGCGGACACCATAAGGATGGGGATGTTCCGCTTTTCCCGGATCTGCCGGCACACCTGGAACCCATCCAGCCCCGGCAGCATAATGTCCAGCAGCACCAGATCCACCTCTGGTTCCAGGGCTTTCTTTTCCCCGGAGGGGCCGTCCGGGGCGATTTCCACCTGATAGCCGTTGGCTTCCAGATAATCCCGTTCCAGTTCCGCTATATCCCTGTCATCTTCAACAATCAGGATCTTTTCCATTGTTCCCATTCTCCTCCAAAGAAAATTCCATGCATATTTTCAGGCCCCTGGGCTGATTGGCCTCCGCCCAGATCTTTCCCTTCATGGTTTCCACGATTTTCCGGACCACCGCCAGGCCCAGGCCGCTGCCGGCGGACACATGGCTCCGGGCCCGGTCCGTCCGGTAGAAGCTTTCAAAGATCCGGTCCAGCTGGTCTGGTGCCACCCCGGATCCGTTGTCCGCCAGTTCCAGCCGTACCCGGTTCTTTCCGTCAGAGAACAGGTGGAATTGGGCGGTGCCGGTTTTTTCCGTTTTGTATTTCCAGCTGTTGCTCAGCAGGTTGTCCAGCACCCGGGCAAACTGGTCCCGGTCCATTTTCACAGGGGCCCGGTCCAGGGTGCTTTCCAGAGTCACCTGGAGGCCGTTCTGTTCCCAGTGATCCTTTTGTTCCTCCACATAGTCCTTCAGACAGGCGCAAAGATCCACCGTTTCCCAATGGAAGGGAACCTGGTCCAGATCCAGTTTGGAAAACAGGAACAGGGTCTGGTTCAGTTTGGCCATGCTTTCGGTGGTTTCCAGGATTTTCTGGAGGTACCGCTGCTGTTTTTCCGGGGTGTCCGCGATCCCGTCCTGGAGCCCGGAGGCATAGCCCTGGATTTTGGTGAGAGGGGTGGCCAGGTCGTGGGCGATCCCTGCCAGCATTTCCTTCCGGCTCCGGTCATACTGCTCCCGTTTTTCCCGGGCATGGCGCAGTTCCAGCCGGGTGGTCTCAAAGGCCCGGAGGGTGTCTCCGATTTCATCCCGGCTGTCGGCTTTCACCGGGGTATCCAGGTCTCCCCGGCTCACCTGGGCGGCCACCCGGCGGAGTTTGTTCAAAGGCTTCAGCAGCTGGACGGCCATAAGCCGGCTGAGAGCCAGGCCTGCCAGGGCAGCGGTCAGCATCACCAGCAGGAAGGCTCCTACGAAGCTGCCCTTGAAAAGTTCCTTGGAGTGCATGGCGAACCGGTCGTCGGTTTCCACCAGCGGGTCAGCCCCCACCACATAGGTTTCCACGCCGGTCTGGAGGGAACGGTAGTAGAAGGCCACTCCTTTTTTCCCCCAGCTGATGCCACCCCGGCCTTCCGGTACCTGCTGGAGAGTGGCGGTGCGGATTTCCTCCGGCTGCTGCCCTTCCGTCACATAGAAGGGCTGGCCGTTCCGTTCCAGCAGTACCCGGAGCCCCTGGTCTTCCAGATGGTCACTGACCAGCAGCAGAGGTTTGGGTTTGTCCGGGTTGTAATGGTCTGACCGGACCCGGAGCCGGGTCAGTTCAAACTGGATGGACAGAGTGGGGCCGCTTTCCGGCCAGATGAAGGAAAGGACGCTGGCACGGTTCAGGTTTTCTATACCAAAGATCCAGAAAATCCCCACACTGAGCACCATGAAGCAGAGTACAGGGGTCAGGATCATCAGATAGTTGGCGGCCAGCAGCCGTTTCCGGATGGGAAGGTCTTTCCAGCGCATAGGTTCCACAGTCCCGCCCGGGAAAAGCGGGAGGCTCCTTTCTTTTTGACTGTCTTCATATTATAGCATTTTTCCCGGGGCCTCCGAATGGAAGGAAAGATTGTTTCGAAAGAGTTTATGGGCTGTTTCTTTCTTTACAATAAAAAAATAAAAAATGGGAGAATGCAACAAAAATACAAAAAATCATTGACAAGCGTACTCACGGGAGATAAAATAGCGACAATTCACAATTTCAAATCCCAATCCCATGAGGGGAAAGAGTAGTCCGGGGGAAGCTGACAGAGAGATGGCGGCAGGTGCGAGCCATCAGGGGAACCTGGAGGAAACTGGTCCCGGAGGAGACAGGCTGAAGCAGGGCAGTAGGCCTGGACGGTGTTCCCCGTTACCGGAAGCGCGTATGACTGTACGTGGCAAAGTGTCCCGGACCAGCAATGGACCGGGGAAACAGGGTGGTACCGCGGATTTTTCCGTCCCTTTGGAGGGACGGATTTTTTTATTTCTGCGGCCACCGTCAAATCGACTTTCCCCACCAGGGTTCCGATACCAGAACCCATTGAAAAGGATCAGGGCCACGATACCAGGGCCCAGTTGAAAAGGAAACAGCGTTGAAGGAGGACCTCTTATGGAAATGACCGGCGCAGAAGCCATCCTTGCATGTCTCAAAGCAGAACAGGTCCCGGTGGTTTTCGGCTACCCGGGAGGGGCCGTACTGGGCCTGTATGATGCCATTTACAAAACCAACTTTCCCCATATCCTCACCGGCCACGAACAGGGGGCCATCCACGCGGCGGACGGGTACGCCCGGGCCACCGGAAAGGTGGGGGTGTGCATTGCCACCAGCGGCCCCGGGGTCTGCAACATGGTGACGGGGATTGCCACCGCCAACATGGATTCCATTCCCCTGGTGATCATCAGCGGTCAGGTGGCCACCTCCCTGATCGGTCAGGACGCCTTCCAGGAGGCGGACACCGCAGGGATCACCACTCCCATCACCAAATACAACTATCTGGTCCGGAAGGTGGAGAACCTGCCCCAGGTGCTGAAAGAAGCCTTTTACATTGCCCGGACCGGCCGGCCGGGACCGGTGCTCATCGACATCGTCACCGACGTGTTCGATGCCAGACTGGATTTCCAGTATCCCCAGGAGGTCCATCTCCTGGGCTACCAGGGGAGTCTCCATCCCCGGCAGTCCGATGTCCGGCGGGCGGCGGAAGCCCTCTGCCGGGCCCACCGTCCGGTGATCATGGCCGGAGGCGGGGTGATCCTGTCTGGCACCGGAGGAGTGCTTACGGAACTGGCCCGAAAAACCGGGATCCCGGTGGTCACCACCCTGATGGGGAAAGGGGCCGTGCCCGATTCCCTCCCCCAGAACCTGGGGATGCTGGGGATGCACGGCAGCTACGCCGCCAATATGGCAGTATCCGGCTGTGACCTGCTGCTGGCTTTCGGGGTCCGGTTCGACGAACGGTCCACCGCCAAGGCCAGCCTGTTTGCCCCGGCGGCCCGGATCGTCCATTTCAATGTGGAACCGGGGGAAATCAACAAGATCATCCCGGTCCAGGTGGCGGTGCCCGGCGATCTC
This sequence comes from Acidaminococcus sp. HCP3S3_G9_1, assembly GCF_052122455.1. Taxonomy (NCBI): domain Bacteria; kingdom Bacillati; phylum Bacillota; class Negativicutes; order Acidaminococcales; family Acidaminococcaceae; genus Acidaminococcus; species Acidaminococcus sp. HCP3S3_G9_1. The sequence goes on along the minus strand of NZ_JBQKCH010000001.1, from coordinate 182,901 downwards.
CAGGAATCCCTGCCCCTTTTTGCCAGTCTGGTGGAACCTCTGGCAGAAGCCGTTAAAGAGCAGACGGCTCCCTGGCGGGAACAGGGAGAAGAAATGAAACGGGAGGTCCCCTGCAGCGCCCATGGGTGCACCGGGGGGATTTCTCCGGAAACCGCCCTGAAACAGGCGGCGGCCCGGGCTCCCCAGGACACCCTTGTGGTCACCGACGTGGGCCAGCACCAGATGTGGGCGGCCCAGTTCTTCCCTACGGAACAGCCCCGGCATTTCCTTACGTCCGGAGGGCTGGGCACCATGGGGTTCGGCCTTCCTGCCGCCCTGGGAGCCAAAGTGGGGGAACCGGACAAAACCGTCCTCCTGATTACCGGGGACGGGAGCATTTTGATGAACTGTCAGGAATTCACCACCCTGCCCACCTACGGCATCCAGGTGAAGACCATCGTCCTGCGGAACGGCCAGCTGGGCATGGTGCGCCAGCTCCAGGGCCTGTTCCGGGGAGGCCGGTATTCCCAGACCAAACTGATCCGGAAGCCCTCCATGGCCAAAATCGCGGAAGCCATGGGGATCCCTTCCCGGAGCATTTCCCGGCCGGAAGAGCTGGCAGCAGGTCTGGAGTTCCTGTTTGGGTCGGAGGGATCCGCCCTGCTGGAAATCACCATTCCCGAGGATGAACGGGTCTATCCCATGGTCCCGGGCAGCAAAGGGCTGGATCAGATGATCCTGGGCCCGGAAGAGAAATAAGGAGGAAAACCCATGAAATGGCAGCATATCGCCCTTCTGGTCAACAACCGGCCGGGAGTCCTGTCCCATGTGGCCGGACTCATCGCCCGCCGGAACATCAATATCGAATGCCTGAACGTAGGCTACACGGAAATCCCGGAAATCAGCCGGATCAACCTGGTGGTGGGAGTGGAAAGCCGGTTCCAGCTGGACCAGGCCATCCACCAGCTGAGCCATCTCATCGATGTAATCAAGGTGGTGAACCTGGATGATGCCCCCCTGGTGAGCTATGAACTGACCCTGATCAAGGTCAGCGCCCCTACCCCCCAGATCCGGGAAGAACTGACCAACATTGCCGGGCTGTTCCATGCCAAGATCGTGGATGTGTATCCGGATTCCCTGATTTTCCGGCTTACGGGACGACAGGATCATATTGAGGCCTTAAAGCAGATGCTCCGGAGCTACACCGTCCTGGAAATCGCCACCACCGGACAGATTGCCCTGGGACGGGGGCCCCAGACGGTGAAGGACAGCCTGCTGGCCGCACCCCGGCCGGAAGAAACGGAACCGGCTGAAAGGAAAGGAGAACAGCCATGAGCCAGAACCAGACCGCGGATTTCCGCCTGTTTGCCCGTTTGTCCGTCCTCCGGAACCTCCGCCGGGATCCGGTGATCCACAGCCTGGCCAAAGCCCAGGCCCATCCGGAACGGGAGAAACACCTGGCCAGGGCCCGGGAAGCTGTCCTGGCCGCCGCTGAAGAGCTGGGCCTTGCCGGGAACCTGTGGCAGGGATACTTTTTCCATCTCCTGGCAGAAGGGGACAACCTGGCCGCCCAGGTGGCGGAAAAACAGGGCACCGCCGGCAGCGGCCTTCTGGCGGCTCTCACCCGGGATCTGGAGGCCCTCCGTCCCTTTTTGGACCTGTCCGGGCAGGCGGTGTTCCAGGACGGGTTCTATGACCATTATGAACCCAGCCGGCCGGCCCGGGAGAACCTGGAAAGCCAGCTGGCCCGGCAATTGAAAGAAACCCCTGAAGCAGCCGGACAGGCCCGGCTGCTGCTCCACCATTACCAGCGGTACGGCCGGGGAAAAATGGCCCGGTATGAAGCCTTCTGCCTGGATGCCAAAGGACGGTTCCAGGGGATTGCAGACTTTCCCCATTACGCCTGGGACGATATCCTGGGTTATGAGGACCAGAAGGAGAAGCTCCTGGCCAATACCCGGCAGTTCATGGCCGGCCGGGGCTGCAACAATGTGCTTTCCACCGGCAGCCGGGGAACCGGGAAGTCCACCTCCATCAAGGCCCTGATCCCCCTGTTCAGTGCCCAGGGCCTGCGTCTGGTCCAGATCAAGCGGGATCAGCTCCAGCTCCTGGCGGAAGCCATGGAACGGGCCGGGAAGATCCGCAGCCACCGGTTCCTGTTCTTCTTCGACGACCTGTCCTTTGATGAGAACGAAAAGGAATACAAGTACCTGAAATCCGCCATTGACGGAGGGGCCGCTCCCCAGCCGGACAATGTGATGCTGTGCGCCACCAGCAACCGGCGGCACCTGCTGAAGGAAACCTGGACGGACCGGAGCGACGACCTGGAGGCGGAAGTGTACCGGGAAGACGCCACCAATGAATCCATTTCCCTGTCCGACCGGTTCGGGCTGATCCTCCATTTCGGGGCTCCCACCCAGCAGGAATACCTGGCCATCATCGACCATGAACTCCGGAAAGAAGGCATCCAGCTGTCTCCGGAAGAACTCCGGGTGGAAGGGGTCCGGTGGGAAATGGAACACTCCGGCCGGAACGGAAGGATCGCCAAACAGTTCGTCCAGTGGTATCTGGGGAATCATTGAGAGGGTTGCTGCGTCTGCAGCAGCCCCTTTTTCATGTCCGATAACCGCCGGTTTTTTCTTTTTTTCTGGTACAATATAGGCAGAACAGGAGGGGAAACCATGAAAAAGACGGTGTTGTATATGGATAAGGTGGAAAGTCCCTTGGGGACCATCCTCTTGAGCAGCCATGGAGAAAAGCTGAACGGGCTGTGGTTCCAGGGGGAGAAGTATGAAGAAATCCGGATGAAAAACGAAGACGGTGTGGAAGAACGGCCGGATCTCCCTGTATTCCAGGAAACCCGGCGTTGGCTGGACCTGTATTTCCAGGGGAAAGATCCAGGCTTCACGCCTCCCCTTGAACTGTCCGGCAGTGATTTCCGGCAGCAGGTAGGGCGGATCATGCTGACCATTCCTTACGGAAAGACCATGACCTATGGCGCCATTGCCCGGGAAATGGCCCGGAGGGAGGGAAAGGAGCGGATGTCGGCACAGGCCGTGGGAGGAGCGGTGGGCCACAATCCCATCAGCTTGATCATTCCCTGCCATCGGGTGGTGGGGACCAGCGGAAGCCTGACCGGATACGGCGGCGGTATGCCCCGGAAAGTGTGGCTGCTGGAACATGAAGGAATCGATCTGAAAGCCTTCGGTTTCACCATACCGAAAAAAGGGACTGCCCTGTAACAGGGACAGTCCTTTTTGCTTCCAGGAGATTCAGTTTCTTCCCCACACGGTCCAGCGTCCTCCTTCTCCCAGTTTTTCCCAGTTTCCCGGGACGGTCTGGAGGAAGTCCTTCTGGCTGCTCTGGTCTACTAGGACGATGATTCTTCCCGTATCTGGCAGGTCTTCCAGGGCTTCGAAGGGCATCATGTTCTTGGCGTTCCAACTGATCCCTTCCGGCCGCATCTGCTGCAGCCGCTGCCGGGTTACCAGCCGGGGAGCGGGGATCTTGCTGTAATAGGTGAAGGAAACCGGATACCGGCCCCCGTACACGTACACCGGCACCCCGGGCACATGATGGGCAGAAACCAGCTGGGCCACATCCCAGGCGGAAGCCTGGCGGCACAGGGGAGCAGCCAGCACAAAAGACAGCACCGTGAACAGCAGGCCCATGGTCACGGCTGCCCGTTTCACCCAGTACTGGAGATCCAGCCGGCTGGCGGCACAGGCCAGGCCTATGGCCAGCGGGGGCAGACAGGGGAAGGTGTAGGTGGGATATTTGGTGGCCATGCATTCAAAGAAGAACCAGGTGACCAGCACCCACAGGAACAGGAATCGCTGCCGGTCGTCCAGGCTCTTCCAGAAGGTCCGGGTTTTGATCCGTTCCTTCAGGGTCTTCCCGTATTTCTTCCACAGCCAGGGCAGGCTCAGGCTCCAGGGGAAGCAGCCAATGAGGAAAATCAGGAAGTAATACCACCAGGTGTTGTTCCGGGGATGTTCGGACACCGTGGCCCGGAGCACATTGTGGACCCCGATGAACCCGTCCAGGAAGGCGGAACCGTGGAGAAGTGTCATGGGGACGTACCAAAGGGCGGCAATGGCCAGAGCCAGCAGGATTCCCCGGAACAGCTTCATGTGGGCCAGGGTCTTGAAATCCCGGTTCCCGGCCAGGTAGGCCAGGATGATCAGGCCGGGGAGCACCAGACCCAGAGGCCCTTTGGTCAGGATGGCCAGACCGGCCAGGGCATAGGCTCCGTAATACAGACGGGGCCGTTTTTCTGTCTTGGCCAGGTAGAACAGCATCAGGGCTCCGTCCAGCGTGACGAACAGGGTCATATCGGTGATCACCGCTTTGGCCAGGTAGAAATATTCCGCGCTGGTGGCCATAATGAGACCGCTGAGGAATCCCACATTCCGGCTGTACAGCTTCTGGGCGAACCAGTAGGTCTGGAGCACCCCGATGGTGCCGAAAACCGCCGGGAAGAACCGGGCGGCAAAGGAAGTCTCTCCAAACAGTTGGAAGGCCGCCAGCAGTTCTCCGTAGAACATCCAGGGTTTGTCATACCAGTAGTTTCCGTAGATCCGGGGGGAAAGCCAGTCCCCGGAAGCCAGCATCTCCTTGGCGGTAAGGGCATAGTTGGATTCCACCGGATCGGTGATCAACAGCTGTCCGTTGCCGGCAAAGAACAGCACCAGGCTCAGCAGCAGAAGCAGAAAAGCAGGCCAGTGCCGATGATAAAAGCCCAGCAGCGGATTGTCGTCATGTTCCCAATATTCCATATCCGGATCCTCCCATATCTTGATGGTTCCAGTATAGAAGGGAATCTTAAAGGAAAATTAAACACAATCGAAGGATTGATTAAAGAAAAGGAGGACAGCTGTACGTACGACTGCTGGTATGACAGGAAGAGGAAAAATAAAATACGGAAAATTCCAAGTGAACCCGGAAGGCGGTAACCGGGACCGGAATTATCTCAATGACGGTGCCGTGGGAACCGATTCCCTGGCAGTAGGGGCCGGGGCTTATGCCGATGGGACCATGGGGGCAACCGCCCTGGGCAATGATGCCCATGCAGAAGGGGAACGGGCTTTGGCCGTAGGGAACGGATCCCGGGCCACAGGGTTGGATGCCATTGCCATCGGCACCGGGTCCCAGGGAGAAGCCAATGGCACCAATGCCATTGCCATTGGGGAACAGAGCCATGCTGTAGGCCTGTACACCACAGCGGTAGGCAGTTATTCCGAAGCCACTGCAGAAGGGGCCGTGGCCCTGGGGCAGCAGGCCAAGAGCAAAGGGGCATACAGCACCAGCATCGGCCTTATGGCCAACGGCATGTATGAAGGAGGCACGGCCGGGGATTATTCCACCGCCGTAGGCGCCTATTCTGAATCTTCCGGACTGGCTTCCACAGCTTTGGGCGGCTTCAGCAAAGCCACTGAGAAATTTGCCACTTCCCTGGGGTATGCCAGTGGAGCCGGCCTGCGGGGGACGGCGGTGGGAGCCGCCAGTCTGGCAGAAGGAGAAGGGGGAACGGCTGCCGGTATCCTGAGCCGTGCTGTTGCCTCCGGGTCCGTGGCTCTGGGCATGGAATCCGTGGCCGACCGGAAAGCGGGCTGGCAGGGCTACCATCCCGTATACGGCCAGATGGTCGATTCGTCTCCTGCCTGGCAGTCCTCGTGGGGCGCCGTGTCCGTAGGAGCTGGGCCTCAGGATCAGGATGAAAACGGCAGGCCGATTCCCCAGCAGACCCGGCAGATCATCAACCTGGCAGCCGGGACGGAAGATACCGATGCGGTGAACGTAGCCCAGCTGAAGGAAGCCATGAGCGATGCCCGGATCTCCATCCATGCCGGAGAAGGGATCATTGTGGAGAAACTGGGAACGGAATACACCATCAAAGCCAATCTCAACGGATTGAGCAACGAACATGGAACGGTACATATCCTGTCCGACCCCAGTGAGCTTCCCGGCACCCAGGATGAGCCGGAACTCAGACCGGCCAGAGCTGCCCTGCGGGCGGTGGCGGAACCGGAAACTGACGACGGAGGTCCGCTCCATGTAGGCTACGTGGCCAACGAGGTGGATTTTGCCACCGACGACAGGAATACCGCCAAACTCAACGACGGGGGTACCGTCAATGTACTGGGCGGGGACAACATCCATACGGCTTCCTCCACTACAGTCGAAAATGGCCGGACTGTGGACACCATCCACATCCATCTGAAACCGGACATCAAGGTGAACAGTGTGACCATCGGGGAAAAGGGCCCGGTGCTGGATGGAAAGGGTATGGATATGAAAGGTCTGTCCATTACGGGACTGGCACCTGGCGAAGTGTCGGCTGCCTCTACCGATGCAGTGAACGGCAGCCAGCTCTATGCCACCAACCAGATGGTCCAGGAAAATCGGCAGAATATCACCCAGCTGGGGAACTCTCTGAACAAACTGGATGCCCGGGTGAACCGGGTGGGTGCCGGGGCCGCCGCGCTGGCAGCTCTCCAGCCCCTGGACTTTGATCCGGATGACAAATGGGATTTTGCCGCCGGATACGGCAATTATGCAGGAGCCCATGCCATGGCCATCGGGGCCTATTACCGGCCCACGGAAGATATGATGTTCAGTGTGGGAGGCTCCTTCGGCGGAGGGGAGAATATGGTCAATGCCGGAGTCACCTTCAAACTGGGCAAAGGAGGCAAAGTGACCACCTCCAAGACGGCCATGGCCAGGGAAATCAGCATCCTCCGCAGCAATGTGGAAGAACTGAAAGCCATCGTCAGCCGCCAGAGTGCCCTGATCGATCAGCTGACTGCAAAAGAACGGTAAGGAAAAGGGGGCTGTTGCGTATGCAACAGCCCCTTGTTTTCATGCATCTTCCCAGACTTTTTCCGCAATGGACCGGATCAGACGGAGCTTGGCCCACTGTTCTTTTTCCGTCAGCAGGTTCCCTTCTTCGGTGGAGGAGAAACCGCACTGGGGACTCAGGCACAGCTGGTCCAGGGGTACGTATTTTTCCGCTTCCCGGATCCGGGCGATGATGTCTTCTTCCTTTTCCAGTTCCGGGGTCTTGGAGGTCACCAGGCCCAGGACCACCTGCTGGTCTTTGATGAACCGGAGAGGTTCGAAGCCTCCGGCCCGGTCGCTGTCGTATTCCAGGAAGAATCCGTCCACATGGCAGCGGCCGAAGAGGGTTTCCGCCACCGGTTCGTAGCCGCCGCTGGAGAACCAGGTGGAACGGAAGTTCCCCCGGCAGATGTGCATGGTGATGGTCATGTCCTCCGGTTTGGCTTCCAGGGCCCGGTTGATCATATCCACATAGTGGTTGGCCAGTTCATCCAGGTCAAAGCCCCGTTCTGCATAGGCTTTCCGCTTGTCTGCGTCGCAGAATTCTCCCCAGCTGGTGTCATCCAGCTGCAGGTACCGGCAGCCGGCAGCGTAGAAGGACCGGATGGCCTGCTGGTAGGCCAGGGCAATGTCCGTGAACAGCCGGTTCTGGTCCTGGTATTGGGGAATGGGTTCATAGTGTTTTTCCCGGACGCAGCAGATCAGATGCAGCATGCTGGGAGAGGGGATGGTCATTTTGGCCAGGGTGTCCCCGGCCGCTTCCTTCAGAAACCGAAAATGGTCCAGGAAGGGGTGGCTGCCGAAGCTGATGGGACCGGTGATCTTGGCGGTCCGGGCTTTGGGCTGGGCCCCTTTGAAATGGACGGACCAGTTTTCTGCGGAAATCTCCGTAACTCCTTCCAGTTCCGTCAGGAAATCCAGGTGCCAGTACCGGCGGCGGAATTCCCCGTCGGTAACGGCCCGGAGTCCCACTTCTTTTTCCTTGGCCACCAGGTCCCGGATGGCTTCGTCTTCCGCAGCCTTCAGGTCAGCGGCAGTGATGGTCCCGGCGGCCAGAGCCTCCCGTTTTTCCTTCAAAGCAGCCGGCCGCAGAAAGCTCCCTACAATATCATACCGAAAAGGCGGTTTGTTCTTTACAGTCATGAATATATCCTCCCACATCATTCACATTTTGTTCATGGGAAAAGTATAGCATACGCATAGGGATTTGGATAATACAGAAAAACAACCAGCTGCCATAGGTTTTAGGAATAACAAAAAAGGCCTGCTGCGCCGGCAGCAGGCCTTTTCTTTAAATCATGATCTCCCTCTTCGCCAGATTCTCGTCGAAGAAGCCTTTTTTCTTTTCTGCTTTGGGAGCGGGAGCCGGGGCGGCGCTGGTGCGGATGTTCTCCACAAACAGCAGCAGCCGGTTGGTCACGTTCACGTCGCTGACCCCGCTGTCGAAGTCCAGGCTCAGCAGGTTCATGTGGGGATAAAGGGATTTGATCTTCTTTTCGATCCCCTTGGAGATGATGTGGTTGGCGATGCAGCCGAAAGGCTGGAGGCTGATTACATTCTCGATGCCGTGCTTGGCGAAGTTCACCACTTCCGCCGGCAGCAGCCACCCTTCCCCGAACTGGGCGGCCATGTTGATGATGTTCTTCCCGTCGTTGGCCAGTTCGAAAATGTCCTCGATGGGAGTGAAGTATCGGAATTCTTCCCCGATCTCGTTGAACTTCTTCACCTGCTTGTTCACCCACATGTACAGCACATCGGCAATCACATTGGGCATATGGTGCCGTTCCAGGCCGAATTTCCGGTTGGTGATCCGGTTCACGAAGGCCTGCATGAAGAAGGGTGTCAGGAGAGGCGGCATCACTTCGATGGAATGCTCCATGAGCCAGCCAGTGATGTTCTTATGGGCGAAGGCGTTGAACTTCAGGTAAATCTCCCCTACGATCCCCACCTGGGGCAGCCGCACATCCGGTTTGGCCAGGTCGTTGAATTCCGCTGCCGCTTCCTTCAGCAGCTTCAGAAGGCCGCTGGAGCTGTTGGCTTCGATTTCCTTCTTGGCCAGATCCAGGTACTTGTCCTTCAGTTCTTCTGCCTTGCCCTTTACGGTTTCCCGGACTACGGAGGCATTGAAGAACTTGGCCAGGCAGTCGGAGAACAATACGGTGGAAACGGTGATCTTGGCAATCTTCAGCCAGTTCAGTTCAAACCCCGGCTGGTCGTTCTGGATGTTCTTGCTGGTGGCCAGGGACAGCACCGGGGTGTCCTTGAACCCGGCGGCAATCAGAGCGTGCTTGATGAGCCCGAAATAGTTGGAGGCTCGGCACTGGCCGCCGGTCTGGGTAATGGCCACAGCCGTGTGGGAGGGGTCGTATTTCCCGGACTGGAGCGCCCGGATAAAGTCCCCCACCACCAGGGTGGCCGGGTAGCACACTTCGTTGTTGGCGAATTTCAGCCCCAGATCCGCACTTTGGACAGTGCTTTCCGGCAGGGTTTCCACATGGAAGCCTGCATTCTTCATCACCGAAGGGATCAGCGGGGAGATGAAGGGAGTGAAATAGGGAGCCAGGATGGTGTAGTCCCGCATGCTCTTTTCGAAGCGGGGAGGCTGTTCGAAGGGGGTGGAAGTGAATTTGGCATCCCGGTTGTACCGGATGCTTTCCACCACGGACCGGACCCGCAGTTTCAGGGAGCCGATATTGGACACATCGTCGATCTTCAGCAGGGTCAGGGCCTTCCCGTGACGCTGGAGGATGCCCCGGACTTCGTCCTGGAGGAAGGCATCCGGGCCGCAGCCGAAGGAGGTCATTTCCATAAAGTGGACGCTGTTGTCCTGACGGGCCACCCAGTCGGCAGCCTTGGAAATCCGGTTGATATAGGCCCACTGGCGGACCAGATAGGAATCATCGATGGTGATGGTGCTGTCATCCCGGACCAGGTCCTCGTTGATCACATTGATGCCCATGGCTGCAATGGATTCGCTGAGTTTGTGCTGGATCAGGGGGTCCGTATGGTAGGGACGTCCTGCCAGCAGGATGGTCAGCTGTTTATTGTCCCGGCTTTTCCGGAGAATTTCCTCATTCTTTGCCTTGATGGCCCGGCCGTATTCTTCCTGGGCCTTCAGGGCCGCCTTCAGGGCCTTGTCCGCGGTGAACCGGTCAAAGCCGATGTAGCTCAGGTATTTCCGGATCTGCTTCTTCAGCAGGGATTCATCCTGGAAGTTGATGGGCGGGGAATCAATGGGGATCTCCGTGTTCACCACGCTTTTGATCACGTCGGAATAGCCGGAGACCACCGGGCAGTTGTAGCTGTTCAGCTGCCGTTTGTCATCCTGCCGTTCGTAGATCACATAGGGCATGAAGATCCGGTTCACCCGCTTCCGGATCAGGTTGTTGATGTGGCCGTGGACCAGTTTGGCCGGGAAGCAGATGTTGTCGCTCATCACATCGTGGATCCCGCCTTCGTAGTTCTTGAAGGTGGAGGGATCGGACAGCTGGACCTTCAGGCCGCAGGTGGTGAACAGGGCATGCCAGAAGGGATAATCCTCGTAGATGTTCAGGCACCGGGGGATCCCGATGACCCGCTGGGCATCCTCGTTTACCGGACGGTCGAAGAGCAGCTTGTATTTGTAGTCGTAGATGTTTTCTCCGGGCTTGTGGTCTTCCCCGTTGTTGGTGAAGAATTTCTCACATTTGTTCCCGGAATAATAGATGCTGCCGTTGCTGAAGTTGTACTTCTTGATCAGGCAGTTGTTTTCGCAGCCGTGGCACTGGAGCTGGCTGTCAGTGTAGTTGGCCACATGGATCATGTCGTCCAGGGTGGCTTCCCCTTCCGCCCGGCTCCGGGCAAACAGGGCACAGCCGTAGGCTCCCATGATTTCCGGGATGTTGCTCCGGTGGACAGTGGTGCCGGTCAGCAGTTCGAAGGCCCGGACCACCGCATCATTCTTCATGGTGCCTCCCTGGAGGACGATGTCGTTCCCCAGGTCATGGGTGTTCTGGAGCTTCAGCACCTTGTACAGGCAGTTTTTGATCACGGAATAGGCCAGACCGGCGGAAATGTCCCCGATGGTGACCCCTTCCCGGAGGCTCTGTTTTACCTTGGAGTTCATGAACACCGTGCACCGGGTACCCAGGTCGCAGGGTTCCTTGGCTTCACAGGCCAGTTTGGCAAAGTCGCTGACGGAATAGTTCAGCCCCTTGGCGAAGGTTTCCAGGAAGGTGCCGCAGCCGGAGGAGCAGGATTCGTTCAGTTCCATCCGGTTCAGGACCCCGTGGTCCACGAAAATGGCCTTCATGTCCTGGCCCCCGATGTCCAGGATAAAGGAAACGTCCTGGTGGATTTTCCGGGCAGCCAGATAATGGGCGATGGTCTCGATGATGCCGGTCTTCAGGTCGAAGGCGGCTTTGATCAGGTCTTCCCCGTAGCCGGTGGAACAGCTGCCCAGGATCCGGGGGTTGGCTCCCACCTTCAGGCATTCTGCATAGAACGCTTCGAAGGCTTCCTGGACGGCGCCGATGGGATTCCCGTTGTTGGGCCCGTAATGGGTGTACAGGATCCGGTCTTCCGGGTCCGTAACCACCAGTTTGGTGGTGGTGGAGCCGGAGTCGATGCCCACATAGACTGCGTCAGTTTCCGGGGTGAGAGGGGTCAGCTGGATGGCGTCCGCTTCCTTGGCCTTTTTCCAGGCGGCATAGTCTTCCGGGGATTTGAAAATGGGAGGCAGCACATCATCGGACCGGACCTTTACCTTGGGGGCGCTTTCCAGTTTCTCCACCAGCTGGTCAAAGGTGATGGAAGGAGCGTCCGCCGCACTGAGGGCAGTGCCGTAGGCCGGGATCAGGTTGGCGTTGTCCGGCACCACGAAATTCACATAGGGAATCTGGAGACAGTCCATGAGAGCCTTCCGCAGAGCGGGCATAAAGGTCAAAGGACCGCCGCAGAGCAGGATCTTGGGCTCGATGGTGCAGCCGTGGCTCAGGGTGGAAATTACCTGGACCGCCACTGCATGGAAAATGGAAATGGCAATGTCTTCCCGGCTCACGTTCTTGGCCAGCAGGTTCTGGATATCCGTTTTGGCAAAAACTCCGCAGCGGGAAGCAATGTAGTGGACGTGCTGGGCCTTTTCCGCCAGCCCGTTCAGCTGTTCGATGGGAATCCCCAACAGCACAGCCATCTGATCCAGGAAGGCCCCGGTGCCGCCGGCACAGTTCCCGTTCATCCGCAGATCACAGCTGCCATCTTTTTTAATATACACGATTTTGGCGTCTTCGCCGCCGATGTCGATCAGGGTGGCCACGTCCGGATATTTGGCTTTGACGAATTTGGTGGCGGCGATGACTTCCTGTTCAAAAGGAATGTTGAATTTTTCCGCCACCCCCATGCCCACGGAACCAGTGATCTTCAGCTTCAGGCTGGCGGCTCCGATCTGGGAACGCAAAGTCTGCAGTTCTTCCCGCAAAACGCCAGCCACATTGGCCTGGTGCCGCTTGTAGCGGGAAAACACCACATGGGAATGATTGTCCAGCACGACGATTTTGCACGTGGTGGACCCGATGTCTAAACCTACACGATACGTACTCATAATGCACCTCATCTTAAAGTGTATTTAATTATAGCACAAATCCCGGAGAACTCCAGTGGTTAATCCAACATAGGGTATGTGGCAGCAGGTCCTGATTGAAACCCTTATCGCAGTGCAGAGTGAAGAGTGCAGAGTGCAGAGAGGTATTGGCGCAATCGGATGGCCCATTGGGTTGCCGCCCCTGGGGCTGTGCCCCCCTGCGACGGATGCGACGAATAGGAGCAACCTAGTCCCGTGGAGCAAGGGGGAAAGGACCCGCAAAGGGAGCAGGGGGTTCCCTCCAAGCCCGGTGTTGGGGGCATAAGGCACTGAAAGGATAATTGTGATACAATGACAGAAAACAAAGAAAGGGAAGGAATCCATCATGGGAATTTCAGTAAGGAAACTTCTCCCAGTCTGCCTGGCCGCCTGGCTGCCGGCGGCTGCCGCCTGGGGATGTACCCTGTTCGGAGCTCAGGGGAGCCGGGTCTTGGGAGGGGGAAGTCTGCTTGTAAAGAATCGGGACTGGCGGCCGGAATATCAGGAAATGCGGCTGGTCCAGGGACCTTTATACCGGTATTATGGAATCTATGGGGGAGCGGAAAACCATATGGCTCTCAAAGGCGGGGTTAATGAAGCCGGCCTGGCGGTGTTCTCAGCATCTGCCAGCAGCATCCCGCGAAAGGAACGGCTGGCCATGGGGCCTTGGGGAAAGGGGGCGCTGAAAGAACTTCTGGGCAGCTGTGCCACAGTAGAAGAGGCGCTGGCCAGGGGTACGGATTTGGGAGGTCCCAAATTCCTGCTGCTGGCAGATGCTTCTGAACTGGCCTGGGTGGAAGTGGGGGATCATGACCAGGTGGCTGTGCGCCGGGTCAGCAACGGTACCCTTTCCCATACCAATTTTTATCTGAGCCCGGAGTTCCAGCGTCTGAATCTGAAAGAGGGCGTTTCGGCCCGGCACCGGTACCGCCGGATCGAAGAACTGCTGGCAAGCCAGCAGACCCCGTATGTGTTGGAAGATTTGATCCGCTTCAGCCAAGACAAGGCGGAAGGACCGGACAACAGCATCTGGCGGCTGGGCAGCCGGCCGGACGGACCTCAGACCCTTGCTGCTTTTGGGGTGTGGCTGCATCCGGGAGCCCGGCCGGATGTGTTTGTCAAGATCCGCTACAGCCCCGGAGACCAGGGAAGGGAGGATGAGTATCAGCTGGATGGAGAACATTTATTTCCCTGATCCATGGGAGAAATGCCCACAACCTGCCAAAATATGATAAAATAATACAATTACAGTGCAAATCCCAGGAGCCCGGCGGACCCGTCGGGGTTCCTGCAGAAACCGATAAAGGAAGGGCAGTATGGAACAGCAAGGACAAACTTCCGGCAACAGCAAGACGAAAAAATTTTTGAAGGGTACTTTGATTCTCACCATTTCCAGCATCGTGGTGAAGGTGATCGGGGCCCTGAACTGGGTGATCCTCTCCCGGGTCATGGGGGGCGAAGGCATTGGTCTGTACCAGATGGGCTTCCCCATCTATCTCATGGCCATCACCGTTTCTTCCGCCGGGATCCCGGTGGCCATTTCCATCATCACCGCGGAAAAAGTGGCCAAGGAGGACTATACCGGGGCCCAGCGGGTGTTCCGGGTATCCCTGCGGATGCTGTTCTGCACCGGGCTGTTCTTCTCCCTGTGCCTGCTGGTGATGGCCAGATGGCTGGTGTCTTCCGGGATCATCCCGGATCCCCGGGCCTACTATTCCATCATCGCCCTGGCACCGGCGGTGTTCTTCGTCACCTTCCTTTCCAGCTTCCGGGGGTACTTCCAGGGCTGGCAGATCATGACTCCCACCGCCTGTTCGGAAATCACCGAGCAGCTGGTCCGGGTGGTCACCATGATCGCCTTTTCCTATCTGCTGATGCCCTACGGTCTCACCTATGCGGCAGCCGGGGCCAGCATGGGGGCTGGGGCCGGGGCCCTGTGCGGCCTCCTGCTCCTCCAGGTGTTCTACCTCCGGCTGAAGCACAAATTCTTCCCCAAAGGGGAACAGAAGGTGCCGGAAGCGGAACAGGAACCGGCCGGGAAAATCATCCGCCGGCTCATCGCCCTGGCCCTGCCCGTATCCATGTCCAGCCTGATGCTGCCCATTGTGTCCAACCTGGACATGATGATCGTGCCCCGGCGGCTCATGGTGGGAGGCTGGTCCATGTCCGAAGCCACTACTCTGTTCGGGTATCTCACCGGCATGGCGGTGCCTCTCATCAACATGTCCACCATCCTGACGGCGGCTCTGTCCATCAGTCTGGTGCCTGCCATCAGTGAATCCCGGGTGCTGGAAGACAGGGAAGGGATCCGGGAAAAAGTGGCGGCGGCCTTCTCCGTGGCGGCGGTAATCACCATTCCCTGCAGCATCGGCCTTCATGTACTGGGAGGACGGGTGGCGGCCCTGATTTATAACGCCCCCAAGGCCGGGCCCTCCATTGAGACCATGAGCTGGGCCATTTTCCTCCTGGGGCTCCATCAGGTGAGCACCGGGATCCTCCAGGGGTTGGGGAAGACCAAGATCCCGGTGATCAATATGATCATTGCGGCGGCTTCCAAAGTGCTCCTGAACTGGAACCTGACCCCCACCCTGGGAATCGTGGGGTCCTCCTGGGCCACTGTGGCGGATATCGGGATCGCCGCCATCCTGAACCTTTTCTTCATTAAAAAGTACACCGGCTTCTCCCTGGAACTGAAGCAGCTGGGAAAAACCGCCCTGGCTGCCCTGGTCATGGGAGCGGCGGTGAAAGGCTTCCTGGCCCTGGTGCCCAACTGGGGTGCCTGGAGCATCCTGGGCGGCATGGCCGTAGCCATTCCCGTCTACGGCCTCCTGCTCCTGGTGCTGAAGACCATGCCCGAAGAAGAACTGAACCAGATCCCCTTCCTGGGAAGGAGAATGGTGATGGTGGGGAAGAAACTGAAATTGCTGTAAAAAAGAGGCTGTTGCGCGTGCAACAGCCTCTTTTTTCATTCCTTCTCTTTCACCACAGCCAGCAGGCTGATTTCCACCGGAGCGTTGCCCGGGAGCCCGGCCATGCCCAGGGCACAGCGGGCACACCGGCCGGCGTCTCCCAGTTCATTCAGCAGGTATTCAGAAGCAAAATCCGCCAGTTTGGGGTGGGCGGTAAAATCCGGAGCTCCGTTCACGTACACGTCCATCCGCAGGATCCTTTCCAGCATTTCTCCGGTCCGGAGCTGGTTCCGGGCGGCTGTCAGGGCATTGGCCGCCGCCTGGACCACCGCCTCCCGATAGGTTTCCAGGGGAACCGCCCCCTGGACTTTGCCCTGCATGATCAGGACGCCTTCTTTCCGGGGGGTCATGCCGGCAGTGGCAATGAGCCGTCCGCTGCGGGCTGCCGGTACATATTTCCCCTGAGGGATGGGATCTTTCATTGGAAGACTCCTTTCTCAGCAGCCCTGGGCTTTGGCAATGTCCCAGGTGACTTCCAGGAAACGGTCGATATCGCTGAAGTCGTGGCAGTGGAGAGGGGATACCCGCAGCAGGCCGGTGCGGCCCAGGGATTCCACGATCCGCTTGGAATATTCACTGGTGTTGATCCGTTCGAAGACCAGTACCCCCCGTTTGTCATATTCTTCCCGGAGTGTGGTGTAATCCATCCCTTTCAGACCCATGGCCACCACCAGGTCCCGGCTGTCATCCACCGGTCCGTCGAAATACAGCTCCACTCCCGGGATGTGGCGCAGACCCGGCAGGGCTTCGGTGCCTTCCAGCATCCGTTCCAACAGGCTGTTTTCGTGGGCGTGGCAGTACTGGAAACCTGTTACATACTGGGTACGCCGATCCTGGCTGTCCGTATAGTGACGGCCGATCCAGCAGATGTAGTCCACCATGGCACTCATGGCTGCGAAGTTGGCGTGCGGGTAGGTGCCCAGCTCCCATTCCTTTTCCGGTTTGGCCAGCAGTTTGTCATGGGGCAGGGCGGCCACCCGGTCAGAGACGTATCCATAGCCGCAGCCCCGGATCCCCATGGCTTTGTAGGGAGCGATCACCAGTCCGTCCAGCTGCAGGTCATGGGCGTACAGGGCTGCATGGGGAGCGTGCTGTACCGCATCAGAGAGGATGAACAGATCCGGTTTGATCTGCCGGGCTTTTTCCACGATTTCCTTCATGGGGAACACTTTCCCGGAGATGTTGGAGGCACTCATGACACTGAGCAGGCAGGTGTCCTGGTCCACCAGCTTCAGGATTTCCTCCACATCCACCCCGCCGGTTTCCGGATTGGCCCTGGCCACCCGGAATTCCTTCCCGGTCTTTTCCGCATACATCCGGGCGGCATCGTAGGCGGAAGGATGCTCGATGGCCGTGGTGACCACATTGGTCCCCGGCACATTTTCCACAATGGCCCGGGTGATACTGAAGGTGACCTTGGAAGGGGTTAGTTCCGTCACCAGGGCTCCTTCTCCCGGGGCAGCGCCAAAAAGCACTTCCATCAGGTCCCGGATCCCCTTGTCCTTCACTTCATGGAGCTTCAGGGAAACATCATGATACCGGAGGGGACAGTCAGGGATCTGCTCATAGCGGGCCTTGGCTTCCACACAGGCTTTGAGACGGAGGGAGCCTCCGGAGTTTTCAAAGAACAGCCGTTTCCGGCCCAGGGGATTCTCATCCATATAACAGAATCTGCTTTTGATTTCCTTCTGCAGTTCCGGATCGAATACAAAATGTTTTTCCATAGTTTGGCCTCCTGTACTGAATTTACCTGCTGTTACCGGCTGCGGTACCGTTCCATGATCTGGAGCACCCGGTCAATGGCATCATGGGTATTTTGGGGATCCTGGGAGAAGTTCACCCGGAAACTGTGGGTGAACTGGGGACCGAATTCTGTGCCCGGAGTGATGATGACACCGGTGAGTTTCCGGACGATCTTGGCAAAATCACTGATGCTCACGTCCATAGGCGGCAGAGTGGGAAAAATATAGCTGCCTCCTTCGGTTTTCCGGACGCTGCATCCTGCATGGCTCCGGACCAGGGCAATCAGATCATCCCGGATGGCCTGATGGACGGCAATCCGGTCCTTCAGCCATCCTTCCGGTTCCCGGAACCAGCTGCGGAACACATACTGGCTGTAGCCCGGGGCCCGGAGGGTCACAATGGCCTGGAGTTTTTCCATCCGGTCGATGATCCAGGAGGAACCGAAAGCCGTGCCCAGACGGAACCCGCTGAGAGATTCGGTCTTGGACGGTCCCATGATGGTCAGCAGGCTGTCCGGACGGTCGGCTTCGGGCAGGGCCCGGAGATGGGTATAGGGATGATTGTCGAAGATCTGCCGGGAATACAGCTGGTCCACCAGGAGGATTACATGGTATTTTTTCGCCAGCCGGGCGATTTCCCGGGTCTCCTCTTCAGAAAAGATCACGCCGGTGGGGTTGTTGGGGTTGGAATACAGGAACAGCTTCACACCCTGTTTGAAAGATTCTTCCAGGGCCGCCAGATTCACTCCGGCATTTTTATCCTGGCTCAGGTAGTCCAGTTTCACAGGAACCAGTTCCCCTTCAAAGAATTCCACCAGTTTCCGGTTGTCGAAGTAATCCGGTTCCACGATGGCCACTTTGTCGCCCCGGCCCACCAGGCTGCCCAGGGCCAGGAACAGGGCACCCTGGGTCCCGGGGGTCAGGATCAGTTCCGTTTCCGGGTCGATGGGAGCTCCGGTGAAGGCTGCCAGTTTGGCTGCCACATCTTTCCGGATATCTTCTCCGCCCCGGTATTCCGTATAGGCCACGCAGCCCCCTTTCCGGAACCCTTCCACAAAGGTTTCCAGGGTGCCGGGAGCCGGCTGGTGGGCGTCCACGTCGCCGTGAGAGAAGTTGACCGCCGGACCGGGCAGGGGTTCTCCCCTCAGATCCAGTTCCACTTTTTGCTGCCGGCTTTCCTGCCCCGGAGCATTGTCGATTCCCAAACGCTGGAATTTTGCTGTCATCAGATCCATGGTTGATTCTCCTTTTTTATAGATTGCGCTGTTGCTGGATGTTTTTTACATTCCCGGGAGGACAGTGGCTTTTGCCTGCTGGCAGCGGCAGATGACGGAGGCAGACGCTTTCTTTCCGGGAGCTGGGGCGGATGCCAGTTTTCCTGCCAGACGGGTCCGGATGAATTCGTCTTTTTCCAAACCAGTCAGTAATTTATCCATGAAGCTCTTTTTCATAGCACTCACCCTTTCTTTATCAATCTTTCTGTTTCCCAGGAATGTTTTCCTTGGATGGTTTCAGTATAAGTCAGAAGGAAACAGTTGTAAAACAACTTATTTTACTTTATAATATTCTAAAAACGATTATTAAAAGGAGCGGAAAAATGGATACGGAATCACTCTACCTGTTCCGGGATCTTTGCCGGACCCGGAATATGACCCAGACCGCCAAGAATTTTTATCTGACCCAATCCACCCTCAGCAAACGGCTGGCCCGGCTGGAAGAGGAACTGGGGTATCCGCTGCTGCTGCGGAGCAAAGGGAGGCAGGAAGCGGAACTGACCGGGAAGGGAGAACAGTTCCTGGGGGTGGCGGTCCATATGCTGGAATTGTATGAGGAAGGGCTTTCTTTCCGGGAAGAAAAGGAACGGTATCTGCTGCGGCTTGGGTGCATGCGCAGTGCCCAGGAATATTTCCTGGCCGGGTTCCTCCAGGATTACCTGGGGGAGCATCCCAGGTGCAGCCTTACCCTGGAAGACCATCACAGTGTGGAAATCCGGGATTTGCTGCTGGAAGGGATGCTGGATGTGGGCATTGTGCAGTTTCCCCTTTCCAACAGGGGACTGGTCAGTGTGCTGCTCCACGAAGAGCCGTTCCTGGTGGTGATGAAGGATCCGGGACACTTCCAGGGGAAAAAGGTCATTTCCATGGAAGAACTCAACGGGAAACAGGAAATCTTCCAGATCTTTACGGAAGAATTCCGCAGCTGGCATGATCAGTACTGGCGGGCCATGGACAGCAAGATCCGGGTGAACAGCACCCCCACCGCCGAAAAGTATTTCCAGGCTCCGGAAGACTGGATGCTGGTGCCCCGGTCGGTGGCCGCCGCCATGGGCGAAAGAGGATTTTCCGTATTCCCCCTGGCGGAAAGGACTCCTTTCCACCGGCTGTACCTGGCCTGCCGTCAGGGAGAAGACCGGCTCTGGGTAAAAGAAATGGCCACCGCCCTCCAAAAGCATTTTCAGGAATTGGAAAAAGGAGCTGTGAAGAAATGAGGATTCATTTCTTCACAGCTCCTTTTTTATCCCACCGGCCTTGCAAAATTCAGCGGATTCACCGGGCTTCCGTTCTGGCGCACTTCGAAATGCACGTGAGGGCCGGTGCTGTAGCCGCTGCTGCCGGCGTAGCCGATGATGTCTCCCCGGCGTACGGTCTGGCCCGGCTGGACGGCGATGGCGCTCATGTGGCCGTAGCAGGTGGTGAGCCCGTTGCCGTGATTGATGCTGACGAACCGGCCGTAGCCCCCGTTCCACTGGGCATCTTCCACCGTTCCGGCAGCGGATGCCTTGATGGGGGTGCCGTAATCCACGGCGATGTCCACCCCGGGATGGTAATCACTGCCGTTCCCGAAAGGATCTGCCCGGAGCCCGAAGAAGGAACTGATTTCTCCGCCGCTCACCGGCCAGCCGTAGGTGCCGTCCCCGGTATCCGACAGGGCCAGCAGCATGTTGGTGAGGTTTTCCTTCTTGTAGGCCAGCTTTTTCCAGTTGATTTCATCCTGGACTTCCAGTACGGAAAGCTGGTCAGCGGTGGTGGAGCCTCCCTGGCCCCCTTTGTCCAGTTCCTTGGACTTTTTGTCCACGGCATCTTCTCCGATTTTTACTCCGTCCTTGGCCAGCTTCTGACGGACGGCGTTTTCCACCTGGACCACCTGGGCCAGTTCCCGCTGGAGCTTTTCGTTGTCATCCATAAGCTTGGCCAGCCGTTCCGTATAGACCCCATAGTCCGCCCGGTAGTTGGCCAGTTCCGTCTGTTCGTCCCAGGCCTTGAACAGCAGCCCGGCACACACCGCCAGCCCCATCAGGCTGGCCAGGAAGGCACCGCAGAAGCCCACCAGCAGCTTGGGCCCTGCATGGAATTCCTGGATTTGCCCGTCTGCATCTTTCCACTGGAAAGAAAAACCGGCTCCCACCAGGTGCCCGGAAGGGAGGATCCCCTTGATTCCTTTCAATTTATCCGTCAGTTCCTTTTTCTCCATACCTGCTCCTTACAAAAAGGACGTGCCGGCGGCACGTCCTGTACAACTCTTCGATTGTTCTGCACATCTTGACTACCGGGTCAATATTTTATCGCGAAAATCCGGTGCCTTCAACCGTTTCCCCAAAAAATTTACAAATTGTTAAATCTCCGCCAACTGCTTCTTTTCCCACTCCAGCTTCCGGGTTTCCCGCTGGATGGCTTCCTGGAGGATCAGGGCGTGGCCGTATTCTTTTTCCCGGTCTTCCTGGGTGGGGAACAGCAGCTGCCAGCGGAGCCGGAGGTGGGCCAGCCGTTCTTCGTGGCGTTGGATGTCTTCCAGGAACAGCTGACGGAGCTGGGGATCTTTCCGGCTGCGGATCAGGTACAGTTTCATGGTGAATTCGTCCCGGGTGGGCATGATGCTGCCCAAAGGCTGGGCCAGCCAGTCCCGAAGCCGCTGGCGGCCGGAAGGGGCCAGGCGGTAGTATTTTTTCTGGAGCTTGGTGCCCACGGTGCCGGTATAGCTGGTGATCTGTCCACTTTCTTCCAGCTTCCGGAGTTCCGGATAGACCTGGCTGTGCCGGGCGCTCCAGAAGTCTCCCACTTCCTGGGCAAAGATCTTCCTGATGTCGTAGCCGGTGAGATCCTGCTTGGCCAAAAGGCCCAGCAGAACATACTGGAGGGTGTTTTCTTTCGTCATGGGAGGGCTCCTTTCTTCCGTTGTATTATATCATAGAAAAAAGGACATCCAGGCATATTGACAGCCTGTCTGCCAACATGCTACACTCGTGACAACCAAAATATGTAAATATTTACATGTTTTCCTTCAGCAGGAGGAAGACAGTCTGAGAGCGAGCAAGGGAGGCAGTTTTATGAAAATGAAAGGAAAAATGAGCCGGCTGGTGCTGTCCAGTCTGCTGCTGCTGGGCATGACGGGATTTTCCGGGGCAGAAGGGGCAGAGCATTATGCCAGCAAGACCCTGGAGGTGACTCCGGTGAAAACGGAAGTGAAGCAGATTTCCGGTGTGGTCTATGAACAGGTGCCCACCCGGGGCTATCCCAATGTGCCCATGGCCATGGATCTGCTCCAGCCCCAGAAAAAAGAGAAAATGCCCGCCATCGTCTTTGTAACCGGTGGGGGCTTCATCAACGCCAACCGGGACAACGGGGTCCAGCTGCGGAACTACCTGGCGGAAAAAGGCTATGTGGTAGCCAGCATTACCTACCGGGTGGCGCCCACCGCCCGGTTCCCGGAACCTCTGGAAGATGTGAAGGCATCCATCCGGTATCTTCGGGCCCATGCGGACAAATGGAACATCGACAAAAACCGGATCGGCATCGTGGGAGGCAGCGCCGGGGGTTATCTCTCCGCTTTTGCAGGGACCACCAGCGGCACCAGGACCTTTGACAAAGGAGAAAATCTCCAGGAATCCAGCCAGGTGAACTGTGCCGTGGATCTCTACGGGCTCTCCGACCTGAGTCGGGTGGGCATGGACTACAGCCCGGAAAACCAGAAGCTCCATCAGTCCGCCGGAGCCACGGAAGCCCTGTGGATCAATGGCAGCCCGGTGTTCGGCGGAAAAGACGGCGGGGTCAGCGCCGATCCCAAAGCCACGGAAGCAGCCAACCCCATTGCCTATATCGGGAAAAACAGCGCCCCCATGCTGCTGAT
This sequence comes from Acidaminococcus sp. HCP3S3_G9_1, assembly GCF_052122455.1. Taxonomy (NCBI): domain Bacteria; kingdom Bacillati; phylum Bacillota; class Negativicutes; order Acidaminococcales; family Acidaminococcaceae; genus Acidaminococcus; species Acidaminococcus sp. HCP3S3_G9_1. The sequence goes on along the minus strand of NZ_JBQKCH010000001.1, from coordinate 160,651 downwards.
GCACGGGACGGCGGACAAAGTGGTGTCCCCGGGCCAGACGGACCTGCTGTACCAGGCCCTGAAAGCCAAGGGAGTTCCGGCAGAACGGTATGAGATTCCGGGAGCCGCCCATGGAGGCGTGTACTGGGTTCAGGACAATGTGCTCCAGGTGATTGGAGATTTCTTTGACAAGTATCTGAAATAAAAGGAGAGAAACCATGGAAGATCAGAAAATCATGCCGGTGGTGTTTTCCGGCCATGGCAGCCCCATGATTGCCCTGGCACACAATGCAATCACGGAAGGGATGGACCGGATCGGCCGGGCCGTGGAAAAGCAGTTCGGCAAACCCAAGGCCATCCTCATGGTGTCCGCCCACTGGTACACCCACGGGACCTTCGTCCAGAGCGCCCCGGAACCCCGGCAGATCTATGACATGTACGGCTTCCCCAAGGAATTGTATGAAGTGAAGTATCCTGCCAAAGGGGATCGGGAACTGACCGGGAAGGTGCAGGAACTGCTGGGTTCCGCCGTGGCCGTCAATGACGACTGGGGCATCGATCACGGGGCCTGGACGGTGCTGGTGCATATGTTCCCCAAGGCGGATATTCCCGTGGTCCAGCTGTCCGTGGACGGGGATATTTCCCATGAGGAAGAATTTCAGCTGGGCCGGAAGCTGGCAGATCTCCGGAAACAGGGATATCTGATCCTGGGCAGCGGCAACGTGGTCCACAACCTCCGGGAAGTGGAATGGGACAACAAGGGCGGTTCTGCCGCCACTCTCCGGTTCAATGACTATATTACCGAAGCGGTGCTCCAGGGAGACACGGACAAGGTGATCGGGTTCGGATCCCATCCGGATGCGGCGTATGCCGTACCCACTCCGGACCACTACCTGCCCCTTCTGGTGTGCCTGGGAGCCGCCGGAAGCGACCGGGCCCAGGTGTTCAACAAAGTTTGCAACCTGGGATCCATGGCTATGACCGGGTATGCCTGGGGGATGGAGAAATAAAGAGAATACAGGGCTGCTGCAGGAACTGTTGCATATGCAACAGTTCCTTTTTAATTAATAAAAATTCTTAAAAATACTTGCGCTTCTGGAAGCTATATCGTATAATATGGCTAACTGTAAACGGCATAAATACAATTGAAAAAATAAAGGAGGAACAAAGATGGCTTATCAGACGATTTACCCCTATACCAATGAAGTGCTCCAGTCCTATGAAAATCTGTCCGATGCTGGGGTGGAAAAAGCCCTGGAACGGGCCTATGGACAATATCAGGCCTGGCAGCAAGACAATGATGTGGAAGGCCGGAAAGCTGTCCTGCGTCAGGTAGCCGCACTGCTCCGGAGGGATTTGGACCGGTATGCGGAAACCATGACCAAAGACATGGGCAAACTGTTTGTGGAAGCCCAGGGAGAAGTGGCCCTCTGCGCCGCCATTGCCGAATATTATGCGGACCAGGCGGATGGATTCCTGGCTCGGGAACCGGTGGAAACCCCTGCCGGCAAAGCCTATATCCTGAAACAGGCCCGAGGTGTGATCATGGCGGTGGAACCCTGGAATTTTCCCTTCTATCAGGTGATGCGGGTGTTTGCTCCCAACTTCATCATAGGGAATCCGCTGCTGCTGAAACATGCCTCCAACTGTCCTGGCTCTGCCCTGGCCTTTGAAGCCCTGGTCCGGGAAGCGGGGGCTCCGGAAGGAGCTTTCCAGAATCTGTTTGCCAGCTATGATCAGGTTTCCCGGATCATCGAGGATCCCCGGGTGGCCGGAGCCTGCCTGACAGGATCGGAACGGGGAGGTTCCTCTGTAGCAGAACATGCCGGAAAGGCCCTGAAGCCTTCCTCCCTGGAATTGGGGGGCAACGATGCCTTCATTGTCCTGGATGATGCGGATATGGACGAAGTGAAGTCCCAGCTGTTTGCCGCCCGTTTGTACAATGCAGGGCAGGTCTGTGTTTCTTCCAAACGGTTTATCGTGACGGAAAAGAACTATCACCGGTTCCTCCAGGATCTGACGGAAGTCTTTGCTTCCGCCCAATGGGGGGATCCCATGGATCCGGCTACCACGCTGGCACCTCTGTCCTCCGCCACGGCCAAGCGGGATGTGCTGGCCGCCATTGACCAGGCTGTCCAGGCCGGTGCCCGGGTGGTGTACGGGAACCAGCCTATCGAGAGCCCCGGTTATTTCGTGATGCCCACCATCCTGACCGATGTGACGAAAGACAATCCCCTCTACAACAAAGAAGTCTTCGGCCCGGTAGGTGTGGTATACAAAGTCCGGAACGAAGAGGAAGCCATTGCCTTGGCCAATGATTCCAGTTATGGACTGGGGAACACGGTGTTCAGCAGTGATATGGACCATGCAGGCCGGGTGGCGGCCCGGATCGAAACCGGTATGAGCTTCATCAATCATGGCTGGACCTCTCTGCCGGAACTGCCCTTCGGAGGCGTAAAGAATTCCGGTTACGGCCACGAACTGTCCCGGAGCGGATTCGATACCTTCGTGAATCAGCACCTGGTGTTCATTCCTCAGGCTGTATGGGAACGGCACGGGAAGTAAAAATTAAAAGGGGGTGTGATTTTTTCACACCCCCTTTTTTTACGCCCAATCCCCGTCCACGAACACGGGCACCCGGGTGCCGTCTTTCCGGATCCCGGTGATGGAAAGATCCGGGCTGCCCACCATGAAGTCCACGTGGATCATGGAATCGTTGAGGCCGGCTTTTTTCTGCTCTTCTTCGCTCATGTCCGCTCCCTTTTCCACACAGGTGGGGTAGGCATCTCCCAGGGCCAGGTGGCAGGAGGCGTTTTCGTCCAGGAGGGTTTCGTAGAAAACCCTGTCCATAAGGGAAATGGGGGAGTGGTAGGGGATGAGAGCCACTTCCCCCAGCCGGCAGGCTCCTTCGTCCATTTTCAGCAGGTCTTTCAGGATTTCTTCTCCTTTTTCTGCAGTGGCTTCCACCACTTTTCCGTTTTTAAAGGACAGCCGGAAATTTTCAATGAGATTGCCGCTGTACACCAGAGGCCGGGTGCTGCACACCACCCCGTCCACCCGGTCCGCCTGGGGAGCGGAATAGACTTCTTCCGTGGGGATGTTGGCGTTGAACAAAAAGCCCCGGCCGGTAGTTTCGGCTCCGCCCTGCCAGATGTGACGGTCTGGCAGGCCTACGGTGAGATGGGTGCCCAGGCTGTTTCTATATTCCAGGGCAGTGAACTGCAGGGCGGTCAGCCATTCCCGCCGCTGTTTCAGCTCTGCCAGATGCTTGTCCCAGTCCGCCAGCGGGTCTTCTCCCAGGCACCGGGCCGCATCCAGCAGCTGGATCCACAGCCGGTCCCTTCCTTCCTGTTCCGGCAGATCCGGATACAGCAGGCGGGCCCAAACGGTACTGGGGACGGCGGCCACCAGCCAGTTGGTCTTGGAAGCCATCATCCCGTCGGAATACTCCTTTACCGCCTGGTGGAACGCCTTCTGCCAGGCCATGATCTTGTTCCGGTCGATGCCCTTCATGGCATAGGGGTCTGCGGAGATTAGGCTCAGGAAGGCCGCTCCCTTCCGGTAGTAGTACAGGTTGAATTCGCTGCGCCAGCCCGGGACGGATTCAAACTTGTCCTGGGTTTCATATTCGTACCGGAGCCGGGTGGTGCCGTTGCAGTACCAGTTGAACACCACCTGGGAAGCACCGGCCCGGTAGGCCTCTTCCGTCAGCAGAGTGGAGAAGGAACTGGCCTCCACCGGGGCGTTGATCACCAGGATCTGGTCCTTCTGGAGGCAGATCCCTTTTTTCACCAGCACCCGGGCATACAAAGGCAGCTGCCGGGTCAGGGTTTCCTGTATATCCATGGAAAATCTCTCCTTTACTGTGTCAGTATGAATCTATTATAGCGGAAAAACAGGAACAGGCCAATGGAAGGGAGCGGGGCCAACGCCCCTACGGTTTGTACTGGCTCAAAATCAATTTGCTGAAATGGATTTCTTTTGGCCGCTGACCGTTGAGAAGGCTGCTGTGCAGGCAGCGCCTCTTTTTATATTTGTACCAAATGATACAAAAACTTTTGATAATGGAACAAAGTCAGGAAAAACTCTTAAATTTCCACAAAGTTTATGTTACAAAAATAGATACAGTATAGTATAATGGGTCTATAGTATACCAGCAGGAATTTCTCTGTTTTTGTTGAAATACTATATTGTTACCGCAATTTTATTTTTCATTGAAATCCGGAAGGCACAGCCTTCCCTGTGCAAAGGTGGTGATACCATGTCCATGCTGGAAGACATCAAAAATGCCGAACAGAAGGCGGATGACCTGAAGAAACAGGCCACCCTGGAAGCCCGGAACACCGTACGGGATGCCCAGGCAGAAGCCCACAAGGAGGCGGACGCCCTGATCGCGGAAGCCCGGAAACAGGCCGCCGCAGCCATTGCCCAGGCGGAAGCCCAGGCCAAACAGGAAGCAGACGCTCTGGTGGAGAAAAACCGGAAACGGGATGAGGCCCAGGCGGCGGAAGCCCGGAAAAATCTGGATGGGGCAGTCCAGTATATTATGAAGAAGGTCGTGATCGAATGTTAGTACCCATGCAAAAACTGACCCTCTATGCTCTGAAAGCCGATCGCGATGCCCTGCTCCTGGCCCTCCAGAAGGACGGGAGTGTGATGCTGGAACCGGAAGCGGGAACCAAGGCCCTGCCCGGATCAGAAAAAGTCAGCGCCCAGCTGGATAAAACCGGCCAGGTGCTCCAGTTCCTGGTCCAGAACGGTGCCAAGAATCCTCTGTTTCCCCAAAAAGAAGCCATTTCCTATGGAAATTTCCTGAAAGAGACCCAGGAAGGCCGGCAGCTGACGGAGAAACTGGATACTACGGCCAGCAAGATCGCTTCCCTGGAAAGTGAAGCGGCCGCCCTCCGGACTCAGGCAGAAAGCCTGGATCCCTGGCTGAAACTGGATATTCCCCTGGAGCAGCTGAGCTTTACGGAAACCACCCGCTGCCATGTGGGTTTCCTGCCGGAAAAGGAATTGCCGGAATTCCAGAAGGCCATCAGCAGCCTCCTGGCGGATGTGAGCTTCTATGACTTGACCCAGGACGGCCAGGCCATGGTGATCCTGGCTTATGAAGACGCTGACAATGAGGTGAAGCATCTCCTGAAGGAACATGATTTCAGCGAGGCGGTGCTGCCCAAGCGCAGCGGCCTGGCAGCGGATGTCCGGAAGGAACTGCTCCAGGAAGCGGAAGAAAAGGAAAGTCGGATCACCCGGCTGAAAGAGGAAACCCGGCAAAGCATCCCTCAGAAACAGCAGGTGGAACTGTACTACGACCAGCTGAACGCCGCCCATGACCGTCTCCAGAACGGCGGGGTGGAAACCGTCAGTGCCTTCAAGGTACAGGGCTGGGTCCGGAAGGACCGGGTCCAGCGGGTGGAAAAAGTGGTCCAGGGCGTCACCGATGCTTACCAGCTGACCTTTGCCGACCCGGCAGAAGGGGAGATCCCTCCCACGGTGCTGGAAAACGGGAAGCTGGTAGAACCCTACGAAAGCGTAGTGGAATTGTACTCTCTGCCCAAAGCCGGGTCCATCGATCCGGACCTGATCATGGCTCCTTTCCATTTCATCTTTTTCGGGATGATGCTTTCGGACGCAGGCTACGGGCTGGTGCTCACGGTGATGCTGTATTTCGCTCTGAAGAAGTTCCGGCCTACGGGCTTTGCCCGGCAGCTGGCCATGGTGATTTTCTTCGGCAGCATTTCCACCATCCTGTGGGGGGCCATGTTCGGAGGCTGGTTCGGGCTGGAGTGGAAACCTCTGCTCTTTGTCCCCATGAAGGAACCCCTGAAGATGCTGGCCCTGTGCTTCGGCCTGGGGGCCATCCATCTGGTGGCCGGCATGCTGGTGAAGGTCTACATGCTCTTCCGGGAGGGAGACATTGTGGGAGCGGTCTGTGACCAGATCAGCTGGCTGATCATGTTCCTGGGCTTTTTCCTGATGGCTCTGGTTCCGGGGCCTGTGGGCAAATACCTGGCCTGGCTGGGTGCCGGGATCATCATCCTTTTTGGAGGCCGGGAGAAAAAAGGCATCGTCAGCCGGCTCCTGGGAGGGCTGCTGACTCTGTACAACATCAGCGGCTATCTCAGCGATCTGTTGAGCTATTCCCGGATCTTTGCCCTGGGACTGGCCACCGGGGTCATCGCCATGGTCATCAACACGGTGGCCCAGATGCTCTGGAGTGCAGGACCGGTGGGCATTGTGGCCGCCATCCTGGTGCTTCTGGCCGGTCACTATTTCAACATCATCATCAACGTGCTGGGTGCCTTCGTGCACAGCAGCCGTCTGCAGTACATCGAGTTCTTCGGCAAGTTTTATGAAGCCGGCGGCCGGGCGTTCCTGCCTTTGGCACTCCGGACCAAGTATACGGATATTACGAAATAAGGGAGGATTTCATTATGATTACTTTAGGAACAGCGCTGGCATTTGGTGGAGCAGCAACGGCTGCAGCTCTGGCAGGGGTTGGCAGTGCCATTGGTGTAGGGATTGCCGGGCAGGCCGCTTCCGGCGTGGTCAGCGAAGATCCGGACAAATTCGGTAACGTGCTGGTGCTCCAGGCTCTGCCTGGTACCCAGGGCATTTATGGCCTGCTGATCGCCTTTATCATCATCCTGAACCTGGGAGTCATCGACGGGAACGTAAAGGACCTGACCACCTTCCAGGGCCTGGCCTATCTGTTCGCCGCTATGCCCATGGGCATCGGGGGCCTGCTGTCCGCCATTTACCAGGGGAAAGTGGCTGCCTCCGGCATCTACCTGACCGCCAAACGGCCGGAAGAAACCGGTAAAGGCATTATCCTGACGGCTATGGTGGAAACCTACGCCGTGCTGAGTCTGCTGATTTCCTTCATCATGGTGAACGGGATCAAATTATAAGAAAGGGTGACCCGTCGTGTCTGGCGATAAAATCATTCAGAAAATAGAAGAAGAAGCGAAGCGGGACGCGGCAGCCATCGGAGCAGCAGCCCAGGAAAAGGCCCGGAAGGAAAAGGAACAGATCCTGGCCAAAGCCCAGGAACAGGTCCGGGAAATCCAGGCCAAATCCCAGGTGGATGCCAAAGAGGCTGCAGGCCGTCTGCAGCTGATTGCCGAACTGCAGAGCCGGAAAGAGAACCTGGCCAGCAAGCGGAAAGTGCTCCAGGAGGCCTTTGACCGGGCCCGGGAGCAGCTGGAAGCCCTGCCCCAGGAACAATGGGAGAAACTGATCGGGCGGATCATCCTGGAAGCGGATCTTACCGGCCGGGAAACCCTGGTGGTGCCTGCCAAGGACCGCTCCCGGTATGAAAAGGGATTCCTGGACCGGCTGAACAAAGAGCTGAAGGCCCAGGGCCGGAACGGGTCCCTGACCCTTTCGGACAAAGAGGCGGAGTTCACCGACGGTGTGCTCATCGAAGGGGAGACCTGTGATTATGACGGCTCCTTCGCCACCCTGCTGGAAGACGTACGGACCGGGGAGGAATACCGCGTGGCAGAGCTCCTGTTTGGCGCGGAGGTGAAGTAATATGCCCCAGCCCAGTTATGAATATGCCCTGGGCCGGATCAGCGTCCTGTCCACCCATCTGCTCACCGCCGCCCAGCTGCGGCGGATCGCGGAAGCGGACAGTACGAAGACAGCCATGAAGCTGCTGCTGGAAACCGGCTATGGGGAAAACGTGGCCACGGAACAGGAAGTGGTCCGGGGAGAAATCGACCTGATCATCCGGGCCCAGATGCAGCTGACCCGGAAACGGATCAAGGAACTGACCCCGGATCCGGAGCTTACCGGCCTGTTCCTGCTGCCGGTGGATACCCACAACCTGAAATGCCTGCTGAAGGCACGGCTGCTGGGGATCCAGGCCGATGACATCCTTCGGGAGGGAGGCAATTTCGACCTGAACCTGCTGAAGGACATGGTCCATACCAAGTATTATGAAGACCTGCCGCCCATTTACTGCCAGGTGCTCAACGAAATCGAAGGGGACCTGGCCCGGGAAGCGGATCCGTTCCGGCTCAGCGCGCTCCTGGACGGAGCCCTGTTCCGCCAGGCCAAAGAGGTGCTGGACCGGAAAAAGGAGCGGGGCTTCATCCGGAACTACTTCTCCCTGTGGGCGGATTACCAGAACACCATCAGCCTGATCCGGGCCCAGAACCTCCACTGGGAGCTGTCCCAGCTGCGTCTGGTCCTGGTGGACTGTGGGGATATCCCCAAAACGGTGTTCGAGGAAAGCCTGGATGTGCCTCCGGAACAGCTGGGAGCCCGGCTGAACCAGGGGAGCCATGGAGCCGAACTGGTCCAGGCCATCAACGAATTTGCACAGACCAATGAGCTGGGGGTCATTCCCCGCCGGATGGAAGAGGGCCTGAGCCTGATCCTCCGCCGGGCCAGATGGGACACCCATACCCTGGGACCCATCGTAGGGTATCTGGAAGCCCGGGAAACCGAGGCGGAAGCCCTGCGGATGATCTTCGGAGCCATCCAGGGCGGTTTTGAACCCCAGCTGCCCAGCGTCTATGCCTGATCACAGGAAGCATGGGAGGCAGCAAGATGGATAAAAAGAAAATTGCAGTGATCGGCGATCCCAGCTCTGTGATGATCTTCAAGGCCGTAGGGTTCGATGTATTCTACGAGGAAGAACAGGAACAGATAGAGCGCAGGATCCACCGTCTGGCCGATGAGGGCTATGCCGTGATTTACATTACGGAAACCGCAGCCCAGAAGGCCCAGACCGTGATCGCAGAATATGCTACCGCTACCTTTCCCGCTATCATCCCCATCCCGGCAGGAAACAAATCCCTGGGACTGGGCATGAAGCGTGTCCGGGAAAATGTGGAAAAAGCAGTAGGCGCCGATATTCTATTCAAGGAAGGGTAGGGAACAATCGTGAGTGGAAAGATCGTGAAAGTATCCGGCCCGCTGATTGTCGCCGAAGGCATGAAGGACGTGCAGCTCCATGATATGGTCCGCGTCAGTGACAAGCGCCTGATCGGTGAAGTCATCGAGCTTCGTGATGATAAGGCTTCTATCCAGGTATACGAAGAAACGGCCGGCCTGGGGCCTGGGGAACCGGTGGAATCCACCGGCTCTCCCATGAGCGTGGAACTGGCTCCCGGGCTGATCGAAAGTATCTTCGACGGAATCCAGCGCCCGCTGGAAAAAATCTATGAACTGGCCGGGGACCGGATCAGCCGTGAGGTGGAAGTCCCCAAACTGGACCGGGAAAAGAAATGGCAGTTCGTGCCGGTGGCCAAACCCGGGGACCAGGTGTCCGGCGGCGATGTGATCGGTACCGTCCAGGAAACACCCGCCGTGCTCCACAAAATCATGGTGCCTCCCGGCCAAAGCGGCACGGTGGAATGGGTCTATGAAGGGGAAGCCACCATCCTGGACCCGGTGTACAAACTGAAGGACAGCAAGGGGAATGTGAAGGACTATCCCATGCTTCAGCAGTGGCCGGTCCGGGTGGCCCGTCCCTACAAGACCAAGCTGCCTCCGGAAGAACCCATGGTTACCGGCCAGCGGGTCATCGATACCCTGTTCCCCATTGCCAAGGGCGGTGTGGCGGCTGTGCCCGGTCCTTTCGGCAGCGGCAAGACCGTAATCCAGCACCAGCTGGCCAAGTGGGCGGATGCGGACATCATCGTGTACGTGGGCTGCGGAGAACGTGGGAATGAAATGACCGACGTGCTGAACGAATTTCCGGCCCTGAACGACCCCCGCACCGGCCTGCCTCTGATGAAGCGGACCGTGCTGATCGCCAACACCTCCGACATGCCGGTGGCCGCCCGGGAAGCGTCCATCTATACCGGCATCACCATTGCGGAATATTACCGGGACATGGGGTACAAAGTGGCCATTATGGCTGACTCCACCTCCCGCTGGGCAGAAGCCCTCCGGGAAATGTCCTCCCGTCTGGAAGAAATGCCCGGTGAAGAAGGGTACCCGGCGTACCTGTCTTCCCGTCTGGCCGAATACTACGAACGGGCCGGGGAAGTGGAATGTCTGGGGAAGGACGACCGGGTAGGCGCCGTTTCCGCCATCGGGGCCGTGTCCCCTCCCGGCGGGGATATTTCCGAACCGGTTTCCCAGGCCACCCTGCGGATCGTGAAGGTGTTCTGGTGCCTGTCTTCGGCCCTGGCCTATGCCCGGCATTTCCCGGCCATCGACTGGCTCCAGAGCTATTCCCTGTATTCCGACCGGCTCCGGGCCTACTATGATGCCAAAGTGGCTCCCGACTGGTCCAAACTGGTGGGGACTGCCATGGAAATCCTCCAGGAAGAATCCAACCTGAACGAAATCGTCCGTCTGGTAGGGATCGATGCCCTGGGCTTCAAGGACCGGATCACCATGGAATGTGCCCGGTCCATCCGGGAAGACTTCCTGCACCAGAACTCTTTCCACGAAGTGGATACCTACACTTCCCTGGAAAAACAGTACGATATGCTGAAGCTGATCATCACCTGGTATGAAAAGGCCCTGGATGCCATGACCAAGCATGTGAAGCTGGACAAGCTGATCGACATGCCCATCCGGGAACAGATTGGCCGTGCCAAGTACATTCCGGAAAAAGAACGGAAGGAAAAGTTCGGCCAGCTGAACCGGGAACTGGAGCAGGCTTTTGCAGAACTGACGGAAGAGGGTGAAGAAAATGCGTAAGGATTACAAAACCATCCGTGAAGTGGTGGGCCCTCTGATGCTGGTGGACCAGGTAAAAGGCGCAACCTATGACGAACTGGTGGAAATCCACCAGCAGAACGGGGAAGTCCGGAACGGGAAGGTGCTTACCGTGGACGGGGACAAAGCCCTGGTCCAGCTGTTCGAGGACTCCCAGGGGCTGCAGCCGGCTACCGCCAAAGCCCGGTTCCTGGGCCACGGGATCCAGCTGGGGGTATCCCCTGCCATGCTGGGCCGTGTGTTCGACGGCATGGGCAACCCCATTGACGGAGGCCCGGCCATCATTCCGGAAGAATACAAGGACATCAACGGGGAGCCTATGAACCCGGCAGCCCGGGAATATCCTTCGGAATTCATCCAGACCGGGATCAGTGCCATCGACGGCCTGAACACCCTGGTCCGGGGCCAGAAGCTGCCGGTGTTCTCCGGCTCCGGTTTGCCCCATGCCCAGCTGGCTGCCCAGATCGCCCGGCAGGCCAGAGTCCGGGGAACCGATGAAAAATTCGCCGTGGTGTTCGCCGCCGTAGGGATCACCTTCGAAGAAGCCAACTTCTTCATGCAGGACTTCAACCGGACCGGGGCTCTGAGCCGTGCGGTGATGTTCATCAACCTGGCCAACGACCCGGCGGTAGAACGGATCGCCACCCCTCGTATGGCCATTACCGCAGCGGAATATCTGGCCTTTGAGCTGGATATGCACGTGCTGGTCATCATCACCGATATCACCAACTATGCCGATGCCCTCCGGGAAGTGTCCGCTGCCCGGAAGGAAGTCCCCGGACGCCGGGGCTACCCTGGGTATCTGTATACGGACCTGGCCACCATGTACGAACGGGCCGGCCGGATCCGGGGCAAGAAGGGGTCCATTACCATGATCCCCATCCTGTCCATGCCGGAAGACGACAAGACCCATCCCATCCCCGACCTGACCGGGTACATCACCGAAGGCCAGATCATCCTGTCCCGGGAACTGTACCGAAAGGGGCTGACCCCTCCCATCGACGTGCTGCCTTCCCTGTCCCGTTTGAAGGATAAAGGGGTGGGCAAGGGCAAGACCCGGGAAGACCATGCGGATACCATGAACCAGCTGTTCGCCGCTTATTCCCGGGGGAAACAGGCCAAGGAACTGGCCACCATCCTGGGGGATTCGGCCCTTAGCAAGGTGGACAAGCTGTATGCCCAATTCGCCGATGCCTTTGAAAAGGAATACGTGTCCCAGGGGTACCGGACCAACCGGTCCATCGAAGAGACCCTGGATCTGGGCTGGAAGCTGCTGGGGATCCTGCCCCGCAGCGAGCTGAAACGGATCCGGGATGAATACCTGGACAAGTACTACAAACCGGCGGACGGCACCAAGGGGGAATAACCCATGGCTACCAACGTAAACCCTACCCGGATGGAGCTGACCCGGCTGAAACGCCGGCTGGCCACCGCCGTCCGGGGGCATAAACTGCTGAAAGACAAACGGGACGAAATGGTCCGGCAGTTCATGATCTACATCCGCCGGAACCACGAACTGCGGCTGAAAATGGAAAAAGCCCTCCAGAACGTGTCCCACCATTTCGTGGTGGCCCGGGCCCATATGGGATTCCTGACCATGAACGAAGCCCTGCTGTACCCGGCACGGAGCGCCGAGTTCGAAGTGGGAAGCAAGAACGTGATGAGCGTGGATGTGCCCACCCTGACCTATACCGGGGCCACGGCGGATGATGCGGCCCAGGTGCCTTATTCCTTCGCGTTCACCACCGGGGAACTGGATACGGCGGTGACGGAACTGACCACCTGCCTGCCGGATCTTCTGGAACTGGCGGAAGTGGAAAAGACCTGCAACATGCTGGCGGATGAAATCGAAAAGACCCGCCGGCGGGTCAACGCCCTGGAATATGTCATGATCCCGGAAATGCAGGAAAGCATCAAGTACATCACCATGAAGCTCAGCGAAAACGAAAGAGCCAGCACCGTACGCCTGATGAAAGCCAAGGAAATCATGGCGAAACAGGCGTGAAAAACAGAGTGCTGCAGGTTGTCTGCAGCACTCTGTTTTTTTATGCTACAATATCCGTGACTATAGATCCTGCTGAAAAGCAGCACTGAAAGGAGCACGGTTCTTTGCTGACCACTTTTAATTTCCGGGTACAGCCGGGGGCGGGTCCCCTTTACCGGCAGCTGGCCGCTTATTTCTGCCGGGAAATCCGGCTCCACCACCTGGGATCCCAGGACTTTCTCCCTTCCATCCGGAAGCTGACCCGGGACCTGAAACTGAGCCGGACCACCGTGGAGGGAGCCTATCAGATCCTCATCGACCAGGGAGTGGTGGAAAACCTGCCCAACCGGGGGTACCGGGTGGCTGCCTACCGGCCCCGGGAAGAGGGAGAGGAGCCGAAAACCCCGCCGGATCCGGCCCGGCCGGCTGTCCTTTACAATTTTTCCAACAATTACATCGATACCTCCACCTTCGATACGGTGCTCTGGCGCCGGTGCCTGAACCAGGTGCTCCGGAATCCCGCCTCCATTGCCGGATACGGGGATCCCCAGGGAGAACCGGAACTGCGGAAGGTGCTGGCCCGGTACAGCTACGCTTCCCGGGGGGTGGTGTGCCGGCCGGAACAGATCCTGGTGGGAGCCGGTCTCCAGACCCTGCTGCTGGTGCTGCTGCCCCTGCTGCCGCTGGAACGGAAGGTGGCGGGACTGGAAGCCCCCGGGTTCCCCCAGGCGGAACAGATCTTCCATCTCATGGGCTGGGAAACCTGTGCCTACGATCCGGCAGACCCCAAAGGGGACTGGCCCGGCCTTTTGATGATCTCTACCGCCAATCCCTACAAGGGACGGGCCCTGACGGAAAAAGAACGGAACAACCTGATCGTGGCCACCCAGCTGGAGCGGGTGTACCTGCTGGAAGACGACTACAATGGGGAATTCCGCTACCTCCACCGGCCCACCCCTGCCCTCCACAGCTTCGGGAACCGGGAACAGATCATCTATCTGGGGTCCTTTTCCCGGACCATGCTGCCTTCCCTGCGGATCAGTTTTTTGGTGCTGCCGGAAAAACTGCTGCCTGCCTACCGGGCCATTGCCGGCCGGTACAACCAGACCTCGTCCACTGTGGAACAGCTGGCCCTGGCGGCCTATATTGAAGAAGGGCACCTGACCCGGCACATCCGGAAGCTCCGAACCCTGTACCGGACCAAGAGCCGGCTGCTCCAGGAAGCTCTGACTGCCGTGTTCGGGGACCAGGTACGGCTGCTGGGCTACGGCTCCGGGCTCCATCTCCACATTGCCCTGGATCGGTCGGGGACAGCAGAAGAACTGGCCGCCCGGGCCCTGGAAAAAGGCGTCCGGGTGATCCCTGTCCGGGGTACGGAACCGGGCCGGCCTCCGGAATTCCTCCTGTCCTTTGCCGGCATCGGAGAGGAAAAGATCCGGGCAGGAGTGGAGGCCCTCCGGGAAGCCTTGGAGGAGTAAAGGAAAAGACAATTGTCTTCTTTCCTCTGGGTAGGGTATAATAAAAAGGATACAGAAAAATCATGAAAGCCCAAACATTGGGGGAGGTGGATGTATGAAAAATACCTGGGAAATTGCCCTTCTGGCCGTGATGCTGGGGATGGGCGGGCCGGCGGCCGGGGAAGCGGCCCAGTATTTTGCTCCCCGTTACAGCCTCAGCGCCAACGGCCAGCTGCAGCCCCCTCTGACGGTGGAATTCCAGAAAGGGGTTCCCCAGAAGATCAGTGCCAGCCTTACCGGTGCCGCCGGCAGCGAAAAAGTCCTGGTGCTGGGCTGGCAGGTGGGAGACGGAGTAGGCCTGTGCACCCTCCAGAAAGGGGTGGAATACGCCCTGTACAAACTGGATTTCCGTCCGGGAAAACAGGATATCTTGGTGCTCAGCTACGGCCGCCGGGGCACCGGCAAGACCCATCTGAATGAAGTGGCCGTCATCGGGGAGGATTCCCTGGGGGTGATCCGGCAGCTGCCGGTGAACGGCTTTGTGCCCACCGATGTGTTCAACAGTCCTCTCCAGATCCGCCAGCAGGAAGCGGTGCTGTTCCTGGAACAGGCTCCCCATGTGCTGGCCCTCCGGGCGGACGGAGAAAACGGCTATGTGGCCGAAGTGGAATAAAAAGGAGTGATTGGAATGGAATTGGCTTCCCTGTATGATACCTGCCGGACCTACCGGCGTTTTGAACAGAAACCGGTGGATCCGGCCCTGCTGCGGACCCTGGCGGATGTGGCCCGGAAACGGAGCTGCGGCCGGAACGGCCAGAGCCTCCGGTTCACGGTGGTGGCAAGCCCCGCCAACGTGAAGGCCATGCAGCCGCTGCTCCGGTGGGCGGCAGCCCTGCCCAAAGAAATCGGCACCCCCAGGGAAGGGGAACAGCCGGTGGCCTTTGTGGTAGTGTCCCGGCCCAAGGAGGCCAACCCCACCATCACCAGCATCGACGTGGGCATCGCCCTGGATGCCATGGCCATCACTGCCTGGACCCAGGGGGTGGGCAGCGCCATCCTGGCAGCGGTGGACCGGGTAAAGATCGCCGCTCTGCTGGAGATCCCGGAAGACCGGGAAGTGGTCACCGTGCTGGCCCTGGGCTATCCCGCCCACAAAAGCACCCTGGTGCCCGGGGAAGAAGGGAAACTGGCCTACTATGTGGATGAGGCCCGGGATTATTATGTGCCCAAACTGCCCCTGGAAAAAGTGGCGGATTTCAAATAAACGGATGAGGAAACAAGGAGAAAGCTATGCTGTATGACATTGCCATTGTAGGGGGCGGCCCTGCAGGCTGCAGTGCGGCGGTGACCGCCGCCAACCGGTCCCTGTCCGCCCTGCTGCTGGATACCGGGGATTTCGGCCTGGCCCTGCGGAAAAGCGCCCTGGTGAAAAACTACCTGGGGATGCCGGACCGGTCGGGAGCGGAACTGATGGACGCCTTTACCGCCCACATGAAGGCCGCCGGGACCACGGTGGTCCCCCACAAGGTGCTGAGCATCCTGCCCCGGGAAAAGCACTTCTATCTGGCCACCCCGGGAGAAGTGTACGAGGCCCGGAGCATCCTGCTGTGCCCGGGAGCCTCCCACGGAAAGCCCCTGGAGGGAGAAACGGCCCTTGTGGGGAAGGGGGTCACCTACTGTGCCACCTGCGACGGGTACCTGTACCGGGGAAAGACCATCGGGGTGGTGACCAATCTGCCCTCTGCCTGGGAAGAAGTGGAATTTCTGGCGGGGGTGGCTGGGGAAGTGAAGCTGTGGGCGGACTTCCCCCTGCCGGAAAAACGGCCTGCCAATGTGCAGATCATGGAAGGCAAACCCCGGAAGGTGCTGGGAGAGGAACGGGTGGAAGCCCTGGAAACCACTGCCGGCACGGAAAAACTGGAGGGGCTGTTCCTGCTCCGGGAAACGGATCCTCTGGACCGGCTCCTGCCGGGACTCCGGCTGGATGGTCCCTTCATCCGGGTGGATGACAACCTGGCCACCAGTGTGGAGGGAGTTTTTGCCGCCGGAGATGCGGTGGGCTATCCCTGGCAGATCAACAAAGCGGCGGGAGAAGGCCAGAAGGCTCTGCTGTCTGCGGCTTCCTGGCTCCGGGAGAACCCGGTATGACCGGTGGCAGGATCCGGCATTACCTGCTGGTCCTGACGGTTCTGGCATTTTTGGGCTGCCTGGCCGGCGGGTGCAGCCGGTCCCAGACGGCGGAAAGCAGCCAGACCGCCGGAGAAACGGAAGCGGCTTCGGAAACCAAGGCCCTGGCTCCCGGGGAGGGAGAACAGGGAGCAAGGGTGGAATTCGTCAACCGGGAACACAAAATGGAGCGGGTCATATTCAGCGGAGGTTACCTGCGCAGCCTGCCGGAAGAAAAGCCGGAAACCATCCTCCGGCCGGCCCCGGAGGGAGCTCAGGGGATGATCTTCGGGAAACGGGAGATCAACGGACTGGAATGGGCCAAGGTGGCCACCCGGGACGGGGTCACCGGATGGTATGCGGTGCCGGCCAAAGATGGGGCCGGGCCCCGGGACAAACGGAATCCCCTGAAGATCACCAACGATGGGTATGAGACCACCTTTCCCCAGGTGACCGGCGGTGTGGCTCCTCAGGTCCAGGACCGGATCAACCAGGAACTGGGGAACTACCTGTCCGTGTACCGGCACATTACCGGCCCGGTGGAAAGCGAGCTCCAGTGCCAGGTCACCTACAACCGGCGGCAGATCCTGAGCCTGGTGTTCCAGGGGACCCCCATCCTGTACCGGAGCTATCCGGTGTCGGAAGTGAACAGCCTGGCCAGCTGGACCCGGCTGAAGAACTACGCTTATGTATCCTCCCTCCAGGGAGGAGCTGATCCCACCCTGCTGGTGGCCCGGATCACGGACCTCCACTATGCCCTGGTGTTCGACCTGGCCACCGGCAGCCGGCTGACCCTGGACTATTTCCTGGGAGCCAACCGGCAGGAAGAGCTCCAGGAACGGCTGGCCGGACTGGGCGAAGGAGCCCGGCTCCAGAAGGATGATTTCTACATCACCACCCAGGGACGTCTGGTGGCCCTGGCCTCCGTCCCGGGCAAAGGACGGGTGGATCTGGATCTGTCGGATCTGGTGATCAGGGAGTTTTGAGAGGATGCTGCAGGGGCAGCATCCTCGTCCATTGACAGGGGCTGCTGAAGGCAGCCCCACAACAACGAGGTGAACAACATGAACAAAAAAGTGCATTTCCATACGAATCTGGGAGATTTTACTGCGGAGCTGTTTGAGGACAAGGCTCCCAAAACCGCAGGGAACTTCCGGGAACTGGTGGAGAAGGGATTCTATGACGGGGTCATCTTCCACCGGGTCATTGACGGCTTCATGATCCAGGGCGGGGATCCCACCGGCACCGGCATGGGCGGCCCGGGCTACACCATCGACGACGAATTCGGTCCCGGCCTGGCCCACAGCGGGGAAGGGATCCTGTCCATGGCCAATGCCGGCCCCAACACCGGAGGCAGCCAGTTCTTCATCACCCTGGATGCCACCCCCTGGCTGGACGGCCATCATGCGGTCTTCGGGAAAATCACCCAAGGGATGGATGTGGTCCATAAAATCGGCTCCACCCCCACGGATTTCGCCGACCGTCCCCTGAAGGACGTGGTGATGGAAAAGGTGGAAATCGTAACAGAATGACTGCCTACGTCTATATGGTGCGCTGTGCCAACGGCGCCCTGTATACCGGCTGGACAAACGACCTGGTCCACCGGCTGGCCATGCACCGCCGCGGGTCCGGGGCCAAATACACCCGGGCCTTCAAGGCGGTGGACCTGGCCTATTTTGAGGAACTGCCGGACAAAAGGACGGCCCTTCAGCGGGAATATGCACTGAAACAACTGGCAAAAAAACAAAAAGAAGAGCTGGTCCGTCAATTTCCTCGAAAATCTTTGAAAATACCCTGAGTCGTCTGTACTCTCGCAATTCTTTTGCTTGTAAAAGTCCAGGGGTTATGCTAGAATGGAACACAGAAACAACGGACTTACTGAATGTTGAACTCACGCAGGTATCACATATAGTTGGATCGTTTTTCGCAATAATTTTTAGGAGGCCAAGTAAAGATGACTGGCAAAGTTAAATGGTTTAATGCTGAAAAGGGTTATGGTTTCATTGAACGGGAAGATGGCGGCGATGTATTCGTTCATTTCTCCGCAATCCAGGGTGAAGGCTTCAAAACTCTGGAAGAAGGCCAGGCTGTAGAATTCGACGTTGTCGAAGGCAACCGTGGTGAACAGGCTGCCAACGTTGTGAAACTGTAAGATATAGATATCTGCAAGAACAACAAGCGCAACAAAGAGGGGATATCGTGGAAACGGTATCTCCTTTTTTTCTGTTTGGGGAACAAATTGCAGGAAGGGAGTCGTGGATATGATCGGATACGGAATGGAGAAGAAAAAAGGGGTCATCAGCGGTGGCACGTCCGGCATCGGCCTGGCAGCAGCCCGGCTGCTGGTCCAGGACGGAGCCACAGTGTGGCTGGTGGGCCGGGATCCGGAACGGGGCCAAAAGGCAGTGGAGAGCCTCACAGGGCTGCCGGGAGAAGCCCTGTATCTCCAGGGAGATGTAAGCACCGTGGAAGGCTGCCGGAAAATCGCCGGGGAACTCCAGGCACAGCACCAGGAACTGGATTTTCTGGTGAACAGCGCCGGGATCTACCAGGAAAAGCCTTTCCAGGACGTAACGGAAGAGGATTATCAGCAGCTGATGGATGTGAATGTGAAGGGGACCATTTTCCTCACCCAGGCCCTGCTGGACCTTTTTGTCCAGGACGGTCCGTCCATTGTGAACATCGCTTCTGACGCGGCCCTGGAAGGAAATTACGGCTGCTGTCTGTACGCCGCTTCCAAAGGGGCGGTGGTGGCCTTTACCCGGTCTCTGGCCCTGGATCTGGCCCCCTGGATCCGGGTGAACTGCCTGTGCCCGGGGGATGTGGATACCCCTCTGGTGGAAAAGCAGCTGGCAGAAGGGGGCTATTCCCGGGAATCCATGGCTTCTGTATATCCCATGGGACGGATCGGAAAACCGGAGGAAGCGGCCCATATGATCTGTGCGGTGCTGTCCCCTATGAACGGCTTCATGACCGGCGCCATCATTTCCGTGGATGGCGGCCTGACCGCCAAATAAGGAGGCACCATGAACAATCACAAACTGACTTCTGCTGAATATCTTTTTGTGGGCTCCATGCTGTTCGGGATGCTGTTCGGAGCCGGGAACCTGATCTTCCCGGTGCACATGGGCCAATTGGCCGGTGCCCATTTCTGGAGCGCCAACATCGGCTTCATTGCCACCGGAGTGCTGATGCCCTTCCTGGCGCTCATTGCCTTCGGCCTTTCCGGCAGCGGCAGCCTGGAAGAACTGGCCGGAAACGTGCACCCTGTCTTTGCCCGGGTCTTTACAGTACTGCTGTATCTGACCATCGGGCCGGCCTTTGCCCTGCCCCGGACTGCCACCGTGTCCTACCAGATCGGGATCGTGCCCTTTGTAGGAGAGAACCAGACCCTGATCCTGGCCGGGTTTACCTTTCTGTTCATGGGAGTGGCCCTTCTGTTTTCCCTGAAGCCATCCAAACTGGTGGTGTACATCGGGAAATTCCTGAACCCGGTGTTCCTGGCTTTCCTGGCCATCCTGGTGGCAGTGGCCCTGGTCCATCCCATGGGGTCCATTGCCGGAAGCCTTCCCCAGGGAGACTATGTGGACCATGCTTTCCTTACCGGGTTCAAGGAAGGGTACAATACCATGGACGTACTGGCCATGCTGGCCTTTTCCGTGGTGGTGATCGATACCCTGAAGAATCTGGGCGTCCGGGATGTGGCCACCATTTCTGTGGATCTGCTGAAGGTAGGGGGCATTGTGGTGTTCCTTATGTCCCTGATCTATACTCTGATCACCTGGCTGGGCACCTCCAGCCTGGGACAGCTGGCGGTATCCGCCAACGGGGGCATTGCTCTGGCCCAGATCGCCCATGGCTATTTTGGACCGGTAGGAGGCATGCTGCTGGCGGCCATTGTGACCTTCGCCTGCCTGAAGACCGCCATCGGCCTGATCACTGCCTGCGCCAACACCTTCCAGGAACTGTTCCCCGGGACCCTGGGCTACAAGGCTTACTGTGTGGTCTTTGCAGGGATTTCCTTCCTGATCGGGAATGTGGGGCTCACCCAGATCATTGTGCTGGCTGTGCCCATCCTCATGTTCCTGTATCCCATGGCCATTACCCTGATCCTGTCCTCCTTTGCCTCCGCTCTTTTGGGGAAGAACCGGCGGCTGTACCGGTGGCCCATGGTGCTGGCCGGTGTGGCGGCTTTTGGGGATGCCCTCAGCGTGCTGCCCAAAGGGCTCCAGGGGACGGCGCCGGTCCAGGCTTTGCTGGGCTGCTACCATCAGCTTCCCCTGTTTTCCCTGGGGATGAGCTGGCTGCTGCCCACCCTGGCGGCCCTGGCTGCAGCCGCAGCGGCCGTGAAGCTCTCCGGGGAAAAACAGTGAAATTTTGCGAAAATTGATGAAAAAGTGTATAATGAAAGAATGATGAATGTTTGAATCCATTGAAGGAGGGATTTCCCATGAAAAAAATGATGATGGCCACTGCAGTGCTGAGCCTGCTGCCTTTGACCGTGGCCTGTGCTTCTCCCCTGGCCAAGATTGCTCCTGGCGCTGCAAAAGTCGATGCCAACGTCACGGTGGGCAATACTCTCAAATGGAAACAGCACGGAGAGACCAAAGACTTTGGAGGTGATTCCCGGTACCGGGTGGGGGGTACCATCGGGATCGCCGACAACCTGGGTCTGGATTACCGGTATGCAGCCCATGAAGGGGACCATGATGCTTCGGCCCAGTCCCATCAGGTAAGCCTGATCTATCAGTTCAATCCCTATCTGTACGGGTACGGGGGCTATGTGCGGAACCGGCTGAAACAGCATGGCTACCATGACAACAACAGCGGCTATCAGGTGGGGGCCATAGGCCGGCTGCCCATTACGGACAAGACCACCGGCTGGGCCAAGTTCGGCACCGGCAACAACATCACCCAGTATGAACTGGGCGTGGGCTATGCCTTCACCGACAACTGGGAAGCCAACGTCTCCTACAACGACAGCAAGTACAAAGATTTCAAAGGAGACATCGATGCCAAGACCCATGAAGTGAATGTGGGGGTATCGTACAAGTTTTAAAAAAAGGAGATGTCATGCGTCCTGTGTGACATCTCCTTTTTTCACATTTTCTCCACCGCATGGAGCAGCTGGGTCCTGTTCTTTACCTGGAAACGCTGATAGAGCAGGCTCAGTTGTTTTTTTACGGTGATTTCCGCCACGTTCAGTTCTTGGGCGATTTCTTTGTTGGTCCGGCCTTCTTTCACCCGCCGGATCACCAGCTTTTCCCGGGCCGTGAAGGATGCCTCCTTCAACGGGCGGCCTTTGGCCGGAGTGAGGGAATAGGACAGGACCGCCTGCAGGAATGCGGCAAATTCCGGCTGCCGGGCGGCTTTCACCAGCAGGGGACCCAGCAGGGACTGGTGCTCAACAAAAGGCAGGTACAGTCTGTCTTTCAGGGCTTCAGCCAGGGTGGACCGGAGCAGGGCGGCCGCTTCTTCCCCAAGGCCCGTATGCTCCAGGGCCGCAATCTGGACAATGGCATCGTAGCACCGGCACATTTGGGAAGAAGTGGGAGCCGGGACGGCATCCTGGGGACGGGTGGAAAGGAGCAGCAGCTGGTATCTGCCCATGGTCAGCTGGAGACGGTGCCGGGTGGACTGGCGCATCCCCTGGAGGGAAGGATAATCCGGCAGGCTGTTCATCCGTTCCAGATGTTTTGCCAGGCTGGGAGAAGGCTGTTCCAAAAGGCTCTGGACGAAAATCCCCACCAGATCCAGGTCCGTCCGGGTCAGGGGGTCTGTAATCAGCTGGGACAGCTTCTGGTAATGCTTTTTCCAGCCTAGGAACTGTTCCTGGTCCTGCCGGATCAGGGCGATCCGGGGCATCAGGAACAGAGCGATGATGGCCCGCTGCTGTTCATCCAGGGTCCGGCAGGGAGCATCCAGAAAAGCCTGGAGCACTTCTTCGGCCGTGGACAGTTCCCCCTGGAGATAGGCCAGCTCCGCCGCCACTGTGGAACGCCACAGGGGACCGCTGACGCCCTGGAGGGCTTCTCCGCAGCCGTCATAGAGGGCCTGGAGCTGGCGGGTGTTCCGGGCCAGGCTGCCGGCCCGGCGGTAGTACAGCACCAGTTGACCTGAGACACCCCGGTGGATGCCTTGGAAATAATCCCGGGGCAGCCGGATACGGTGCTCCCGGCAATAGGTGAAGAACTGCCGGAAGGCCGGCTCCATGGCGCCCAGGTCCGGCAGGCTGTCCAGGGCCGTAAGGAAAAGGATCCGGGCTTGGTCTTCCGGGGTACAGGTCCAGGCATCGGGCAGGGAGGCCAGCAGGATTTCCCGTTCTTCCCGGGCGGTCTGAGGGGACTGGAGCAGGTTCAGGGCCAGGAGGATCAGGCCGCAGCCAGCAAAATGCCGGGCTTTTTCCTCCTGAGGGCATTTCCGGAGCAGCTGGATCAGCAGGGAGGGAGGCTGCTGGTATAAAATGGCAAGGCCCGCCTGTTCTACGGCCTGGAGGGCCTGGGGCCAGGCTTTTCCCCTGAGAGCCAGGGCAAGGGCCTGGGCAAAATCTCGGCTGCGGAGCTGCCACCGGGCGGCCTGGAGACAGGCTTTCTTCTGCCAGTTCCAGGATTCACACTGGAACTGGCTCTGGAGATATTCCTGGAACACCGGATGGAAGGCAAAGGTCCCCTGGAAAGGCTCGTAGGTCAGGAAGGGGCTGCGCTTCCAGTGTTCTTCCAGCCGGGCCAGGGTGTCCGGGTGGGGGCAGAGGAATTCCGCCTGGGCCCGGGAAAAACGGGGGAACAGGGAAAGAATCAGGCAGACCTGCTGTTCTTCCCGGGAAAGGGGATGGAACAGTTTCCGGATCAGCTGGTACATCAGTTCCTTGTCGTGGGGGGTGAACAGGTCCGGATCCGCCGTCTTCAGCTTCCGGAAGTTCCGGATTCCCTGGCTGATGGCAAACAGCTCGTTTTCCCGGACGGCCTCATAGGCCATGGAATGGTTCAGATAGGTGATTTCCCAGCGGCCGGCGGCGTTTTTCCGGAAACAGAAGGCACAGCGCTGGTAGCCCTGGAGATACATTTTGTAGGAGGGATTCGTTTCCACCAGGGAAGACACCTGGACCAGCCACAGTCCCTCTGCCAGAGGACGCACCAGGGACCGTTCCTGGCTCTGCCGGCAGGGAATCAGCTGATCCTGGCCCTTCCGGAAAATGGCGGCAACTCTGTCCCGGCCTTCCGCCTCCATTTCCTGCCCGGCCCCCAGCCAGATCACATCAGGAGCCAGATGGGCCAGCAGAGGATCCGGATCCGTTTTTTCAAAATAGGCATGGAGGATGGTGCGGGCCAGCTGGAGCAGTTCCTGTTCGATGGCTGTCATGGGAATTCCTCCTTTCAGGGATACAGAGAACCGCCCCTGGGATAAAAGGACGGAATAAACTGTTAATTTATATTATAAGGGAGAATCAGGGAAAATGTCTACATTTCCTAACAAAAGCAGGGGTATACCTTGCTTCCGGGGACGGCAGTTGTTATAATAATCATGTTATGCGGTTGTAGCTCAGTTGGATAGAGCATCTGCCTCCTAAGCAGAGGGTCGCGCGTTCGACTCGCGCCAATCGCACCAGATGATAAAAAAAGCTGCCGCAAGGCAGCTTTTTTATTTCGCCACCGGCGTGGTCATCTTGTAGGGATCCAGGATTCTGTCCAGCTGGGTGTCGGAAAGGTAATGACGGCTCCGGGCCAGTTCCACCACCGGGATGTTCTTGGCCAGGGATTCCTTGGCCAGCTTGGCGGCTTTTACGTAGCCGATGTAGGGGCTCAGGGCCGTTACGATGCCGGCGCTCATTTTCAACAGGTGCTGGCAGTGTTCCCGGTTGGCGGTGATCCCTTCCACACAGTTGATCCGCAAGGTGTCCGCCGCTTCCCGGAGCATGTCGATGCTCTGGAACAGGGAATAGAAGATCACCGGTTCAAAGGCGTTCAGTTCCAGCTGTCCCGCCTCCATGGCCATGGCGATGCAGGTGTCGTTGCCCACCAGCCGGAAGGCCACCTGGCTCACCACTTCCGGGATCACCGGGTTCACTTTCCCGGGCATAATGGAAGATCCGTTCTGCTTGGCAGGCAGGTTGATCTCTTCCAGTCCGGTCCGGGGACCGGAAGACATGAGCCGCAGGTCATTGGAAATCTTGGACAGGGCAATGGCACAGTCCTTCAGGCTGCCGGATACGGCGGCGAAACTGTCGATGTTCTGGGTGGCATCGATCAGGTCCGCGGCCTGGGTAAAAGAAAAGCCGGTCAGCCGGGAAAGATCTTCGGCAATATGGCGGGAGTAGGCAGGGGCTGCATTGACTCCGGTACCGATGGCGGTACCGCCCATATTGATTTCGGTCATTTCTCTGGCTGCCGACTGGATCCGTCTGAGCCCTCTGTCCAGGGCGGTGGCATAGGCTTTGAATTCCTGGCCCAGGCGGATGGGCACTGCGTCCTGGAGCTGGGTCCGGCCCATTTTCAGGATCGGGTCGAATTCCACTCCTTTTTGGGCAAAGGCCTCTTTCAGGGCTTTCAGGCTTTTGTACAGGTCTTCCAGCAGGAAAAGGGCGGTCAGTTTCCCGGCGGTGGGGATCACGTCATTGGTGGACTGGCCCCGGTTCACATCATCGTTGGGATGGACCAGGGTGTAATCTCCCTTTTCCCCGCCTAAAATCTCGATGGCGATGTTGGCGATTACTTCATTGGCATTCATGTTCAGGGAGGTGCCGGCGCCGCCCTGGATGGGATCCTGGATGAACTGGTCCTGGTATTTCCCTTCCAGGAGCTGATCGCAGGCGGCCACAATGGCATCTGCGGTTTTGGGAGTCAGGGTGCCTGCCTGCCGGTTGGCCAGGGCGCAGGCTTTTTTGATGTACGCCAGGCTGCGGATCATGACGGGATGAGTGGACTGACCGGTGATGTGGAAGTTCTCATGGGCACGGAGAGACTGCACCCCATAATAGGCGTCCCGGGGGACGTACTTCTTGCCGATAGAATCACTTTCCAAACGTTCGAGTTTTTGCTCACTCATTGCCTGTTTCCTCCTTGGAAATCAATTTATGGTCCCATTATAAACCTTTTTCTCGAACAATCAAGCATAAATTCTTCATAGCGTTCTAAAAATATTGAACGGCAATGTAAAACTCAATGACGTATGTTCGATAAAATTTGAATTCGTACAGAAGAATTGTCAGCTAATTAAGTAAAAATAAGTCAGATTTTACAGTAAACATCTTCCCTTCCGGCCGTTGATACTATATACTATTAATATTGTGTGTTGCGGAACGTCTTGTATTTGCAGTGTAGTTGGGGGGAGTCATGAATATTGTCATGGAATTGGCGCTGATTTTCGGCGTCTGTCTGATCGGCATCGGCATCGCGGAGCTGCTGCCCTTTACGGTACCCTACAGTGTGATCAGTCTGCTGGTGCTGACTTTTCTGCTGTACCGGAAAATCCTGAAACCGGAGCAGATTAAAGATGCCGGCGGGTTCTTCATCCGGAATATGGGTATTTTTTTCGTCCCGGCGGTGGTGGGGACCCTGGAATATGTGGAAACCCTGAAAAACTATCTGATCCCCTTCCTGGTGATCACCCTGGTGACCACGCCTCTGGTGTATTTCATTACCGGCTGGAGTGTCCAGATTTGTTTGAAACTGTGGAGAAAGAAAGGAGCCTCCCATGCCTGATGCATTTACCCGTACCCCGTTTTTCGGCCTGACCCTGATCTTCATTTGCTGGGTCCTGGGGGTGAAACTCCAGAAAAAGACCGGCTGGCTCCTGTGCAACCCGGTGCTCACGTCAGCCCTGATGATCGTGGTGATCCTGACGGTCACCGGGGTGCCCCTGAAGCATTTCAATATGGGCGGGTCGGTGATCACCATGCTCCTGGGACCGGCCACGGCGGTGCTGGCCCTGAATATTTATCAGCAGCGGAAGGTACTACAGGAGAACTTCCTGCCCATCCTGGTGGGCTGCACCATCGGCAGCCTGGGGAGCATCATTGCGGCTCTGGCCCTGTGCCATCTGTTCGGTACCAATTCCGTCTTTTCCGCCTCCATGCTGCCCAAAAGCGTCACCACGGCCATTGCCCTGGGGATTTCGGAAAACGGCGGGGGCATCCCGGGCATCACCGCAGGAGCGGTGGTGATCACCGGCATCGAAGGGGCGGTATTGGCTCCCTTCCTGAGCAAACTGTTCCATATTACGGATCCGGTGGCGGAAGGGGTGGCCATCGGTGCCTGCAGCCACGCTGTAGGCACCAGCAAGGCCCTGGAAATCGGCAAGATCCAGGGTGCCATGAGTTCCATATCCCTGTGTGTGTGCGGGATCATAACCACGGCACTGGCGCTGTTTTTTATGTGAAAAAGGGGGTGTGAAAGAATTCACACCCCCTTTTTCCTATTGCCAACTCCGAAGATTTTCGATAAAATAAAAATTAATATACACTATATCTGTATAAAATATCGATGATAAGTTGCTGTATTGTACAAAGGAGAAACCCATGGAGCAGCAAAACAAACAAATCCAGGAAGCGGTGGAAAGCTTCCGGCAGGACATGCTGGATTTTTGGAAGGATCTGATCAACTTCCAGGTCGGCAGCAAGGAAAAAGAACGGATGGAGACCCTGATGGAAAAGGTGTCTGCCTATCTCCAGAAGCTGGGAATGGAAAGCGAACTGGTGGAAACCGGGGCGGTCCCCCTGATCCGGGCCTGGTCCGGGAAGGAAAGGGCCGGCCAGCCCATCCTCCTGAGCGGACACCTGGATACGGTGTTCCCCAACGGCAGCTACCCGGAAAATCCCTTCACCATCAAGGAAGGAAAGGCCTATGGCCCCGGGGTCTGCGACATGAAGGGGGGGATTGTCATGGCGGTCTACCTGGCCAAAGTGCTGGAAAAGATCGGCTATGACCGGCATCCCATCAAACTGCTTTTCGTCCCCGATGAGGAAATCACCCACCAGGGGTCCCGGGCGGACCAGCTGCTGGCGGAAGAAGCCAAGGGCTGCCTGTGCGCCTTCAACTTGGAAACCGGCCGGATGGACAACTGCCTCACCGTAGGCCGAAAAGGCTGCATGGATGTGTGGATCACCGTCCACGGGAAGGCCGGCCATGTGGGCAATGCCTACACCAAATCCGCCAACGCCATTGAAGAAATGGCCCACAAAATCGTGGCCCTCCGGGCTCTTACGGACCTGGACAAAGGCCGGATCGTCAGCACGGACATCATTTCCGGGGGCACGGCCTCCAATGCGGTGCCGGATACCTGCCGGATCGAAGTGGACTGCCGGTACGATTACAATGAGGACAAGGACAAGCTCCAGGAAGCCATCCGGGCCATCTGCGCCGAGACCCATGTGGCCGGCACCCGGACAGAAGTGGAATTCCCGGCCTTCATGCCCGTCTTTGAACGGACCGAAGGCAATGACCACCTGCTGGCCCTGGTGAACCAGGCGGCTGCGGAATTCGGGATCCCGGCTTTCGGTGCGGCTCATCCCGGGGGCTGTTCCGATGCCTCCTTCATGGCCCAGGCGGGGATCCCCATCCTGGATTCCGTGGGGGTCCAGGGGGATGGAGCCCATACTCTCCAGGAATATGCCATCGTTGAAACCATGTTTGAACGGACCATGCTGCTGACCGCAGCCATCTGCCGTCTGTAACTGCTGTAAAGGGGAGTTGTTATGACAGAAAACAAACAGGACACCGTCCAGAAACCGGTGAACAAAAAAGTATCGGTACCCAGCCCGATCATTATCATCTTCTTTATCCTGATCCTTACCGCCATTGCCACCTATCTGATCCCGGCCGGGATCTTTGACCGGGTGAAGGATGCGGCCAGCGGCCGTATGGTGGTGGATCCCAACACCTTCCATTTCATCGCCAAGCATCCTGCCGGCTTCTTCGACGTGTTCAAGGCGGTGCCCCGGGGCGTCAAAGGGGCCAGCGGTATTGTAGGTTTCCTGATGATCATCGGGGGAGCTTTGAACGTAATGGCGGCCACCGGGGCCATCAACGGGGCTCTGGGCCATGTGGTCACCAAGGTGAAGGGTCGGGAAATGCTGCTGATCCCGGTGCTGCTCACCATTATGACCTGTCTCAGCACCTTTGCCGGCTGCAGCGAGGAATACATCGCCTTTGTGCCCCTGATCATGGCCGTATGCTATGCCCTGGGGTTCGACTCCATTGTGGCGGTGGCCATGCCTCTGGCCGCTGTAAGCGGGGGCTACGGAGCCGGGGTGACCAACGCCTTTACCGTAGGGGTGGCCCAGAGCATTTCCGGCCTGCCCATGTTCTCTGGCATCCAGGTCCGGGTGGCCATGCTGGTGGTGCTGATTGTGATCAATGTGGTGTATACCATGTGGTATGCCCGGAAGATCAAGAAGAATCCGGAAAGCAGCTACATGTACGATTATGACCAGATCTACCGTCCCCAGATGGACCTGAGTGCCTATGAAGGGGATAATGTGCTCATGACCGGCCGTCAGAAGATCATCATGGGCGGCTTTGTGGTCACCGTGGCCGCCATCCTGGTGGGGGTCATCAAATACGGCTTCTACATGGATGAACTGGCCGCCCTGTTCCTGATGATGGCGGTGTTCGCCGGCATTGTGGGACGGCTCAGCGTCAACGACTTTGCCAACGCCTTCATCGGCGGAGTGAAGAACATGGCCATGCCCTGCATGATGGTTTCCCTGTGCAAAGGGGTGACCCTGCTCATGGGGGACAGCAAGATCCTGGATACCATTATCTACTACCTGGCGGCCGGGCTGAATGTATTCCCTCATTCTCTGCTGGGCTTCGGCATGTTCATCGTCCAGGACGTGTTCAACCTGGTGGTGCCTTCCGGCTCCGGCCAGGCAGCCATCACCATGCCCATTATGGCACCGCTGGCGGATCTGGTGGGGCTCACCCGGCAGACCGCCGTCCTGGCCTTCCAGATGGGGGACGCCTTCACCAACATGATCACCCCGGCCAGCGGCACCACCATGACTGTGCTCACCGTAGCCGGTGTGCCTCTCCGGCGCTGGTGGAAGTTTGCCTTCCCTCTTTTGGGGCTGGAATGGATCTTTGCCTTCGTGGTGATGTGGTACGCTTCCGCTACCCATCTGGGACCCTTCTGATGGACGTATGGATGTCCGCGTATTGAGGACTTGAAAAAAACTTGTTGACAAATTTTCTCAAAAGCGTATAATAAAGCCCATAACAAAACATCAGACAGTGTTGAATGGGAAAAGTACTTGTCCAGTCTCACATTCCAGAGAACCTGCCGCTTGGTGCGAGGCAGGATGCTGAGAGGAGAAGGAAAATCACCCAGGAGCTGCCCGCTGAAAGATTCCAAGTAAGTGGGGCCGGCTGACAGCCGTTATTCTGTCCGGCATTGGAAGGGAAATCCGGAGATGCTAGTAAAGAGGTCGCAGCAGCGACAACAAGAGTGGTACCGCAGAGCACAGCGCTTTGTCTCTTACAGGAGACAAAGCGCTTTTCTTTTTCTCCCAGGGAAGCCATCAGCCGTTTGATTTTTGCAGAAAACATTTTTTGGAGGGGTAAAACATGAATCTGTTGACAAAAGTAAGTGGCTTTGTAGGGAAAAATCTCACCTGGCTGGTGCTGGCTACCATCGTGGGCGGCTATTTTGTTCCGGGGGCCTTTTCCTGGTCCGTCCATTACACTGTATGGCTCCTGGGTGTGGTGATGTTCGGCATGGGCATGACCCTCCATCTGTCCGATTTCAAACTGGTGCTCCAGCGGCCTAAGGAAGTCCTGGCCGGTACGGTGTGCCACTACACCATCATGCCTCTGGTGGCCTTTGCTCTCACCAAGGTGTTCCATCTGAGCCCGGATCTGGCGGTGGGCATGGTGCTCCTGGGTTCCTGCCCCAGCGGCACCGCTTCCAATGTGATGAGCTTCCTGGCCAAAGGGGATGTGCCTCTGGCCGTATCCGTCACCACTGTTTCCACCCTGCTGGCTCCTGTGATGATGCCCTTCCTGGTATGGGCCCTGGCCGGTGAATATGTGAATGTTTCCTTTGTTTCCATGGCTCTCACGGTGATGAAAGTGATCCTGGTGCCTCTGGTGCTGGGGCTCCTGGTCCACAAAGCCGTAGGGGAAAAGTTCCTGGCCCAGATTCAGAAAGTGCTGGTGCTGCTGTCCGCTTTTGCGGTGCTGTCCATCCTGGGCGGCGTGGTGGCTGTGAACGGAGCCAAGATCGTGGCCCTGGGTGCCTTTGTGGTGGTGCTGGTGCTGCTCCATAACCTGGTGGGCTTCGGCATGGGATATTTTATCACCGGGAAACTGGGTATGGGCAAACCCCAGCAGCATTCCGTGACCCTGGAAGTGGGGATGCAGAATGACGCCCTGGCCCTGTCCATCTGCGCCGTGTATTTCGCTCCTGCCGTGGCCATCCCGGCTGCTGTAGGCGCCGCCGTCCATCAGATCACCGGTTCCTTCCTGGCCGGCCTCTTCGCCCGGAACATGGACCGGTACGAAGCCAGAAAAGCCGCCAAAAAAGCAGCGGTGGCAGTGGGGGACTGAGTTAAAGGGAGTGCTGCACGTTCTGTGCAGCACTCCCCCTTTTTTTTTATGCTATAATATTCCCGTATCAGAAAGGCGGGAAATCGTATGTTGAAGAAAATCATGCTCCTTGGCTGCCTGCTGGCCCTTTTTCTGGGAGCCGGGTGCGGCAAAGAGACCAATAAAACAGAACAGGTCCATGTGGCTTCTTATCCGGGCTGGGTGGAAATCCAGGCCGGGGATCAGGAATCCTTTGCGGTGCCTCCGGAAATGATCCTCCAGAGCCAGGAAACCCGGGATGAACTGCTGAAAGCTCCGGACCTGGATCCGCTCTTGAAAAAATGGCTGGAAGCGGACCAGGAAGTGGTGAAGAGCCCCGGGTCCGTCATCGTCCAGAGCGGGAAACTGGATCCGGTGCCCTGGAATACCGATGAACACCTGGTGTGGGTGGAATTCAAGACCGTGGCCAGCCCGGAAAAAATGCCCCGGTACGGCCAGAACATCGGCCTGAAAGGGGACCAGATCAAAGAGTTCGGAGACATTACCCGAAAGAGCATCGAAGGGATCTATCATAAAATGACTCCGGAGGGCTATGAAGTGAAGTTCAGCAATTGGCAGCCCATGGCCAGCACCATTGTGAACGGGGTGGAAAATCTCCATACCAGCTATGACTTCCAAGTGCTCCAGAAGGGACAGCCTCTGATGACCTTCCATGCAGAACGGTGGACCCTGTTCAACCTGGACCGGGTCCATACCCTGACTGTGGTGTGGAACAAGGCGGATGACGGCTACTGGAAAGAAGACACCCACAAGCTCACCAACATCATCAACACCCTGAAGATCACCCCCAGCAAGGGGAAATAGGGGGATGTGAGGCTTTGTCAACGGTCAGCTGACAATCCAATTCCCTCTTGCGCGCCTCCATTCCCATAAATTATAATGATTCTAAATGATGTGGTTTTGTTTTGCATTTTTCCGGAAAGAAGGGGTTTGTATGACGGAAATCCGTGATATTGGCTTTATCGGTACGGGCATTATGGGAAAATCCATGCTGCGGAATCTGGGGAAGGCAGGGTATGCAATGCACTGTTATGCCCGGCATCCGGAAAAAGTGGCGGATCTGAAGGCAGAAGGGGTTACCTTTCATCCTTCCATCGCCGATCTGGCCGGTGCCTGCCAGTGCCTGATCACCATTGTGGGCTTTCCCCGGGATGTGGAGGAAGTCTATCTGGCCCCCGGGGCTCTTATGGACAGTGCCCGGCCCGGCAGCTTCCTCATTGACATGACTACCACCAGCCCCACCCTGGCTCAGAAACTGTATGCGGAAGGAACCAAACGGGGCTTCCATGTGCTGGATGCACCGGTGACCGGCGGGGATACCGGCGCCCGGAACGGCACCCTGTCCATCCTGGTGGGCGGGAAAAAGGAAGATTTCGATGTGCTCCAGCCGGTGTTCCGGGGCATGGGTACCAACATCAACTACATGGGAGAAGCAGGGATGGGCCAGCATGCCAAGATGGCCAACCAGATCATGATTGCCGGTGCCTTGTCCGGAGTCTGCGAAGCCCTCCGGTACGCCCAGGCCAACGGCCTTGATCTGGAAACCCTGTTGAAGGCAGTGTCCACCGGGGCGGCGGGCAGTGCCCAGCTGAATGCCTTCGGGCCCAAGATCATCCAGGGAGACTATGCTCCCGGCTTCTTCCTGAAGCATTTCATCAAGGACATGGGCCTGGCGGAAGAAGAAGCGGAAAAGAAGGATCTGAAGCTGCCGGTGCTCCACCAGGTGCTGAAGGAATACCGTTCCCTGGCCAAGGAAGGGAAGGGGGACCTAGGGACCCAGGCTCTGTTTACCTATTATGAAAAAAAGTAATGGACAAAACTGATTTTTGACGTTTTTCCGGATGGAAACGGATATACTGAAAGAAATCATCCCTGACAGGCATCAGGGCATCACAAATTATCAGAATAGAAAAAATCATCAGGAAAGGACGGGATTGTATGAGCAGCAAGAAATGGCTGGCCGCGGCAGCAGCTCTGCTGGCCTGCGGAACCCTCCTCCTGGCCGGCTGCGGCGGGGGAGACAAAAAGGCGGCGGATGGGAAGAAAGGGGTATCCGGGAATGTAATGGTCTACACCTCCATGTATCCGGATATCGTCAACTCCATGTGCAAACCGAAAGTCCAGAAAGCCTTCCCGGATCTGAAAGTCAGCTGGTTCCAGGGCGGAACGGAAAAGATCAAGACCAAAATCGCCGGGGAAGTCAAGGCCAACAAGATCAGCGACGATGTGCTGATGGTGGCGGATCCTTCCTATTACATCTATCTGAAGGAAAAAGGTCTGCTGCTGGATTATAAATCTCCGGAAACCAAGCATCACATCATGGAAGTGGACAAGGACGGAGCCTGGGCGGCTGTCCGGGTCTGCAACATGATTATCGCCTACAACAAGGACAAACTGAAACCGGAAGATGTTCCCACCAGCTGGCAGGATCTGACCAACCCCAAGTACAAGGGCCGGATTGCCATGCCCAACCCCCTGCTGTCCGGTACCGCCTATGTGGCCGTAGGGACCCTGGCGGACAAGTTCGGCTGGGAATACTTTGATGCCCTGAAAGCCAACGGCCTCCGGGTGGAAGAAGGGAACAGCGCCATCCAGAACAAGCTCCTGACCGGAGAATACATGGCCGCTATCATCCTGGAAGAAAACATCCTGAAGCTCCAGCAAACCAAGAAGGAACCTCTGGAAGTGGTTTATCCCAAGGAAGGCTGCATCCTGATTTCTTCCCCCATCGGGATCTTCAAGGCCACCAAGAACCCGGAAGGGGCCAAAGCCCTCACCGACTGGTGGCTGAGCAAGGAAGGCCAGGCGGCGGTAACAGCCGGCTGGATGCATTCTGTGCGGGATGATGTGGAAAAACCCAAAGGGGCCAAGTACAGTCTGAAGGAACTGCTGAAGAACGCTCTGAAAGTGGATTGGGAAAAACTCACCCGGGACGAATCCAAGATCAAGGAAGAATTCCGGTCCAGAGTCATGGATGCCTGATCCGGCGTGTTGCGGGACATGATGCCCAAGTATGCCTGGAGACAAAAGGAGTCAGGGTCGGGAATCCAGCCCTGGCTCCTTTCCTGCCTCATTGTGTCCAAAGGAGTGTATGGTGAAAAAGTGGAATTTGCCTCGAATCGACAGTAAGTTTGCGGTCATTGCCCTTACCGTCCTGGCTCTGTTGTATTTTATCGTGCTGCCTCTGGCGGTACTGATCTGGGACAGCGTGATGGTGGAGGGGACCTTTGACCTGAGCAATTATGCAGCGGTGTACAGCCAGAAAGTGAACCTGAAAGCCCTGCGGAACACCGTGGAGATTTCCCTTCTGGTGATGCTGCTCAGCGTGCTGATCACCTTTCCCCTGGCCTGGCTCATTGGCCGGACGGACCTGCCGGGACGGAAAAAGTTCCGGACCATCCTGGTGGCCAGTTACATGATCCCACCCTATGTGGGAGCCATTGCCTGGACCCAGCTGCTGAACCCGGATGTGGGCTATCTGAACCAGCTGCTGAAAACCCTGTTTTCCCTGTCCCAGGCGCCTTTCAACATCTATACCCGGGGCGGGATGATCTGGGTCCTGACCTTATTCTATTCTCCCTTTGCCTTCATTACCATTTCCCGGGCCATGGAAAAAATGGATCCTACCCTGGAGGAGGCTTCCCGGATCGCCGGAGCGTCTCCCCTCAAAGCCCTGTGGGATGTGACTCTGCCTCTTATGGCTCCCAGCATCTTGGCCGGGGGACTCCTGGTGTTCATCGGTGCCGGTTCCTGTTTCGGGATCCCGGCCATAGTGGGGATGCCCGGGAACATCGAAGTGCTCACCACCCGGATCGTATCCTTCGTGTACATGGGGGATGACCAGGGAATCCGGGACGCCACCACGTTAGCGGTTTCTCTGATGTTTCTGGCCAACGGGCTGCTGTTCTTCATGAGCTGGCTCATGGGCCGGAAGGACTACACCACCATCAGCGGCAAAAGCACCCGTCCGGTGCTGGTGGAACTGGGCCGTTGGAAAGGACTGGCCACTTTCTTTGTGGGGCTGTATGCCTTCCTTTCCGTGATCCTGCCCCTGGGGTCCATTGTGATGACCTCCTTCATGGTCAGCATGTCCAAGGGCATCCGGCTGGACAATTTCGGCATCGACGCCTGGATCCCGGTGCTGGAAAACAGCCAGTACCTGGACTGCATTTGGCGGTCCCTGGGCTATGCCTTCATTTCCGCCTGTGTGGGTACCCTGCTGGCCCTGTTTGTAGCCTATCTGTCCGTAAAGACCCGGGTGCCCGGCCGGTCCCTGCCGGATATCCTGGTGATGGTGGGGGGCAGTACCCCCAGTGTGGTCATTGCCCTGGCCCTGATCATCTTCTTTTCCGGCAACTATGGGCTGAACCTGTATTCCAGCATGTGGATCCTGATCGTCAGCTATCTGGTGAAATACATGACCATGAGTGTCCGGACCATTGCCGCTTCCCTGAGCCAGGTCTCCAGCAGTCTGGAAGAGGCGGGGCTCAACGCCGGGGCCGACTGGCTGCGGGTGTGCCGGGACATTATCATGCCCCTGATCGCCCCCTCCATTGTGGCCGGCTGGTTCCTGATCTTCATGCCCAGCTTTTATGAACTGACCATGTCCAACCTGCTCTACGGCAGTGACACCCAGACCATCGGGGTGCTGCTTTACGAGCTCCAGACCTATGCGGATACCCAGAATGCCTCCGTGCTGTCGGTGATCATCCTGGTGATCGTCATGGTGGGGAACCTGATCCTGAACAAGGTATCCAAGGGCAATATTGCCATTTGATGAGGAGGACTATTGTGGCTCAAGTAAAATTGGAACATCTCTACAAACGGTTCGGTGCCGTGACGGCCGTGGGGGATTTCAACCTGGAGGTGGCGGATGGGGAATTCATATCCTTCCTGGGACCCTCCGGATGCGGCAAATCCACTACCCTGCGGATGATCGCCGGCTTTGAACGGCCCACGGAAGGGAACATCCTGCTGGGGGACACCCTGGTGAGCAGTGCGGAATCCCATGTGTTCGTACCCCCGGAAAAGCGGAACATCGGCATGGTGTTCCAGTCCTATGCGGTATGGCCCCATATGACTGTGGCGGAAAACGTGGCTTATCCCCTGAAGATCCAGAAGGTCCCCAAAGAGGAACGGGACAAACGGGTGGCCGAGGCTCTTTCCATGGTCCATCTGGACAAGTACGGGGAACGGTATCCCAGCCAGCTGTCCGGAGGCCAGCAGCAGCGGGTGGCTCTGGCCCGGGCTCTGATCGCCCAGCCGGGTCTGCTGCTTCTGGACGAACCGCTGTCCAACCTGGATGCCAAACTCCGGGAAAGCATGCGGTTCGAAATCTCCTCCCTCCAGAAACGGCTGGGGATCACGGTGATCTACGTGACCCACGACCAGTCGGAAGCCATGACCATGAGTGACCGGATCGTGGTGATGAACGGAGGCGTGGTCCAGCAGGTGGGACGGCCTTATGAAGTGTATACCCATCCGGTGAACCGGATGGTGGCGGATTTCATCGGCCTGGTGAATTTCCTGCCGGCGGAAGTCCGGGGCGAACGGGTCTTTGTCCAGGGCACCCAGGTGTCCTTCCCCAATAAGGCGAACCTGCCGGCAGGGCCGGCCATCATCGGGGTCCGTCCGGAAAACATCACCCTGTCCAAAACCGGTGGGATGCTCCAGGGAACGGTGAAGCACCGGTTTTACATGGGAGATGCGGTGGATTACCGGATCCAGGTGGGAGACCATGTCCTCCGGGTGATGACCCACGGCAGCGCCTATCATCAGTGGGCCGATGGGGAACCCCTGTACCTGGATCTGGAAGACGTGATCCTCCTGAACAACGAAAAGAGCAATTATGTGATTACGTGAAGAAGAGGGTGTTGCACGTTATGTGCAACACCCTCTCTTCCATGGTATAATACCCCTATCCCAACTTTTAAGGAGGTTTTTCCCATGAACAAACAGATTGCAACTCCCAAAGCCCCCGGTGCCATCGGACCTTATTCCCAGGGTATCGAAGCGTCCGGCAAGACCGTGTATGTTTCCGGCCAGATCCCCATCGACCCGGCTACCGGTGAATTTGCCGGGACAGATATTGTGACCCAGACCCGCCAGTCCCTGACCAATGTGAAAAACATCCTGGAAGCCGCCGGCTACACCATGGAGGATGTGGTGAAGACTACAGTGCTTCTCAGCGACATTGCCGATTTCGGTCCCATGAACGAAGTGTACGGCACCTTCTTCACCGGCGTATGCCCGGCCCGTGCCTGCTTCCAAGTGGCCGCTCTGCCCAAAGGGGCCCTGGTGGAAATCGAAGCTTTTGCGTGCAAGTGATAAAAGGGGGCTGTTGCCATGGGCAACAGCCCCCTTTTTCACTCTTCCAACAATGCACTTTTCCGCTCCAGCCGGGTTACCGTTTCTTCCAGTCCCTGCCGGAGCACCGGGTAGGTGATGGCCCGAAGCCGGTCCACTGGACCGGAAATGGTCAGGACGAACCGTTTATCCTTCAGATGGAGGGGCATGGCGATGGCGGCCACCCCCTGGTCCACTTCTCCTTCCGAAATACAGTATCCGTCCTGGAGGATCTTCAGCAGCTGGTTCTTCAGGATCCGTTGCTTCGTCCGGTCCGGTTCCAGTTCCTGGAGCAGCTGCTCCCGCAGTTCTTCCGGCTGGGCGGCCAGCAGGGTCTTGCCTGTGGCGCCGCTGCGCAGAGGGACGATGTAGCCCCGTTCTCCCGCCACCCCCAGACGGTGCCGGCTTTTGGCCAGGTCCGCACAAATCCCCGTATGGCCCAGGAGCACGGACAGTACCACGGTTTCGTTGAACTTTTCCGCCAGCCGGTGCATTTCTTCCGACAGCAGATCCCGGGAGGTGTTGTGGACGGAAACGGCGGAAGCCACCAGCAGGATCCCGGTTCCCAGGTAGTACTTTCCGGTTTTGGCGGATTGTTCCATCCATCCAGCCTGCTGGAGGGTCCGGAGGATCCGGTAGACCGTGGTCTTGTGGAGCCCCAGGGCTTTGCTGATTTCCGTAAGGCTCAGGGTTTCCCGGCGCTGGGCGGCATACAGCTCAAGGATCCGGATGGCATGGAGGACGGAATGGACCGCCGGTGTGGTTTCTGCCATAACATTGAACTTCCTTTCCCAATGGATCTTGTTTTCCCTCATTATACGGAGAACCAAAAACAGGGTCAAGGAAAATTGTTTCGTTATAGTGTCCGTATTGCGAAATAGTGTCCAATTTCGTTGACTTCCCAGAGGGGTCTTCCTATAATGGTCCCAAGAGAAGGGAAAACCCAAGTACAGAAAGAAGAGGAGATTGCACATGGACAACTTCAGCCTGCAGAAACCTTTGAATATGGCCCCTACGGGCATTGCCACCTTTGCCAAAACCGACCTGGCGCCGGATATTTACAACCTGAATGCGGATATCGCCATCCTGGGAGCGCCGTTTGACCTGGCTATCCAGGGACGTACTGGCTGCCGGCTGGGGCCCCGGGGCATCCGTCTGGGTTCCACCCGGTTTACCTACAAAAAAGGCGGCACCTACGATTCCGAACGGAAAGAATTCTACATGGATACGGACAAATGGAAGGTGGTGGACTGCGGGGATGCGGATTATATCCCCGGGGACCTGATGGGTACCATGGCCAACCTCCGGGAAGCGGTCCGGATCATCCAGAGCCAGGGTACCATGCCGGTGGTGCTGGGTGGGGACTGCGCCGTGGACTTCCCTATGCTTCAGGGCATGGAAGGGGCCGGCAAGTTTGACATCATCCACATTGATGCCCATCTGGACTGGACCAAGCCTCTGGACGGGCAGAAATATTTCAATGGGTCTCCCATGCGGAACGCAGCCAGCCTGCCCTATGTGGGACGGATCCTCCATCTGGGGATCCGGGGCATCGGCAGCAGCGGCCCGGAAGACTTTGCAGAAGCCCGGGAACACGGGGACGGGATCTACTCCGTCCGGGACGTGCGGAAAAAGGGCATCGAGGCCATCCTGGACGAATTCCAGCCGGCGGACAAAGTGGTGCTCTGCTTCGACATCGATGCCATGGATGCGGTGTACGCTCCGGCCACCGGTTCTCCCATGTTTGGGGGCTTCAACTACGACGATGCGGTGGATATCCTGGAAGCCATTGCCAACCATACGGAACTGGTGGGGATGGTGCTGACGGAAGTGGCCCCTCCTTTTGACGATGTGGGGGGCACCACCGGGTATCTGGCGGCCCGGCTGATTTCTGACATGCTGGGGTTTGCCACCAAGGCCCGGGAAAAGAAACAGGAGTAAGCCATGACAGGGCTGCAGAAAAGGCGGCCCGGACAGTGGATCACCATGATCGGGTTCTGTGTGGCCATGGAGGTGATCCTGGCCCGGTTCCTGTCTCTCCATACCTGGAATCTGAAAATCGGCTTCAGCTTTCTGCCGGTGGCGGCGGCTGCCCTGTGGGGCGGGCCTCTGGCCGGCGGCATCACCGGGGCCCTGGGGGATCTGATTGGAGCCCTGCTGTTTCCGGTGGGAGCTTATTTCCCCGGATTTACCCTGTCCAGCTTCCTGGATGGGGTGGTGTACGGCTGGTGCTTCCGCCGGGGCATCGGCAAGCGGCAGATCCTGTTGGCGGTGCTGGTGGTCCAGGTGGCCATCAGCCTGCTGCTGAACACCTTTTGGCTCACGGTATTGTTCCAGGTCCCCTGGAAAGACCTGGCCACTCTCCGGCTGTTCCAGTGCGCTGCCGGGATCGTGATCAAGTTCGGGATCCTGAGCCTGGTACTGCCGGTATTGAAGAAACATCTGGTTCCCTTAGGAAAATAAAAGATGGGTGTGCTGCACGTCTTGTGCAGCACACCCATCTTTTCAATCTGCTCCTAAAGGTATTTCTTCTTTTTCTTTCTTTTCCTGGATCTCCTTCCAAAGTTTTGCAGCCATAGGAGCCCAGGCTTTGGCATAAGCTTGGCAGCTGCCGCAGAGGGTATCCACGTCTTCCGGAGACTGGAGATCGGTGGAACGGGCTCCGGAGCGATGGACCATGGCTTTCAGGCAGTCCGGGTTCTCCAGCATGGGACAGGGCCGCAGGTGGTTTGCATTGAAAGGCTGCCCTTTGGCATATTCCTGGAACAGGGGCTGGCGCAGGCAAGTGAGTAAGTCGTCCCGGTTGATGTTGGCGTTGGAATAGTGGATGAATACGCAGGGCTCCACATCTCCGGCTGGGTTGATGTGGCAGTAGTTCCGTCCTCCAGCGATGCAGCCTCCGATGAATTCCCCATCGTTCTGGAAATCGATGGGAAACAGAGCGATGGGACTGTCACTGCGGCGGATCTCCCGGATCCGCCGGACCATATAGGCACGCTGTTCCGGGGTGGGCAGCAGATCTAGGGACGCTTCGTTGCCCACGGGCATATAATGGAAGAACCAGCTGTACCAGGCTCCGTTGTCTACCAGCATCTGGAGGAAACGGTCACTGGTGACGGTCTCGATGTTCTTCCGGGTGTAGCAGATGGATGTCCCGAAGAAAATCCCGTATTTCTTCAAAAGGGCCATGGCGTGCATCACTTTATCGAAATCACCTTTGCCACGGCGGCTGTCATTGACTTCCCGATAGCCTTCGATGCTGATGGAGAAGCTCAGGTTCCCCACGTCCACTACCTGGCGGCAGAAATCCTCATCGATCAGGGTGCCGTTGGTGAAGGCGTGGAATTCACAGTCCGGATGGGCCCGGCAGAGCTTCAGGATATCCCCTTTCCGGACCAGAGGTTCGCCCCCGGTCATCATGAAGGTATGGACCCCCAGGGCTTTCCCCTGAGTCACGATCTTGTCCATGGTTTCATAGGAAAGGTTCAGGGTATGGCCGTATTCCGCCGCCCAGCAGCCGATGCAGTGCATGTTGCAGGCACTGGTAGGGTCGAACAGGATGGTCCAGGGAATGTTGCAGTGGTATTTTTCCCGGCAGGCTTTCCGGGTCTTCAGTCCATAAAATCCCGATTCAAAACCCAGATTCATGATCCCGGTTTTCAGGATATGGGGATTCAGGGTATCCAGGCCCCGTTCCACAAACTTCCACCATTTTCCGTCCTGGCGAATCAGTTCCCGGGCACCGGCAAAGGAGGAAGGGGCGAAAAAGCTCCCAAAGAATTTCTCCATCAGATAGGAAAGACGGAGCAGGGATTTCTTCCGTTCTTCCGGATCTTTTACAGACAGTACATGATCAACCACCGTTTCCACGGCTTTCCGTTCAGCATCATGGATCAGCTTGCTTTCCATGATCCCTCATCTCCTTCATTACAACTTCAGATATAAGTATAGCAGACGGAGATTAAAAGTCAAAAAGACAAATCAATTTCACAATTAAAAAATAAACAAAGAGAAAAGTGTAACATGGTGTTACAAAAAAAGCTGTGAAGAAATGAGGATCCATTTCTTCACAGCTCCTTACAAAAAGTGCTCCAACAACGCAAACACGCCGCCTCCGGCCAGCACTGCTACGCCCAGGGATTTGGTCTTCAATACCAGGGGAGTGATCAGCAGGGTGGTCAGCAGGGGAATGTTGTGGAGGGACAGGTTCAGGCGGCCTTCTGTCAGGAAAATATCCGGGAACACCAGGGCTCCGAAAATGGCCGGAGGCACAAAATTCAGCCACACCTTGAACCAGTGGGGAATGGGATGTTTCCGGATAATGGCCATGGGGATCACCCGGGGCAGGAAGCCGGTCAGGGCCATGATCAGGATTACACAGAGAATATAAGTCTGGTTCATGCTTCACTGCCTCCTTCCACAGGCCCGCAGTCTTCTTCCGCTTCCGGCGCTTTTTCCGGCTGGATTTTCTTTTCATGCTTCAGGTATACCCAGGCGGCCAGTCCGGAAGGGATCAGGGACGCCAACACAATATGGAGCTTGTAGGGTACCACCTGGGACAGCACCACAGCCAGGATCCCGGCAGTCAGGCCGGTGATCACCATGGTCCGGTTCTTCAGGTAGTTGGACCAGATCCCTAGGAACATGGCGGTAAGGATGTAGGACACCAGGGACAGATCCAGGTGGATCAGCCGGGAGGCATAGCAGCCGAAGGCGTTGGCTACTGCCCACACCCCCATGCTGAGGATATCCAGGCCCAGCGCTTCTTCATGGGTCCAGTGGTCCTGCCCTTCCTGGAAGGAAGAAAGGTTCACCGCAAAGGTCTCATCGGTGGTACCGTAGGCGAACAGCCCGGTGTAGAGTCCTGATTTTTGAGAGACCAGAGGAGCCAGAGTGGAGGTGAACAGGGAATACCGGAGGTTCACCATCAGGATGGTGAGAGCAATGGAAATATAGGAGGCACTCTGGAGCATCATGGCGATCCCGATGAACTGGGAACTGCCGGCAAAGGCCAGCACGCTCATAATGAACATATGGAAGGGATTCAGGCCGGCCTTTTCTCCCAACATGCCGCAGGCCATTCCCAGCACCCAGTACCCCAGGATAATGGGAGCGTCTTTCTGCAGTACACGTCGTGTAATATAAGCCATGAACAAAACCCCTCTTTCTATGTATAATGGATACAGAATTCTTTGTCCCATATTATATACCAGTTTACGAATTTTTACTATAAAAACGCAAATATGGTATAATGAACCTATGACACAATATTGCAGAGGGACTTTTGTTACGAAAAGCACCCAAAAATCAAAGCTATCATTCGGGAGTGATAATTATGGCAGAAATCAGACCTTTTGCTGCCCTGCGTCCGGTTCCGGAACTGGTCAGTCAGATTGCTGAATTACCTTATGATGTAATGAGCACCCAGGAAGCACGGGATATCCTGAAAAAGAATCCTCTGAGTTTCGTCCGGGTCACCCGGGCGGAAGCGGATCTGCCGGAAAATGTGGCAGAATCGGATCCCAGGGTTTATGCCAAAGCCCGGGAAAACCTGGAGAACTATGTGGCCAAAGGCCAGATGAAACAGGATCCCCAGCCCTGCTACTATATCTACCGGCAGCAGATGGGGGCCTATATCCAGATCGGTCTGGTGGCTGCCGCCTCTCTGAAGGAATATAAAGAAGGAATCATCAAACGCCATGAACTGACCCGCCAGGTGAAGGAAACGGACCGGGTGAATCACATTCTGTCCACCAAAGCCCAGACCGGGCCGGTGTTCCTGGCCTACCGAAGCAAGGGGCTTTTGACCGCCTTCCTGCTGGAATACATGGGCAGCCATACGCCGGTGTACAATTTTGTAGGGGATGACAAGATCCGCCACACCCTGTATGTAATCAGCGAACCCCTGAAGGTAAAGGAAGTGACCCGTCTGTTCCAACAGGTGCCGGAACTGTACATCGCCGATGGCCATCACCGGTGCGCCGCAGCCCTGCGGGTGGCGGAAGAACTGGCCAAACGGCCGGGTCAGACCGGAAAGGAAGAATACAACTACGTGCTGTCCGTGATCTTCCCCTCCAACATGCTCCATATCCTGCCCTACAACCGGGTTGTCCGGGATCTGGGAGAACTGAGCGAAGAGAAGTTCCTGGAAATGGTCCAGGAAAACTTCCTGTTGGAAAAGGACGACCGGCCGGTGGAACCTCAGGTTCCTCACACCTTCGGCATGTATATCAGCGGCCAGTGGTACCGGCTGACCGCCAAACCGGATACCTATCCCACCGCTGACCCCATCCATTCCCTGGATGTAAGCATCCTCCAGGACAATCTGCTG
The DNA here is from genome assembly GCF_052122455.1 of Acidaminococcus sp. HCP3S3_G9_1. Classification (NCBI taxonomy): domain Bacteria; kingdom Bacillati; phylum Bacillota; class Negativicutes; order Acidaminococcales; family Acidaminococcaceae; genus Acidaminococcus; species Acidaminococcus sp. HCP3S3_G9_1. The sequence continues at coordinate 117,121 of NZ_JBQKCH010000001.1, read as the reverse complement.
GCACCGGTGCTGGACATCGACGATCCCCGGACGGATCCCCGGATCGACTTTGTGGGAGGCGTACGGGGGCTGGGAGCCCTGGAAGACGCGGTGGACGGGGAAGATGCCACCGTGGCTTTCTCCCTGTACCCCACTTCCATGGATCAGCTGATGACGGTGGCGGACAAGGGACTGGTGATGCCTCCCAAATCCACCTGGTTTGAACCGAAGCTCCGGGACGCACTGACTGTACACTTAATAGGAGATGAACAAGATGGGAAGAATCTTTAATTTCGGGGCAGGGCCCTCCATGATGCCCCTGCCGGTGCTGGAACAGGCCCAGCGGGAACTGCTGGATTACAAGGGAAGCGGCATGTCCATGCTGGAAATCAGCCACCGGAGCCCCCTGTTCGAGGAAGTGAACGACCAGGCCCAGGACCATATCAAAAAACTTCTGGGCATGGATGACAGCTGGAGCGTAATGTTCATGGGCGGCGGGGCCACCCTGCAGTTCTCCATGATCCCCATGAACTTTCTGACCCCCGGGAAGACCGCGGCTTATGCCATTACCAGTACCTTCTCTGAAAAGGCCATCAAGGAAGCCCATAAAGTGGGAAATGCGGTGGAAGTGTACAGCAGCAAGGCCACGGGCCTGGACCGGGTGCCCCGGCCGGAAGAACTGGTGCTGCCGGACAACTGCGCCTATCTCCATCTTACCGGGAACTGCACCGCAGAAGGCCTGGAATATTTTGACTATCCGGATACGGGAGATGTGCCCCTGATCGTGGACATGTCTTCTGACATCCTCAGCCGGCCCATCCCCTTGGACAAGTTTTCCCTGATCTACAACGGGGCTCAGAAGAACATCGGTCCTGCAGGGGTCACGGTGGTCATGGCCAAAAAGGATTTCCTGAAGGGACGGGATCCTCAGCTGCCCATTATGATGAACTACGAAACCTATGCGGACCACGATTCCACCTACAATACCCCGCCGGTATTCGGCATCTATCTGGTGGATCTCATGTCCCAGTGGCTGCTGGACCAGGGAGGCCTGGAGAAGGTGGAACAGCGGAACATCGCCAAGGCCAGAAAGGTCTATGACGTGCTGGATGCCCATCCGGACTTCTACAAGGGCCATGCCCAGAAGGACAGCCGGTCCCTGATGAACGTGACCTTCAATCTGCCCACCAAAGACCTGGAAACCCGGTTCGTGGAAGAAGCCAAGGCTTGCGGCATGGCAGGGCTGAAGGGCCACCGGGCCGTAGGGGGCATCCGGGCTTCCATCTACAACGCCATGCCGCTGGAAGGCGTCCAGAAGCTGGTGGACTTTATGGAAGATTTCTGGAAGAAAAATCGCTAAGGACGTGACACCATGTTTATTTCCCTGTCAGAGGGAATATTGACCATCCGGGCGGATGGCATCTGCACCACCTCCCTGGCAGCGGTGATGCTGCTTTTGGGGGTGTGGCTGAAGGGACAAAGCCGGCTGCTGCGGAAATACTGCCTTCCTGCACCGGTGGTAGGGGGCACCCTGGCTATGCTCCTGGTGTTCCTGGGCCACGAAACCGGGCTGTTTCAGATGGAATTCGATACCCAGTTCCAGATCCCCTTTATGATTTCCTTCTTTACGGCGGTGGGACTGGGCGCCAAGCTGTCTGCCTTCAGCAAAGGGGTGAACAAAGGCGGGAAACTGCTGCTGGTCTACTGGCTGATCACCGCCTTCATCTCCCTGTGCCAGAATCTCATCGGCCTTGCCGTAGGCCGTGTGATCGGCCTGGAACCGGCCTATGCCCTGCTGTCTTCTGCCATTTCCATGGTGGGAGGCCATGGGGCCGCCGGGGCCTACGGGAGCACCTTCCTGAAAATGGGGTATCCCGCCAGTATGGAAGTAGGGGCCTCCGCCGCCACCTTCGGGCTCATTGCGGCGGTGATGTGCGGAGGGCCCATGGGCCGTTTCCTCATTGAAAAATACCATCTCCATTCGGAAGACACGGAAGAGGTCCAGTCCCTTCCGGAAAAAACCAGGGAACTGACTCATCAGCAGATGGCCAAACTGGACATCCTGATCAATGTGGCGGTGATCCTGATCTGCATGGGCCTGGGGGTCTGGCTGGCCCAGGGGGTGGGAATCCTGCTGAACATGACCTTCCCCAGTTATGTGTGCGCCATGTTTGTGGGGGTGCTGGTCCGGAACCTGAATGAAAAGTTCCAGGTATACCGGTTCAGTGAATCCCTGGTGGGGTCCTTCGGGGAAATTATGCTGAACCTGTACCTGGCCATTGTGCTCATGTCCCTGAAACTGTGGGAAATGGCCGGGATCCTCAGCGGGGTCATGCTCATTGTGCTGGCCCAGGTGGCTTTCATGCTGACCATGTGCTATTTTGTGGTGTTCCGGCTGCTGGGGAGCAACTACGATGCGGCGGTGATGTGCGCCGGTCTCTGCGGCCACGGGCTGGGGGCGGTGCCCTCTGCCATGGTGAACATGACGGTGCTGGCGGACCAGTACGGCATGAGCCGGAAAGCCTTCCTGATCGTGCCGGTGGTGGGGTCCTGCCTGGCCGATCTGGCCTATCAGCCCCACACCCTGCTGTTGATCAAGCTGTTTGTGGAGAATCTGAATTAGGGGGTGTTGCTGAGCAGCACCCCCCTTAATTCACAAGAAGTTTGACTTTTTGACATTGACAGGGTTACAAAAATCGGATACTATGCAGAGTAGAGAAGGAAATTTTGACAGTTCTTTACAAGGAGGAACGGACAGATGAAAAAAGGTCTGGTGATTTTCTTTGCGGTGGTCCTGCTGCTGGCCGGGTGGATCTTCGGGTCCTACAACGGGGTGGTCACCGCCAACGAAAATGTCAATGGAAAATGGAGCCAGGTGGAAACCCAGCTCCAGCGGCGGAGTGATTTGATCCCCAACCTGGTGAATACGGTGAAGGGATATTCCGCTCATGAAAGCCAGGTGTTCACCGATGTGGCCAATGCCCGGGCCAAACTGGCAGGGGCCCAGAACGTCAGCGAAGCGGCCCAGGCCAATGGGGAACTGAGCAGTGCTTTGAGCCGGCTTCTGGCCATTTCCGAAAACTATCCCCAGCTGAAGGCCAATACCAACTTCATCCAGCTCCAGGATGAACTGGCCGGGACGGAAAACCGGCTGGCGGTGGCCCGTAAGGACTACAACGATGCGGCCCAGGCCTACAACGCCAAGATCAAAAGCTTCCCCACGGTGCTGGTGGCCCGGATGATGGGCTTCCAGGAACGGAGCTATTTCAAGGCGGATCCCCAGGCCCAGAAGGCGCCCCAGGTGAAGTTTTAACCGGGGGAACACCATGAAAGGAGGAGGCCTATGAAACGGCTGCTGCTGCTTCTGGTGCTGGTCTGCCAAATGGTCTTTGCCCCGCTCCAGGCAGGAGCGGCAGCCCAGGTCCCGCCCCGGCCCACATCCAGCATCTATGTCCAGGACCAGGCGGGGGTCCTGTCCCGGAGCACCCGGGACACCATCCGTGCCTACAGTACGGCCCTGGCTCAAAAGACCAAGGCCCAGATTGTGGTGCTGACGGTGCCCAGCCTCCGGGGCCAGTCCCTGGAGGACTATTCCCTGACGGTGCTCCGTCAGTGGGGGATCGGGGACAAGGAAAAGAACAACGGGGTCCTGCTGCTGGTGGCAGTCCAGGACCGGAAAAGCCGGATCGAGGTAGGGTATGGGCTGGAAGGCACCCTGCCGGACGGGCTCACCGGACGGATCCAGGACCAGGCCATGCTGCCCTATTTCCGTCAGGGGGATTATGACCGGGGCATCCTGAATGCCTATTCGGCCATCCTCCAGATGGTGCTGAAAGAGTATAATCTTACCCCTCAGGACCTGCAGGTGGAAAAGACCCTGCCGGCCAAACAGGGGGACAGTGTGACCGTATCTCCCCTTATGGCAGGGGCCGGGCTCCTGGGGATCCTGATCCTGTTTCTCCTGGACCGGGTGCTTTTGGGAGGCACCCTGTTCCGTTTCCTCTTTTACCTGTTCTTTTTCCGGGGCGGCGGCCGCGGAGGCGGCGGCTTCGGCGGAGGAGGCTTCGGCGGAGGAGGCTTCGGAGGCGGCAGCTACGGGGGCGGCTCCGGAGGCGGCGGGGGCTCCAGCAGGAGTTGGTAGGGGGCTGTGGAGCAGCCCCCTGGACAACGGTCAGCTGACAAAAAAGGGTGTTGCACGCAACGTGCAACACCCTTTTTTTACTATTAGAACCGGAAATCCCGTTCCCCTCCATCGATTTTCTGGAGATAGGATTCGCAGGTGGCTCTTACTTGCGGGTTGGGAATGTGGTTCAGTTCTCTTTGGATGGCTTCCATGCCTTTCTGGCGGGTTTCCGGGGAGGCGTAGTCGTCCAGGTATTCCCGGAGGGTCAGCAGGGCATTGGGCTGGCAGCAGTTGGAGATTTCTCCCGTTTTGGCCAGGCTCATGAACCGGTCCCCGGTGCGGCCGGCCCGGTAGCAGGCGGTGCAGAAGCTGGGGATGTACCCGTCGGTGAGGAGCCAGTTGATCACCTGGTCCAGGGTCCGGTTGTCATTTACTTCAAACTGGGCGGAATCTTCTTCTTCCTCTTCTGCATAGCCTCCTACGCTGGTCCGGGAAGCGCCGCTGATCTGGGAAACCCCCACTTCCAGTACAGCTTTCCGGGTGGCAGCGGATTCCCGGGTGGAAATGATGATCCCGGTGTAGGGAACGGTGATCCGCAGGATGGCCACGATCTTCTTGAACATGGCATCGGAAATGGCGTTGGGGAAGGATTGGACGGAAATGTCGTCGGCCGGACGGATCCGGGGCACGCTGATGGTGTGGGGCCCTACCCCGAACATGGCTTCCAGGTGTTCCTTGTGCATCAGCAGGCCGGCAAAGTCATACCGGTACATATTGAGGCCGAACAGCACCCCGACTCCCACGTCGTCGATGCCCCCCTCCATAGCCCGGTCCATGGCTTCCGTATGGTAGGCATAGTCATGTTTGGGACCGGTGGGATGGAGCTTTTCGTAGTTTTCTTTATGGTAGGTTTCCTGGAACAGGATGTAGGTGCCGATACCGGCTTCCTTCAGCTTCCGGTAGTTTTCCACGGTGGTGGCGGCGATGTTCACGTTCACCCGGCGGATGGCGCCGTTTTTGTGTTTGATGCTGTAGATGGTATGGATGCATTCCAGGATGTAGTCAATGGGGTTGTTCACCGGATCTTCCCCGGCTTCCAGGGCCAGCCGTTTGTGGCCCATGTCCTGGAGGGCAATGACTTCTTTCCGGATTTCGTCCTGGGTGAGCTTCTTCCGGGCAATGTGTTTGTTCTTCATGTGATAGGGGCAGTACACACAGCCGTTGACGCAGTAGTTGGACAGATACAGAGGGGCAAAGAGTACGATCCGCTGGCCATAGATCTTGTCCTTGATTTCCCGGGCCAGGTCATAGATCCCTTCCAGGATGGAGGGGTCTTCGCAGGCCAGGAGCACGGAAGCTTCCCGGTGGGTGAGGCCTTTCAGGGTCCGGGCCTTTTCCAGAAGGCTCCGGCAGTAGTCCAGGTCTTTGCTCTGCTTATCCGCAAAGGCCAGGGTGTCCAGGATTTCCTGGTGGTTGATGAATTCATCCGCTTTCGGAGATGCAGGATTGTACGGTATGGTCATTTTTTCCTCCCCTTTGCTCCCTCTGAAATAGAAAAAAAGGAGCCCGGCCTGAAAAGGGCCCAGCTCCCCCTGTGATTCGTTCCTGTACTGCCTTAGTACTCGGTTCACCTTGTACGCAGGGAGCAGATTATGGATATTGTAACGTGTGGAACAAAAAAAAGCAAGGTCATAAAACAACGATCCCAGGAGCCAGCTTACCGCTCCTGGGATCATTCTCTGTATTCAGTTGTCAAAGTTTCCAGGTCTTTCTCACTCAATTGTATTTTGGACTCACCCCAATAATCATTTCTGTTCGTACTTACACGATCCTGTATTTTGGACTCACCCCAAAAGCCAATTGGCTTACTTGAATTTCAATTCCTGATAACCGATCAACGCAGTTGCCGGGTTCAAAAGAGCAGTCCCGGTAAAGGTTGCAGTTTCGAAAGTGGCTTTGTAAATCACAAACGGTGTACCGCTTTTATCGTCTGTATATTTCGTGACCACAATATTCTTGGCATCCGGATAGTCTGCCAATATGGTTCCTTTCACATCAGCTTCCGTTTTGTTCACCGTAACGGATCCAGGATAGTTGCTCGTCTTGATGACGGCACTCCGTACCTTGCTGGTGGCCCGGTCCACAACGATTTCGTACCGCTGCAGGGTATCGGGAACCAGATACTCCAGATCAAACTTTGCATCATCCGTCTTCGCACTTGTCAGCACCGCTTCAGGCGGTACGACCTTCGCTGCAACATCAATCGCAGCCTGTTTGCTGGCAATGGTATCTTTTACGGCTGGTGCAGCCATTGCGGGAACAACCGTACCAAAAGAGGAAGCAACAACCAATCCGGCAACGATTGCTTTCGCGATCTTTTTATCTAGGCCCATTGGAAACCCCTCCTGTCTTTCGGAACTTCCAACCTTCCCTGTCTTTGGTTGGATTTCCTTTCTTGGCTTTATCATAGCATTTTTCTAAAAATATGCAAGAAAAATCAGAAAGCGGCTGAAAAAGTTACAGTTTTTGTATAAAATGGTACGGCACAAAAAAAGAAGCTGTTGCATTTGCAACAGCTTCTTGTACATTCAATTGGTGGCCCCGGAGTGATTCGAACACTCGACCTTTTGGTTCGTAGCCAAACGCTCTATCCAGCTGAGCTACGGAGTCATTACCGAACAGTCATTATTATACGGGAAAGGGGAAAATCTGTCAAGGTGTTTTTGAAAAAACGGAAGAAAATCGGAGATATCCGGGAGGAAAGCCGGGACCCTCTAGGCATTTCCGTCCTGATATTATATAATAAGATATTAATCAATTACTGTTTTTACAGAAAGAAAGGCAAAGGTGTAACATGCTGTTTACGGATAAAGCAAGAATTTATGTGGAAGCCGGATCCGGTGGCGACGGTGCTTCCAGTTTCCGGAGAGAGAAATATGTGGCCTGCGGGGGCCCGGACGGAGGCAACGGAGGCCGGGGCGGTTCCGTGGTGCTGGTGGCGGACAAGGATCTGAATACCCTGGTGGATTTCCGCTACAAGCGGAAGTTTGTGGCCCAGCGGGGCGGCAACGGGGCGGCCAAGAACTGCACCGGGGCCAAGGCACCCAATGTGGAAGTGAAAGTGCCTCTGGGGACCGTGGTCTATGACGATGCCACCGGGGTGGCCCTGGCGGATTTGGCCCATCCGGGAGACCAGTTTGTGGCTGCCCGGGGCGGCCGGGGCGGCAAAGGGAATGCCTGCTATGTGACCAGCACCAAGCAGGGGGTCACTTTTGCGGAAAAAGGCGAACCGGGGACCAAGGGCTGGCTCCGGCTGGAACTGAAGATGCTGGCGGATGTGGGCATGGTCGGGTATCCCAGCGTGGGGAAATCCTCCATTGTGGCCCGGGTATCCGCTGCCCGTCCGGAAGTGGCGGCCTATCACTTCACCACCCTGACTCCCGTGCTGGGAGTGGTCCGGCTGGATGCGGAAACCAGCTTCGTACTGGCGGACCTGCCGGGGCTCATTGAAGGGGCGTCCCAGGGTGTGGGCCTTGGCCATGACTTCCTCCGGCATATCGAACGGACCCGGGTGATCCTCCATGTGGTGGATGTAAGCGGCTGCGAAGGCCGGAATCCGGTGGAGGATTTCAAGAAGATCAACGAAGAGCTGGTCCTCTACAGCGAAAAGCTGGCCAAACGGCCCATGCTGGTGGTGGCCAACAAAATGGACCTGCCCGATGCGGAAGAGAACTTCAAAAAGCTGGAAGCCTATGTGACGGCCCAGGGGTATCCCATTATGAAAGCCTCTGCCGCCACCGGTCAGGGGCTCCGGGAAATCATGTGGAAGGCCTATGAGATGCTCCAGAAGGCTCCGGCGGAAGAGGAAGTCATCGACATCGGCAAAGTGGAAGAAGCGGATCCGGATTCCTTTACCATCCTGCGGGATACGGAAGATGCGGATTTCGAAGTGAAAGGGAAGAACATCGAACGGCTGGTGGCCATGACCAATTTCGACAACGAGGAAGCGGTGTACCGGTTCCAGCTGATCTGGCGGAGACTGGGGATTGAAAAGGCCCTGAAGGAAAAGGGCATCCAGGAAGGCCAGTCGGTGAAAATCGGAGACATGGTCTTCGATTACGAAGAGCAGTAAGGGGAAGCGGGGCCTGAAAAGCAGGTTCTGTCTGTATGCACAAAGGGGTTGATTCCATGGATCGCGCCAAGATGGCAGAAGTCAAACGTGTGGTGGTGAAAGTCGGGACCAGTACCATTACTTATCCCAACGGCAAGATCAACTATGAAAAAATCGAGAAACTGGCCCGGATCATGACGGACCTCCAGAACCAGGGGAAAGAAATGATCCTGGTGTCTTCCGGGGCCGGGGCAGCCGGGGTGGGCCGGATGGGCCTGGACGCCAAGCCTTCCACCATTCCCGGGAAACAGGCCTGTGCCGCTGTGGGCCAGGGCATCCTGATGCATATTTACGAACGGCTTTTCGGGGAATACGGCCAGGTGGTGGCTCAGGTGCTGCTGACCAAGTCGGACATGGTGAACCGGCACAGCTATGCCAATGCCCGGAATGCGCTCCAGGAGATGATTTCCTGGGGGGTGATCCCCATCATCAACGAAAACGACGTGGTGGCCATCGATGAATTCAAGATCGGGGACAACGACAACCTGTCCGCCCTGGTGGCCAGCCTGGCAGATGCGGATCTGGACATCCTGCTGTCGGACATTGACGGGCTCTATACCGCCAATCCCAAGACCCATCCTGAGGCCAAACTGGTTTCTGTGGTGGAGGAAGTGACGCCGGAAATCGAAGCTACCGCCGGAGGGGCCGGGTCCAAGAATGCCACCGGCGGCATGCTCACCAAGCTCCAGGCGGCCAAGAATGCCATGAGCGCCGGCATTGCCCTGATCATTGCCAACGGAGAGGATCTGGAAATCCTTCGTCGGATCATGAGAGGAGAACCAGTGGGGACTCTGTTCGTCCCTCGGGAAAACCATCTCCGGTTCCGGAACCAGTGGCTGGCTTTCGGGTCCAAGATCAGCGGAAAGATCATTGTGGATGAGGGGCTGGCCAAAGCCCTGCGTCAAAAGGGGAGCTGCAGCATCCTGCCGGTGGGCATTACCGCTGTGGAAGGCAGCTTCGACAGCGGGGACACGGTGAGTGTCCGGGATCAGGAAGGCCATGAACTGGCCCGGGGCATGACCAACTACAACGCGGAAGACCTGAATCTGATCAAAGGCTGCAAGACCAGCCAGATCGAAGAAAAGATCGGCTACAAACATTATGATGAAGTCATCCACCGGGACAACCTGGTGGTATTGTAAGAGGGGGCGGAAACCATGTATGAAGTGGGAATGGTGCGGACTCAGGGAGAAGCCGCCAAAAAGGCTTCGCTGGAACTGGGCATCCTGAATACCCGGGTAAAGAATGCGATCCTGGAAAGTATGGCGGACGGGCTCTTGGCGGAAGAAAAGGCCATCCTGGAAGCCAATGCTGTGGATATGGAAGAAGGCCGGAAATCCGGGCTCCGGGACTCTCTCCTGGACCGGCTGCTGCTGACCCATGACCGGCTGGTCCAGATGGCCAAAGGCATCCGGCAGGTGGCCGGGCTGCCGGATCCGGTGGGGCGGATCCTCAGCGGGGCCAATCTGGCCAACGGACTGACTATCACCAAGATTTCCGTACCTCTGGGGGTGATCGGGATCATCTATGAAGCCCGGCCCAATGTGACCGCCGACGCCATTGCCCTGTGCGTGAAAAGCGGCAATGCTGTGATCCTGAAGGGGGGCAGGGAAGCCCTCCATTCCAACAAGGCCGTCAGCGATGTGCTGATTGCCTACGGGGAAAAGGCGGGACTGCCCCAGGGATCGGTTCAGTTCGTCAATGTGCCGGACCGGGCTGCGGTGGATGAACTGATCCATCTGGAAGGCCTGGTGGATGTGGTGATTCCCCGGGGCGGGGCCGGACTGATCAAGAACGTGGTCCACAACGCCTCTGTGCCGGTGATTGAAACTGGCGCCGGGGTGTGTCACACCTATGTTGATGCCTATGCCAATGTACCCATGGCGGTGGAAATCGCCATGAACGCCAAAGTGAACCGGCCTTCCACCTGCAATGCCATGGAAACCCTGCTGGTCCACAAGGACATTGCGGACGCTTTCCTGCCGGCCATGCTGGAGGCTTACAAAAAGGCTCATGTGACCATCCTGGGGGATGCCCGGACCCAGGGCTACAGCGGGGATGTGCAGCCTGCCACGGACGAGGACTGGGCCACGGAATACGGTGACCTAAGGCTTTCCGTGAAGGTGGTGGACAGCCTGGAAGAGGCCGTGGCCCACATCCGCCGGTACGGCACCGGCCATTCAGAAGCCATTGTCACGGACAACTATGAAAATGCCCGGAAGTTCCAGCAGCTGGTGGATGCGGCAGCGGTGTATGTGAACGCCTCCACCCGGTTCACTGACGGGTTCGAATTCGGCTTCGGGGCGGAAATCGGCATCAGCACCCAGAAACTCCATGCCAGAGGGCCCATGGGTCTGCCGGAACTGACCACCACCAAATATCTGGTCAACGGCAATGGCCAGGTCCGGAAATGACCGGAACGACCATGCATGGACAGTAAGAATTTCTGAGTTGTTTACAGACTGTTCATGGGAGATTCATAAATCTTTTATACAATAGCAGTATCCATAAGAGAATGAGGGAACGGATGTATGGAGAGCCATTCTCTGTACATCCGTGCTTTTTTTCCTGCAGGAGCAGGAGGATGATGGAGGGAAAACAGCGTGAACATCGTGCAGAAGCATAAAGTGCTGCTGATAGTCCTGGCAGTCCTGATTGCCGGCGGGGCCGGCGGCTATAAGTACTACCAGGTCAAAAAGACCCAGGAGGCCGTGGCGGCCACCCGGACCGATGCCGTGCAGCGGGGGGATCTGCGGAAGACCATTTCCGCCACCGGGGCCCTGAAAGCCCTGGACAACGTGGATATCAACTCCAAGATCACCGGCCGTATCGTCCAGGTCTATGTAACGGAAAACCAGCATGTGACCGCGGGCCAGGCTCTGGTGAAACTGGATGACACCTCTTTGAAGGCCACCCAGGAAATGAAGCGGGCTGCTCTGGCGGACAAACAGGCCACCTACGAACGGGACCAGGCCCTGCTGGAACAGGGGGCCATTGCCCAAAGCGTATTCGATACGGCAGAAGCCAATTATCGGGTGGCCAAAGCAGAATATGAACAGGCTACGTCCAATGTGAATGATACGGTGATCAGCACTCCCATTGACGGGTATGTAATCGGTAAACCCACTCCTGTGGGGCAGACCGTATCCTCCGGTATTTCCACGCCTCAGGTACTGATGAGTGTGGCCAACCTGGACAAAATGCAGATCTACCTGATGGTGGATGAATCGGATATCGGCCAGATCAAACAGGGGCAGACCGTGGAGTTCACCGTGGACGCCTATCCCAATGAAACTTTTAAGGGGACCATCAGCCTGATCGGCCGCAGCGCCACCACCACCAACAACGTAAACTACTACACCTGCTATGTGGATGTGGAAAATTCGGAAGGAAAGCTGCTGCCCACCATGACCGCCCGGGCCAATGTGATCGTGGATGAAATCCAGGATGCCCTGACTGTTTCCAACAAGTGCCTCCATACGGAGAATGGGGAAAAGTATGTGTTGGTCTATGACAAGGCCACCAACACCAGCCGGAAGGTGCCGGTGCAGGTGCTGCTTACCGGGGAAGACCGGGTGGCGGTCCAGGGGGATCTCCAGCCTGGGGATGAACTGGTGGTAAAGACCACCAAGGCCACCGGCGGAACCAACAACAGACGGATGGGGCCTCCGATCTAAGAGACGGGAGGACAGCCATGAACGTCATTGAACTGAAAGATATTGTAAAAAGCTATCAGATGGGGGATACCATCGTCTATGCCCTGAACCATGTAACAGTGGATTTCGAACAGGGCAAATTCACTTCCATTGTGGGGCCTTCCGGCAGCGGAAAATCCACCATGATGAACATCCTGGGCTGTCTGGACCGGCCCACTTCCGGGGAATATTATCTGGAGGGAAAGAACATCGCCAACTACACTGACGATGAACTGGCCCGGACCCGGAACCGGCGGATTGGATTCGTGTTCCAGAGCTTTAACCTGCTGAACCGGCTGACGGCGGTGGAAAATGTGGCCCTGCCCCTGATTTACGCCGGGGTGAACCTGGAAGAACGGACCAAAAGGGCGGAACAGGCCTTGACCAATGTGGGGCTGGGGTCCCGGATGTATCACAAACCCAACGAAATGTCCGGGGGCCAGCGGCAGCGGGTGGCCATTGCCCGGGCCCTCATCAACAATCCGGCCATCATCATGGCCGACGAACCCACCGGGAACCTGGACACCAAATCCACCCTGGAGATCATCGACATCTTCGAGAAGCTGAACCAGGAGGGGAAAACAGTGATCATGGTTACTCACGAACCGGAACTGGCGGCCATGACCCAGCGGATCCTGGTGATGCGGGACGGCCGGCTGACGGAAGAGAAAGAGGGAGGAGGTCAGGTGGTTGTTTAGAGAATGTGTGAAAATGGCCTTTGAAGGGATGCTGGCCAACAAGATCCGGACCTTCCTGACTATGCTCGGGATCATCATCGGGGTGGGCGCCGTCATCGCCATGGTATCCCTGGGACTGGGGATGCAGCAGAAGGTCAAGGAAAACATCACCAGCATGGGCAGCAACCTGCTGATCGTTATGAGCGGCGGCCGGACGGCCAATGGCCAGCGGATCGCCAGCGGCAGCGGGGCCAAACTGACCTACGAAGATGCCAAGGCCATCGAAAAGAACGTGGATGGCATCAAGTATGTGGCCCCGGGGGTGCAGGCCAGCTATCAGCTGGTGGCCGGGAACCAGAACTGGACCTCCCAGGTCCAGGGTGTCACACCCAACATCCTGTCCATCCGGAACTATTCCATCGATCAGGGCCGGATGTACAGCCAGCGGGATATGAACGGACGGGAACGGGTGTGCGTCATCGGGAAGACCGTGGCGGATACCCTGTTCCCGGACGGGAATGCTGTGGGGCAGATCATGCGGATCAACAAGGCTCCCTTTACGGTGATCGGGGTGCTGGCTTCCAAGGGACAGTCGGCTATGGGACAGGACCAGGATGACATTGTGTTCGTTCCCCTGACCACAGCCATGCAGCGGCTCATGGGGCTCACCTATATCCGGAACATCACCATCCAGTGTGAAAATGAAAACACAGTGTCCCAGGTCCAGTCCGATGTGGTGACGCTCCTCCGGACCCGGCACAAGATCAAGACGGGAATGGATGACGACTTTTCCGTCCGGGATCTGACGGAAATCATCAAGACCGCCCAGGAGACCACCGGGTCCATTACCCTGCTGCTGGCCATTGTGGCCGGAATCAGCCTCCTGGTGGGGGGCATCGGTATCATGAACATCATGCTGGTGTCCGTTACGGAACGGACCCGGGAAATCGGGATCCGGAAGGCTCTGGGGGCCACTTATCACGATATCCTGCTCCAGTTCCTGGTGGAATCCATGGTGATCGGAGTCACCGGGGGCACCACCGGCATGATCCTGGGGACGGTGATTTCGGTGATTGCTGCCAAGATCATTGGCTGGCCCATTGTGATTTCCATTGCAGCCACCATTATCTCTGTGGTGTTCTCCGTGGGCATCGGCCTGTTCTTCGGCCTCTATCCGGCCAAGAAGGCAGCCCTCCTGGATCCCATCGACGCCTTGCGCTATGAATAAGGCACCCAAGCCCACCCTCCGGCAGAAATGGAGAGGGTTCCAAGAATTCCTCCGCCGTCCCAAAACCCGCTTCGACATCAAAGACCGGGGCCGGGCCCTGGTCCTGTTCCTGACAATTGTGGCAGGACTTATGTGGGTGGTGGAGAAAATAGGAGAATAAAAAAGCTTGCTGTCCGTGGATGTCTTCCACATGGGCAGCAGGCTTTTTTGTCAGCGGCAAACGGTTAACGGTCAACGGCCGGATGATAAAATCTGCAGGCAGATTTTTTGAATAGGGAACTCGGAATCCGTAGAGGACGCACGTCGGGCGGCCCGCAAGTTTAACGGATACAAAGGCGAAAAGAGAGAGCATCTGTCTTACAGCAGATTCATGAACAGGGTGATGATCAGCGAGTTTACGATATCCGTAAAAAATCCTCCGCAGATGGGAATGATCAGATAAGCCTTTTCCGAAGGACCATAGACCTTTGTCAGGGAATCCATATTGGCCATGGCGTTGGGGGTGGCCCCCATACCAAATCCGCAGTGGCCGGAGGACAGGACAGCTGCATCATAATCCCGTCCGCAGCAGGAAAAGGTGATAAAATAACAGAATGCGGCACAAATGCCTGTCTGGATCAGGAGAATCACCAGCATGGGCAGAGCCAGCCCTGCCAGCTGTTGGAGTTTCAGCCCCATCATGGCCAGGGCCAGGAAGAAATTCAGACAGATGGAACCTATGGTGCTGATTTCCGGGACGGGAATATTCTGCCCCTGGCTGTCACTGATATTGCGGATCAGGATCCCGATAATCATGGAGCCTACATAAGAGGCCATGGTCAGGTGGATCTGGTTGAAAAAGTACGTGATAAAGGTGCCTGCTCCAGAGGCCAGGAATAAAAGAGCAAGGGCCCAGGTCCCTCGTTCTGGATCCAGCGTTTGTCGAAAATGCGTGTTTTTCTCCAGTTCTGCTTTGGCTTCTTCGTTCTTGAAACCTGAAGAACTGGTTGTCAGGTGAAGAGAAACAATGCGTTTTCTGGCAACCGGATTGCCAATGAGATTTCCTGCAATCAGGCCATAGGTGGCTGCAGCAATGGCAACTGTTAAAGCATTGCTGATGCCCATGTCTTCCAGCAGAGGAGCGAAAGCAGCAGAAGTTCCATGGCCTCCTGTCAGGGGCAGAGAACCCAATGCCAATCCCAGCAGAGGCGGAAGACCGAAGAAGTGACACAGCAGGGCACCGGCCGTATTCTGGAGAACTATCAGAACAGCTACAACCGCCATAAAGACAATCAGTGTCTTACCTCCTTTTTTAACCATGGAAATGCTGGCGGAAAACCCCACACTGGTAAAAAAGAGATTCATGAAAACACTTTGAAGACTGGTGTCCAGAGTCAGATTCAGCAGGTTGAGTTCAAAAAGGGAAAACTGGAGAAGTGCAAAAACAATTCCTCCGATTACCGGACTGGGAATACAGTATGTCTGGAAAAATGCAATTCTCTTTTTCAGGACGGATCCCAGATAGAATACGATAACGGCCAAAGCCATGGTATGATAAAGATTCAGGGATATAGTCATGGTAATACCTCCTTTTCAAGAGATGGAAGGACAGTGTCTTTTTGCTGCCGTCATTCTTTTATCCATTTTCAGGGGATGGGCGGCCACGAATCAGGAACGGTCTGGATGCTTTTTCAGCTGCTTCCAGTACATGCCGGGCCAGTATGGCTGTAGTGACGGAACCGACGCCGCCGGGAACCGGGGTGATGGCGTCCACAATAGGGGATACGTTGGAAAAATCCACATCGCCGCAGATTCCCCCGTTTTCTGCAGGGTTGATGCCCACATCGATGAGGGTCTGTCCTGGACGGACCATGGAGGCGGTAACCAGGTTCCGGCAGCCGGCGGCGGAAACGATGATGTCAGCGGACCGGCAGTACTTCCCCACATCTTTTGTCCGGATGTGGCAGATGGTGACGGTGGCTTCCCGTTTCAGGAATTCCATGGCAACAGGCCGGCCGATGACCAGGCTGGATCCGATTACCACCACATCCCTGCCTTTGACAGGGATATCGTAATGATCCAGGATTTCCATACAGGCAGCGGCGGTGCAGGGGGAATATCCGGTGGGAGCTCCGGTAAAAAGCCCGGCCAGAGATGCATCCGTGATTCCGTCCACGTCTTTTTCAGGGGCAAGAGAAGCCCGGATCAGAGCATCATCAAAAGCCGGTGGGAAAGGACGAAAAATCAGGCATCCGTGAATGGACATATCCTGATTGACCTGGCGGATCAGACGGAGCAGATCCTGCTGTCGGCAGTTTTCCGGAAGGATCTGGGGACGGCAGGTGATGCCGATGCTGCTGCAGCGTTTCTGGATGCTGGTCTGATACCGTACATCACTGAGCCGGTTTCCAATCCGGATCAGGGCCAGGACCGGTTCCACACCTTTTTCTTTCAGCAGGGAAGCCTGGTTCTGCAGAGAGGGCAGCAGGGCTGCGCTTACGGTTTTACCAATCAGTAATCTGGACATTGGATATTCCTCCTTGGCCTGACAGGAAATAAAAAAGCCTGACGGCAGCTGCAGTGCAGTTGGTCAGGCCTTCTAAACAGAGGGTAATGAAGGAGATTCAGTACCCTGTCTATAAGGGGTTTGAAATTTGTTATACTATACCACAGCAAACAGGAATCCTGCAAGTAGTATTTTCTGAAAAATCGATTTTCCAAAATATTCTTGACAGAACAGCCGGACCATGCTATGATTCACCTAAATCGTCGAGTATATGGGTTGCAGGATAACCTTCTGGAACCGACATATGGGAGGCTGACAAAAGAGTTTTCTTTTTGTCGGCTTTTTTTGTACCTGAAAAGAGGGCAGAGCTATGAGAGAATGTATCTATCCGGAAGATTCGGTCTTTGTGACCGGGGTGGCCAAAGTTACCCGGGAAGACGCCATCAATGCCATGTATGGTACGTTCAGCCTGAGCCTGATCATCGATGGACACACCGGGATGATCCTCAATGCCAGTGCCAATATGGTGATGCAGGATACGGTGGAGTTCCTGAAAGACATCCTGATAGGGCGCAATCTGCTGACAGATGGGGAAGCCGTTACGTTGATCTTGAAGAAACGGTTCCTGGCACTGTCACAAAAAGCCGTTATTACCGCTTTCAAGGATGCCCAGAATCATTTTCTGCTGGTGTACCCACAGGCGAAATAAATACTCTTCTGCAGATTCTTTTTTAATGGGACTGGGATGACCTCTCAGTACTGTCTTGGGGAAGAACAGGCAGCTGTTGGATTTCAGCTGTTTTGTTCTTCTTTTTTCTTGTGTTCTCAACCTCTCATGCTGGAAAGGAGTCCTGAAATGAAACCTGTAAAACAAGATGCTGTCAAACTGTTGGATATTTTCGATCCTGAAATGGCCAGTCTGCTGCATAGAGAAGAAAAAAGGCAGTTCGAAACCATTGGCCTGATCGCCTCTGAGAATGTGGCATCTCCGTTGTCCACCTGCCTGGAAGGATCCGTATTCACCAACAAAAATACGGAAGGGTATCCGGGAAAACGGTTCGTGGGAGGCTGTGAACTGGCGGATCAGGCGGAACTGCTGGCCCTGGAAAGAGTCAAAAAAGTCTTTGGGGCAGAACATGCCAATATCCAGTCTGGCAATGCGACGATTGCCAATTGCGCCGTACTGACCGGTCTTCTGGAAAGAGGAGATACTTTTTTAGGATTGACTCTGGATAATGGAGGCCATTTAAGCCATGGAGCCAAATTCCATTACAGTGGGCGGGAGTTCAATGCCCTTCACTATGGCGTCAACCGGGAAACAGAACGGATCGATATGGATCAGGTTCGCCAGATGGCGTTGGAACATCATCCCAAACTGATTGTTACCGGGGCTTCTTCTTATCCCCGTATGATCGACTATGCAGGATTCCGGTCCATCTGTGACGAAGTGGGGGCCTATTTCTGGGTTGACTGTGCTCACGATATCGGGCTCATTGCAGGCGGTGCCATTCCCAGTCCCGTACCCTATGCGGATGTGGTGACATTCTCTACCCAGAAAACGCTCCGGGGGCCCCGGGGCTGTGGAGTGATCCTGTGCAAAGAGGCTCTGGGGAAGAAAATCGACAGAGGGGTCTTTCCCCGTATCCAGGGCGGGCCCAAAGGGGATATGCTGGCCGCCAGAGGCGTGCTGTTTTTGGAACTGATGCAGCCGGAATTCCGGACCTATGCCCATCAGGTGGTGAAAAATGCCAAGGCCCTGGCCAAAGGCTGTGCGGATGAAGGGATGCGGCTGATTACCGGCGGGACGGATACCCACATGGTCATGCTGGATGTGACGCCGGTCATTGCCAATGGACAGCTGGCGGAGACACTGCTGGCCAGCGTGGGAATCATCACCAACAAGAACATGATCCCCTATGATACGCTGCCTCCCAGCCTTGGCAGTGGGCTGCGCATCGGTTCTCCCACCATGACTACTCGGGGTGCAAAGGAAGAGGAGATGTATGAAATCGGCCGGCTGCTGGGAAAGGTGTTGAAGAACAAAGACAATGAAGAGTTGCTGGAACAGGTAAAGCAGGAAGTCCGTCAGCTGGCCGTCAGCCATCCCATGTTTTCCAGTGAATGGATGCCGGAAAAAATCAGGGCCCAGTTCGATGCCATGTACTGTCACGAAACCTTTGAATAAGGATCAGGGCAGGATGCATAAACGGCCGATGACCGCTGACAAAAAGAAGGTGCTGCCTGTATGCGTTTTTGCACAGGCAGCACCTCTTTTTACTTCACCACAATATACAACACGGCCACCCCTTCCGGCAGGACCAGCTCACCGGTCCCTTCCGGGGGCAGGACATACAGGGTGTCCTGATCCAGGGGCTTCCCGTCCAGAGTGGCGCCTTTCAGCTGGGCTTCCGTCCAGAAGGGAACGTAGACGAAACGCCGGGGAGCGGGCTGGAGCGGCTTGTTCCCAGTGATCTTTTCGCAGTGGGCCGTCAGGCCTTTCCGGGTCATCACGTTGAAATCCACCGCTTTCCCCATGGAGTGGGTATGCCAGGCTCCGTCAAAAGAAGCCTGTTCCAGAGGTCCCAGGGTCACCTGCCGGTTCCCGTCTTCCGGGAAGGTGAGGGTAAAACCACCCTTCAGGGGCAGGATGATCCGGTCGTAATCAGGGAGCAGGGTAAAATCCGAGGCTTCCAGATCCACCGTGGCGGAACTGATCCGGACGGCGAAATCCCGTCGGGCATAGGCGCTGCCAGGGGGATCGATGTAAAATTCCGTGGTAGTGCCTCCGGACCAGCGGGTGGTCACCGCCTGGCTCCGGGACAGTTTCAGGATATCCATAGTATCACCTCATTGCAAGAGTCTTTTCCAGTTTCATCCTAGGGAAAGAACGTCCAGAAAGTGTCAAAAAATAAAAATATCGGAAAAAATTGATTTCAGACGTTTTTTAGGCGAAGAATTCATACTATAATAGCAAACAGGGGCATAAAGATGCCTTTCAGCTGTTACCAAACTATAACTGTCTGATGGAGGTGCCATTATGGCGAAAAAATTGGTTGAATTTGTTCCGAATTTCAGTGAAGGCCGGGATAAGGAAAAGGTTGAAAAGATCGTTGACGAAGCCCGCAAGATCAAAGGGCTGAAGATCCTGGATTACTCCAGCGATGCTGACCACAACCGTTCTGTCGTCACCATCATCGGTTCTCCTGAAGCGGTTACGGAAGCAGCCATCAACATGGCCAAAGTTGCGATCCAGCTGATCGATATGCGGACCCACCATGGGGCTCATCCCCGGTTCGGTGCCGTGGACGTGGTTCCCTTCACTCCGGTGATGGGCGTGACCATGGACGAATGTGTGGCCATTGCCAATGCTGTAGGCAAGGCTTATGGGGAAATGGGCATCCCTGTGTATCTGTATGAAGATGCCTGCACCAAGGAATCCCGCCGGAACCTGGCTGCAGTACGGAAAGGCCAGTACGAAGGCTTCTTTGAAAAGATCAAGGATTCGGAATGGAAACCGGATTACGGCCCTGCCGTCATGAACGAAAAATCCGGCTGTTCCGCTGTAGGCGCCCGGGTGCCTCTGGTGGCCTTCAACGTGAACCTGGACTGCAGCGACAAGGCTGTGGCCGATGCCATTGCCCGGAAAGTCCGGAACATCGGCGGCGGTCTCCACTATGTAAAGGCCATGGGCGTGAAACTGGAAGAACGGAACCAGGTACAGGTTTCCATGAACCTGGTGAACTACGAAAAATCCGCTGTGTACCAGGCTTTTGAAATGATCAAGATGGAAGCCCGCCGGTACGGCGTCAACGTGGTGGGCAGCGAAGTCATCGGGACCGTTCCCATGAAGGCCCTGCTGATGGCTGCAGAATATTATCTGCAGATTGAAAACTTCAACCTGGACGAAATCCTGGAAAAACGGCTGCTGGAACTGGAAGAGTAACAAGTCGGTCCACAAGGAGGAAATTCGATGCTGAGCGATATCGAGATTGCGCAAAAGAATGTGATGGAACCCATCAGCAAGATTGCTGACAAAGTGGGGATCCTGCCGGAAGAACTGGAACAGTACGGTCATTACAAAGGAAAAATTTCTCTGGATGTGCTGAAACGTCTGGAAAACAAACCCAACGGGAAACTGGTGCTGGTCACCGCCATTACCCCTACCCCTGCCGGGGAAGGAAAATCCACCACCAGCATCGGCCTGGCCCAGGCTCTGAACCGGGTGGGCAAAAAGGCTGTGGTGGCCCTTCGTGAACCGTCCCTGGGACCTGTGTTCGGGATCAAGGGCGGGGCTGCCGGCGGCGGTTATGCCCAGGTGGTTCCCATGGATGACATCAACCTCCATTTCACCGGAGACATGCATGCCATTACTGCAGCCAACAACCTGCTGTCCGCTATGATCGACAACCACATCCATCACGGCAACGAACTGCGGCTGGATGCCCGTCAGATCACCTGGCGCCGGGTCATGGACATGAACGACCGTGCCCTGCGGAACGTGGTGGTGGGCCTGGGGGGCAAAGTCTGCGGGTTCCCCCGTCAGGATGCCTTCACCATTACCGTGGCTTCTGAAATCATGGCCATCCTGTGCCTGGCCAAAGACCTGGAAGACCTGAAAGCCCGGTTCGGCCGGATCGTCATCGGCTGCGACCTGGACGGGAATCCGGTCCATGTACACCAGCTGGGCTGCGAAGGGGCCATGGCCATGCTCATGAAGGATGCCATCAAACCGAACCTGGTCCAGACCCTGGAACACACTCCGGCCATTATCCACGGGGGGCCTTTTGCCAACATCGCCCACGGGTGCAACTCCCTCCTGGCCACCAAGATGGCCCTGAAACTGGGCGACATTGCCATTACGGAAGCCGGCTTCGGTGCTGACCTGGGTGCTGAAAAATTCATGGACATCAAATGCCATTACGGCAACATCTATCCGGATGCAGTGGTGCTGGTTGCCACCATCCGTGCCCTGAAGATGCACGGGGGCGTCGCCAAGGCTGATCTGAGCCAGGAAAATGTCCAGGCTGTCAGCGACGGGTTCTCCAACCTGGCCAAACAGGTGGAAAACATGCGGACCTTCGGGCTGCCGGTCCTGGTGGCCATCAACAAGTTCGCCACGGATACTCCGGCGGAAATCGACATGCTGCTCCAGAAATGCGCCAGCTACGGAGTGGAAGTCAGCCTGAACGAATGCTGGGAAAAAGGCGGCGAAGGCGGCATCGACATGGCCAACAAACTGGTGGCCATGCTGGAAGAACAGGCTCCGGAAAAAGTGGAACTGTACGATGTGAACGATACCATCCCCAACAAGCTGAAGGCCATTGTGACCAAGATCTATGGCGGTGACGGAGTGACCTTTACCCCCAATGCCAAGAAACAGATCAAACAGCTGGAAGACTGGGGACTGGACAAACTGCCGGTGTGCGTGGCCAAGACCCAGTATTCCCTCAGTGACAATCCGGCTCTCCTGGGCGCTCCCAAAGGGTTCAAGATCAATGTCCAGGATGTGCGGGTATCCAACGGGGCAGGGTTCATTGTCTGCCAGACCAGCAACATCATGGTAATGCCCGGCCTGCCCAAGAAACCGGCGGCCCTGAAGATGGACATCGACAACAACGGCAAGATTTACGGCCTGTTCTGAGCAGGGAGGAAAGGATCCAATGGAATTACGCAAACTGACAGTGGAAGGATTCATCAATGAAACGGCCTCGTCTTCTCCGGCTCCCGGAGGGGGCAGCATTGCAGCCCTGAACGCTTCTTCTTCCGCCGCCCTGATCGCCATGGTGGCCAACCTGACCCTGGGCAAGGAAAAGTATGCGGCTGTGGAAGGGGACATGAAGGATGTGGCGGCCAAAGCCACGGCCCTGAAAGATGATTTCCTGGCCCTCATTGATGAGGACAGCAACGCTTTCAATAAAATCATGGCAGCCTTCAAGCTGCCGAAGGATACGGACGAAGCCAAGAAAGCCCGGAGCGCGGCCATCCAGGAAGCCACCAAGGGCGCAGCCCTGGTGCCCTTCAAGGTGGGCCAGAAAGCCAACGAGCTGTTTGCTCTGGCGGAAACCGTGATCACCAAAGGCAACCAGAACGCCATCACCGATGGGGCAGTGGCGGCCATGAATGCACGGGCTGCCGTACGGGGAGCCTTCCTGAACGTAAAGATCAACCTGGGCAGCATCAAGGATGCTCTGTTCGTGGAAGATCTGAAAAAGAGAATGGCTGAAATCGAAGCCGATGTGGATGCCAGAGAACAGGCACTGCTGGGCAAGGTGAAGCTGTAAGAAAAAGGGGCTGTTGCAAGAGCAACAGCCCCTTAGTCAGAAGTCGGGAGTCTGAAGTCGGAAGCCTCAGGACAGGATCCGTCTGGCTGGACGGATCCTTTTGATTCTGTAGAACCAAAATCGCAATGAATCTGAGAAATCATTTCGTCCAAAGGTTCTACACATTCAAAAAATTTGCCTGCAAATTTAACCTTCGGCTCCAGACTTCCGACTCCAGACTTGAGCCGCTATGCGGCTCTACAGCTAAGGGGGTATTGCACGAAACGTGCAACACCCCCCTTTTTTTACACCTCGATCCCGTATTTCCTGATCCGGTACTGGAGATTTTGACGCTGGATCCCCAGCTCTTTGGCGCTGCGGGTAATGTTCCCCTGGTTCCGGCGGAGGGTTTCCTCCAATAGGTACATTTCGTAGCTGGCCATTTTTTCCGCCAGGGTACGGCCCGGCATATCCGGAGGCGGGTCCTGGCGCCCGGACCGGGGCAGGGCGGATATCTTCCGGCTGGTCTCCCTGAGGGAGGGGGCCGTCCAGGGGGCACGGATAAAGTCCGGAAGCAGGTCATCGGTGAGCTCGTTGCCTTCCGCCAGGTTCATGGCATAGTCCAGTACATGGAACAGCTCCCGGACATTTCCCGGCCAGCTGTACTGCTGCAGCTGCCACAGGGCTTTGGGGGCAATATGGGTAAGGGGATAGGCATAGCGGCTGGCGCAGCGGCGGAGGTAGAAATGGCACAGGGCTTCCAGATCATCGATCCGATCCCGGAGCGGGGGAATCTGGAGCACCATGGTGGCCAGCCGGTAAAACAGGTCTTCCCGAAGCTGGCCGGTCCGGACCAGCTGGAAGGGGTCCTTGTTGCAGGTAGAGATCACCCGCACATCCACTTCCCGTTCCCGGGTCTCTCCCACCCGGCGGAAAACACCTTCCTGGAGTACCCGGAGAAGCTTGGCCTGCATGGCCGGACTCATGGAATTCAGTTCGTCCAGGAACAGGGTCCCTTCATGGGCGGTTTCCAGCAGACCTTTCCGGTTGGTGGAACCGGTATAGGCCCCGGCTACGGTACCGAACAGGATGCTTTCAATGAGGCTTTCGGGAACGGCGGCACAGTTGAGCACCACCAGGGGCTTGTCTTTCCGGCGGCTCAGCTGGTGGATGCTTTGAGCCAGGATTTCCTTGCCGGTGCCCGTCTCTCCGTAGATCATGATGTTGCTGTCCTGGGGAGCCACCTTTCGGACCGTCTTTTTCAGTTCCTGCACGGATGGAGCTTCTCCAATGAAATCCTCCAGGTCATAGCTGCGCTTTTTCTTTTCCTGTCCCTGAGCCAGGGCCAGGTTCTGGGCCCGGTTCTGGAGCTGTTCCAGCAGCTGCCGCCGTTTGTCCAGGAGAAACACGTCTTCTTCAAAGTCGATGGCCGCCGTCAAAGTCCCGTTCTCAAAGACCGGATAGGCGGTGTTGAAGGTGTAGTGTTCCTTTCCGTCCATGGTTTTGTACCGGCAGAGCCGGTTCCGAATCTCTTTCTGTTCCCGGATGCAGGACAGGGTGGTGCTTTCTTCTGAAGTCACATTGACCACGGACAGCAGAGCTTCTCCCCGATACGGACTGTTTTCCGGCACACCCATCATCTGCCGGGCCTTCCGGTTCATGAAAATGGCTTTCCCCAGAGGAGAATAAATGTAGACTGCTTCATCCAAAAGGTCCAGGGCTTTTTCCAGAAAATGGATATAAGATGTCATCATGCCCTCCTTTTATGCGCAGAAAAATTTTGCAGATGCAGAATGATTTTGCATTTCTCTTTTCATTATGCCTGTTTCCCAGGGCAAAGGCAAGAGAAATCTGCTTCAGAAAGGCAGAAATTTGTTGTAAATGAAATAAAACAGGGTGAGAAGAAAAAGTATGCAGTATACATAGGAGATTTTTCCGGAAAACAGAAGAACTGGCATCCAATTTGCATAATAAAAAGACAGAAATCAACAAACGCAGCCACAACTGCAGAATCTGGGAGGGATTGCAATGAATGCGCAGACAACCGACAAAAAGGGCATCCGCTGGGATGTCTTCGTCCCCTGTTTCCTGATCATCGGCGGAGCCGCCATCCTGGGGGTGGTGAACAACGCCTGGCTGACAAAGGTGACCTAGGCCATATTCGGCTGGTCCCTGGAAACTTTTGGCTGGCTGTATCAGTGGGTGGCCCTGGGCACCCTGATCCTGATCACCCTGCTGGCCTTTTCTCCTCTGGGGAAGATCCGGTTTGGCGGACCCAACGCCAAAGCCAAATTCTCCTTCGGTGCCTGGTTTGCCATGACCCTGACCGGAGGCATTGCCACCGGGCTGATCACCTACGGGGTCAATGAACCGTTGATCTATTACGGCAGCATCTACGGGGAACTGAAGGAAACGGGCATTGCTCCCTTTACGCCGGAAGCCTCTTTCTTCGCCATGGCACGGTGTTTCTACAACTGGACTTTTATTCCTTATGCCATGTATGCCCTAAGCGGTGTGATCATTGCCTACATGTATTACAACCGGAAGAAGGAACTGTCCGTAGCCGCGTCCCTGACTCCTCTCTTCGGGGAACGGGTGACCAAAGGCTTCTGGCGGGCAGCCATTGACACTCTGTCGGTGCTGGCCATCGCCCTGGGGCTGGCGGCTTCCCTGGGTGCCGGGTTGGCTCTGGTGGGCACCGGGCTTACGGCTGCCTACGGAATCAAACAGGGGCCGGTGGTCTGGTTCATCCTGACGGCCGTTATCACCGCCACCTTTACAGTTGCCTCCGTCATGGGCATCGACAAAGGGATCAAATGGCTGGCCAACCTGACCACCAAGATCTTCTATGCCCTGCTGATCCTTTTAATCATCATCGGGCCCACCGTGTACATCCTGAACATCACCAATGTGGGGATGGGCTACTGGCTGGACCGGTTCTGGACCTGGGCCCTGGATCCCTACCTGGCGGAAGGGAAAGCTCTGGTCACCTGGTGGACCATGTATGACTGGGCCATCTGGATCGCCTATGCACCCCTCATGGGGATTTTCTTTGCCATGATCGCTTACGGGCGCACCATCAAACAGTTCCTGCTGATCAACTGGATCCTGCCGGCAGTGTTCGGTCTGGTGTGGTTCTCCGTCTGGGGCGGCACAGCCCTCCAGTGGCAGATGGACGGCCGGGTGGATATTGTCCAGGCCATCAAGGCCGGGGGCGCGGTATCCGGGATCTGGACCTTCCTCCAGGCCATTCCTTTTGGGGGCGTGCTGATCCCGGTGATCATCATCACCCTGATCGCCGCTTTCTCCACCACTGCGGACACCATGTCCACCACCATTGCAGCTCTGTGCACCAAAGGAGCCAGTCATGATGAAGAACCGGCTCTCTGGCAGAAAGTGGTCTGGGGGGTCTCCATCGGTGCCATTGCCGCTATCATGGTGGCCTTCGGCGGCGGGGAACAGGGAGTCGACGGGGTGAAATTCCTGGCGGCCTGCGGCGGCTTTGTGGTGCTGGCCATTTTCATCCTTCAGGTGGCAGCTGCAGTGAAGGTGTTCTTTATGGAAAAAGAAACCAAAAAGGACATTGTGGACAGTGAAGATCTGATCGAGACACCGGAAGGGAAGTGACACCATGTCTGAGACAATTATCCTTGGACCGAAAATCAATCTGGAAGATTTTATGGCCGTGGCCCGGTTCCATGCTCCGGTGGAATTTTCTCCCGGGTATTGTGAACGGGTGAACCGGTCCCGGGCCCTGGTGGAAAAATGGGTGGAAGAAGAAAAAGTCATGTACGGGGTCACTACCGGTTTCGGGGCCCTGTGCACCAAAGCCATCAGCAGGGAAGAAACTGCCCAGCTCCAGGAGAACATCATCCTGTCCCATTCCGTGTCCGTAGGGAAACCTCTGCCGGAAGAAGCGGTCCGGGGAACCCTTTTGATGATGCTCCAGAATCTGGGCCAGGGATACAGCGGGGTCCGTCTGGAAGTGCTGGAACAGATCCGGCAGTTCCTGAACCGGGGAGTGACGCCCTGGGCTCCTGGAGACGGCAGCGTGGGATACCTGAGCCCGGAGGCCCACATGGCCCTGGTGATCACCGGACGGGGAAAAGCCTGGTACCGGGGGAAACTGCTGGAAGGCCGGGACGCCCTGGCACAGGCGGGACTGGAGCCCCTTACCCTGGCTTCCAAGGAAGGGCTGGCCCTGGTGTCCGGCACCACGTCTCCCACGGCCCTGGGAGCCATCGGTCTTTATGACCTGCTCCAGGCGGCCCGGACCGCCGATGTGGTGGGGGCCATGAGCCTGGAGATCCTCCAGGGGGTCATGAATGCCTTCGATCCCCGGGTCATGGCCGTCCGGCCCCATCCGGACCAGGCCAAAGCGGCGGAAAACGTTCGGAACCTGCTGGCGGATTCCCAGGTGATCGCCGCCGCCCGGGGAAAACGGGTCCAGGACGCTTTATCCCTCCGGTGCATCCCCCAGCTCCACGGGGCGGCCCGGAAAACCCTGGAAGATGCCAGGAGAACCCTGGAAATCGAAATGAATGCCTGCTGCGACAATCCCATCCTGTGGCCGGAGCCCGGGAACGAGGACGTAATCTCCGCCTGCAATGCGGATTCCGCCTATGTGGGGATCGCCATGGATTCGTCCTGTATGGCGGCCACCATGATGGCCAAAATGTCCGAACGGCGGAACAACCGGCTCATTGACGGAAATCTGTCCGGGTACCCCTGGTTCCTGATCCAGAATCCGGGGCTCAATTCTGGGGTGATGATTCCCCAGTACACCCAGGCGGGGCTGCTGAACCAGATGCGGATTCTGTGTACTCCTGCGGTGATTGACAACACGCCTACCTGCGGGAACCAGGAAGATTATGTGGCCATGGGATACAATGCGTCCCTGAAATCCCTGAAAGTGGCGGAGAAACTGGAATACATCCTGGCCATTGAGCTGCTGTCCGTCTACGAGGCCCAGCCCTTTGTGGACGGAAGCCTCCGGCGGAGCAGCGCCAGCCGGCAGGTGCTGGCGGAAATCGCCCAAACAGTGCCGGAAATGAAAGAGGACATGTACCTGTATCCCCATATCGAGTTCCTGAAGGAAAAGATCCACGACGGAAGCATCCTTCGTTGGGCGGAAGAAGGAATGGGGAAGAAGCTGGTGTAAAAAGAAGGTCTAAAAAGAAGGTGCTGCACGTTGCCTGCAGCACCTTCTTTTTGTCCATAAAACGTCTTCTGCTTTAGCGAAATACTGGAATAAAAAACGACAAAGTATACTGTATACAATAAAAAGAAAATTCAAAATCGTGTCCCGTCTGAAAAATATTTGACATTCTTCTGACTTTTTTACAGTACAATAAATCCGTAAGACAAAGGGGATTGCGCAGGAATCCCCGCAAACGGAAAAGTGAATAGAAAAGGAGTGATCAATGTATGGAAATCTTAACCAACCCCATCGTCGTCTCCGTAATTGTCATGTCCGTCTTGTGCCTGCTCAAGATGAACGTCCTGTTCGCCATCCTGGTGGCAGCCATTGTAGCCGGAGCCACCGGCGGCCTGGCCATTGACAAAACGGTGAGCATCCTGATCGGCGGGATGGGCGGCAACTCGGAAACCGCTCTCAGCTACATCCTGCTGGGGACCCTGGCAGTGGCCATCGGACGGTCCGGCCTGGCAGACATTGCAGCACGGAAAATCACCAAGGTGGTAGGGACGAAAAAAACAGCCTTTGTATTCCTGATCGCTTTCGTGGCCTGCTTCTCCCAGAACCTGATCCCGGTACATATTGCATTCATCCCTATCCTGATTCCCCCTCTGCTGGTGGTAATGAACCATATGAAACTGGACCGGAGAGCGGTTGCCTGCGCACTGACCTTCGGACTGAAAGCCCCGTACGTATCCCTTCCTGTAGGGTTCGGGCTGCTGTTCATGACCATCATCAAGGATCAGATGGTGGCCAACAACGTAATGGTTTCCATCAGTGACATTTCTTCCGTTATGTGGATCGGCGGTGCCTCTATGTTGGTGGGCCTGATCCTTTCCACCATTTTCTACAGCCGTGACCGGGAATACAAGGACCTGCCCATTATGGGCCAGGATGAAAAAGCCGGGGAAACGGAAATGAACGCGGACTGCTGGAAAGCCCTGGCCGGTGCCGTAGCCGCCTTTGTGGCCCAGCTGTACTTCAAATCCCTGCCCATCGGCGCCATGTGCGGCCTGCTGGTCATGCTGGTTACTGGTTCCATCAAATGGAACAAGATGGATGAAATGGTGGATGGCGGCGTCAAGATGATGGGCTTCATCGCCTTCGTTATGCTGGTGGCTGCCGGTTATGCCAACGTGCTCCGGGAAACCCATTCTGTGGAATCCCTGGTTATGGCCACCACGGCTGTAATCAACACCAAATTCAGCGGCGCCTTCCTGATGCTGGCCGTGGGCCTGCTGATCACCATGGGCATCGGCACTTCCTTCGGGACCATCCCTGTGGTGGCTTCCATCTACATCCCCATGGGCCTGAAACTGGGCTTCAGCATCCCTTCCATCATCCTGCTGATCGGGATTGCAGCAGCACTAGGGGATGCCGGATCTCCTGCCTCCGACTCCACTTTGGGACCCACCTCGGGGCTTAACGCGGACGGACAGCACAACCATATCTGGGATACCTGCGTACCCACCTTCATTTTCTTCGATGTGACCCTGTTCATCGGCGGCCTGATCGGCGCCATGATCCTGGGCTGACTGGATAACAATCAGGGGCTGCCAGGCAGCCCCTTTCTATGGAATTCACTTGTAAGGAGGAAAATCACATGCTGAAAGATGTAAAAGCCATTAAAGAAGTCGTACTGAACGGGAATGACCTGACCCTGGAACAGCTGATCGCCGTCAGCCGGTACAATGCCAAGCTGAGCTTCGATCCTGATGCTGTGGACCGGATCAAGGCTTCCCGGGCTCTTATCGATGATATCGTCAACAGTGACCGTGTGGTTTACGGGGTTACCACCGGGTTCGGCTCCCTGTGCCGGGTCCACATCTCCAAAGATGACTGTGCCCAGCTCCAGGAAAACCTGATCCGTACCCATTCCTGCGGCTATGGGAAACCTCTCAGCCGGGAAGTGACCCGGGCTGCCATGACCATCCGGGCCAACGCCCTGGTGAAAGGCTATTCCGGCATCCGGCTGTCCACCCTGCAGACCCTGGTGGATATGATCAATAAAGGTGTCCATCCTTACATTCCGGAAAAAGGTTCCCTGGGGGCTTCCGGTGACTTGGCGCCTCTGGCCCACATGGTTCTGCCCATGCTGGGGCTGGGTGATGCGGAATACCAGGGCACGGTAATGCCCGGCAAGGAAGCCATGGAAAGAGCCGGCATTCCCATTATCCATCTGGAAGCCAAGGAAGGGCTGGCCCTCATCAACGGCACTCCGATCCTGACCGCCATGGGCGTGTTTGCCCTGTGGGAAGGCATGTCCCTGCTGAAACAGAGCGACATTGCCGCCGCCCTGTCCGTAGAAGCCCAGCGGGGCATCATCGATGCCTATGACGAACGGCTCCATGTGATCCGCCCCCACAGAGGGCAGCTGGATACCGCCTACAACATGCGGAACCTGCTGGCCGGCAGTACCTATGTGACCCATCAGGGCCAGCTGAAGGTACAGGATGCTTACTGCCTGCGCTGCGTACCCCAGATCCACGGGGCCAGCAAAGATGCTCTGGGCTTTGTGAAGGACAAAGTGGACATTGAAATCAATGCGGCCACCGACAACCCCATCGTCCTGCCGGATGGAGATGTGATCTCCGGCGGGAACTTCCACGGCGAACCCATGGCTCTGCCCTTCGACTTCCTGGGCATCGGGATCTCCGAAATCGCCAACGTTTCTGAACGCCGTCTGGAACGGCTGATCAACAACTCCCTGAGCGGATTCCCCTCCTTCCTGGTGAAACATTCCGGCCTGAACTCCGGCTTCATGATCACCCAGTATGCGGCAGCCGCTCTGGTCAGCGAAAACAAGGTCCTGGCCCATCCTGCTTCTGTGGACTCCATTCCTTCCTGCGAAAACCAGGAAGACCTGGTCAGCATGGGTGCCCATGCCGCACGGAAAGCCGGAGAAATCGCCTTCAACGCACGCCGGGTGGTGGCAACGGAAATCCTGGCCGCCTGCCAGGCCATCGACCTGCGGGAAGGGGAAGGCTTCAAACTGGGTGCCGGTACCCAGGCTGCCTATGATGCCGTCCGGAAGACCAACGACTTCATCGCCTACGACAAGGACATCGAAATGTTCAAAGAACTGGAAAAGATCACCAACCTGGTCCAGGAAGGCGGTATCCTGGATGCAGTAGAGGACAAGGTGGACCTGAAGTTCTTCTGAGAAATCCCATAACCATCCCTCTGGAGGCTGTTGCTTTTGCAACAGCCTCCATTTTATGCACAAAAAAAGACTGCCGCAGTTGCGGCAGTCTTTTGGCTGCAAAAATCAGAAGCAGACTTTGTTGGGGTTCAGGATCAGGTTGGGGTCGAAGACTTCCTTGATGCCCTGCATCAGGGAAATGGTGGTGTCGCCCAGGTTTTCTGCCAGGAACTGGACCTTGCCGAAGCCGATGCCGTGTTCCCCGGAAATCTGGCCGCCCAGTTCCGTGCATTTGGCGTACAGCAGATGCATGAACTGTTCCACGGATTTCTTGAATTCCATCAGATCCATGTCGTTGGCACAGGTGTAGATGTGCAGGTTGCCGTCCCCGGCATGGCCGAACATCTTCACTTCGAAGGGGAAGTCTCCCTGGATTTCCTTGATGTACAGGACAAAATCCGGGATCTTGGATACAGGGACCACCACGTCACATTCATCCAGCAGCTTGAACTGTTCTTCGATGCCTTCCAGGAAGGAGGAACGGGCTGCCCAGGTCTTTTCCAGGAACATGGGAGTATCTGCCACCAGCACATCCAGGGCACCGGCTTCCAGGAGCATTTCTGCCGCTTCTTCCACCTGTTTGTCCAGCAGGTCCCGGTCGTTGGAATCCAGGGTCACCAGGAGATAGGCACCCACTTCCTGGCCTTCCACTTCTTTCGGGAAGACGCTTTTGCCCATGTAGGCTTCGGAAGATTCCAGGATTTCCTTTTCGAAGAATTCCAGGGTCTGGGGATCCAGGCCGGAATGTTTGATGGCCGGCACGGCACCGATGCCGTCAGCCAGTTCCGCAAAGGGAACGATCAGGGTTACATGGCATTTGGGCGGGGCAATCAGTTTCAGGGTCAGTTCCGTAATGATCCCCAGAGTGCCTTCAGAGCCGATGATCAGGTTCAGCAGGCTGTAGCCGGAAGAGGTCTTGGAGACGGGAGCCCCCAGATGGATCACTTTCCCGGTGGGCAGGACCACGGTCATGGCCTGGACGTAATCCCGGGTGGTGCCGTATTTTACGGCCCGCATGCCTCCGGCGTTGGTGGACACATTGCCTCCCAGGGTGGCGAATTTTTCGCCCGGATCCGGGGGATAGAACATCCCGTGGGCCAGGGCGTCCTTGGACAGGGTGTCCAGCAGGACCCCGGGCTGTACCCGCACGTTCATGTTCTTTTCGTCATAGCCCAGGATCTGGTTCATCCGGGAGGTGCACAGCACCAGGCCCCGCTGGACCGGAGTGGCTCCGCCTGCCAGGCCGGTGCCGGCGCCCCGGACGGTGACCGGGATGTGATGTTCGTTGCACAGCTTCATGATGGCGGCGATTTCTTCGGTGCTTTCCACATCGATGGTGGCTTCCGGCATGCCGATGCCGTAAATGGGCATATCATCATGGGTGTAGTCCGGGTTGATGTCTTCGCCGGTGATCACCCGTTTTCCAGAAATTTCACGGAGTGCTTCCAGCACATCCGGTGTAATCGGATTGTATTCGATCATTGTACAAGCTCCCCCTTCGGTTCTATAAAAAGAAACATGGGGATAGTATAATCAATTTCTTACGGACTGTAAAGAACTTTCTTAATATTTGGTAATTCGTGAAAACTTATCCATCCACCGGATACAGAATCTTTTCAGAGAAAGCAGACGAAAAGGGGAAACCTATAGTATAATGAACTATAAAACATGATGGAAAGGGTAAGTGTGGGTGGACCATGGAACAACCAATCGGGAAAAAAATCATACTCAGCCTGGCCCTGGCAGGAAGTCTCTGCCTGCCGGTACTGGCAGATGCAGCAGCACCGGTGCATGACCTGCGGACTTTTGCTCAGACAGACGGAACGGAACCGGCTGCCGGCTCCGGAGAAACGGCTCTGGCTGACAAAAAGGGACCGGCCAAGACCGGAACCCAAAAGCCGGGGATGGAAGCAGCCGGGAAGGACAGTGTCAATCCGGTCCAAAAAGCCGATGATCTGCGCCGGACCCGAGAAGTGGACTTTTCCCTCCAGCGGGGTCAGCTGCTCAGCGAAGCCATCGGGGATATTGACGGAGATGGCGTGGAGGAAGTGGTGGATCTTATGGGGAATCCCCTGGTGGATAAATCCAGCTACATGGGGGATATGTACCTGATCGTCCGGGAAACCGGCGCTGCCGGGGCCAACCGGGTGAAATACTACTACCGGCCTCAGAACCTGGGAGGCTACAATGCCTACCTGACCCTTGCGGATGTGACTGGAGACGGGTATCCGGACGTGATCATTGCTGCGCCCAGCGGCGGCTCCGGCGGGATGGTCTCCTACCGGATCCTGGATGTGATCGACGGGAAGCTCCAGGAGGTGTTCGGCCAGGAAGAGAACCGGGGGGTGTCCATGGTGGGCACTTATCTGCCGGATTACCGGGCCAGCCTGTCCTTCCCGGATCTGAAACAGGACATGGTGCTGGATCTTTCCGGGGAGAAGGACGCCTACCGGAACCTGAACGTGTACAATGAGGACGGCAGCCTGAAAGAATCCGGCCTGCGGCCCTATATCCAGAACCTGAGTCAGCTCAGTGCCCTGGACGTGAACGGGGACGGGGTGGATGAAGTGATCACTATCCAGAAGGTGCTGGGGGTGCTGAACGCGGAACCCCTGGGCTATGTACGGACTGTGTGGGAATACCGGGCCGGAGGCTGGGAACCCAGGAACGTGGGGTTCCAGGCGGAGCTGTACACCAAACCCACCTATACCAGCGGAGACAAGGTCACCGGGGAAAGCGGCTACGAAATCGTTTCCCTGAAGGTGCCGGCGGAAAACGGGGCGGTGGAATATCCCCACTTCCAGAAGCTGGATGGGAAACTGGCCTGGAAACTGAACCATGGCATCGAATCCTTTGTCCGGAATCAGCTGAAGAACGTGTCCATCGGCACCCGGCTGAACCTGGATTATGATGTGAAATACAGCGGCCGGCACTATGCCAGCATTATGGTCCTGGGGCTCCTGACGGAACGGGACAAGAGCCAGGCCATTACCCGGTGCTGGAACTTCAATATGGATACCGGAGAGGAAGTGGCCCTGAAGGACATGATCCGGCCCTGGGGAAAATTCTGGCGGATGGTGGAAAAGGAAACAGCCGCCGGCGGACTGCTGCTGAAGCCGGAAGACGTGACTGGCTATTACTTCGATGGAGAGGCTCTGGGCCTTTTGTACGGGGACCAGAAGGAATACGATCTGGAGGCGGAAAAGGTCCTGCCGTTCCTGACGAAAAACCGTCCCGGGGAAGTATTTTTGACTAGCCAGTCAAATGAAGAAAACGTGAAAAAAGAAGTAAAAAACGTAGAAAATAAAGAAAAAACCTCTAAATAACAGGTTTGAATCTGGAAATTGCATACGATATAATATACAAGGTTTTCTATAACTGTTTCACGATTGCAGTACATGCCCGCAAGGGCAGGATTTTAGGAGGATTGTCCATGTTAGGAAAGAAAAAAGCGATATCCATCGGGATGGCTCTCCTTCTGCTGGTAGGCGTTGCCGGCTGCGGCAGCAAGACCACACCGGCGGCGGGAGACGTGGCTGTAAAGTCCATGAAGGTCATCAAGCGGGATACCCCCATTACCTATGATTACACCGGCTTCGTGGAAGCGGCCAATGACGTGCAGATCAAGAGCAAGGTCACCGGTACCATTGTCCAGAAACTGGTGAACGGCGGGGATTATGTGGAAGCCGGTCAGCTGCTCTATGTAATCGACCCCCGGAACTATCAGAATTCCGTGCTGAATGCCCAGGCCAATTTGGCCAATGCCCAGGCCACTCTGGCCAATGCCCAGCGGGATGCCGCCCGGTACCAGACCCTGTATGAACAGGGGGCTGTAAGCAAACAGACCGCGGACCAGTACAACACCCAGCTGGCTCAGGCCCAGGCTGCCGTGGATGCCCAGTCTGCCATCCTGGCTTCTTCCCAGGTGGATGTAAGTGATACCCAGATCGTGGCTCCTTTCTCCGGGAAGATCGATACCAATCCTCTGGCGGAAGGTTCTTTCGTAACGGCCAACTCCACGGTGCTCACCACCATTTCCGGCAGTGATCCCATGCGGGTGCGGTTCTCCGTATCCCAGGCGGATTACCTGGATATCATGAAAGGGAACACCAACAACGGCACCAAGCTCCAGAACGTGACCATGAAGCTCAGCGACGGCACCACCTATCCGGAAAAAGGTTCCGTGACCCAGGTGGACCGGGGCGTCAGCGACACCACCGGTACCCTGACCCTGAAGGCGGAGTTCCAGAATCCCAACGGGGTGCTGCTGCCCGGTATGTTCGCCAACATTTCCGTGGTGGGTTCCACGGTGCCCAACGCCATCCTGGTGCCTCAGCGGGCTGTCACCGACGTGATGTATAAGCATTTCGTCTATGTGATCAACAGCGACAACACCGTCAGCATGAAGGAAGTCCAGCTGGGGGCCCGGATCGGGAAACTGTGGCTGGTGAAGAGCGGTCTGGACGGTACGGAAACCGTTGTGGTGGAAGGGGTCCAGAAGCTGAAGGAAGGCGCCAAAGTCAACGCTTCCCCCATGACGGAAGCGGATCTGGATACCACCGACACGACCCAGACCAGCGGGAAGTAAGGAGGTAAAGTAGAGTGGCAAAGTATTTCATTGATCACCCTGTATTTGCCTGCGTCATAGCCATCATCATCACTCTGGTGGGAATCATTTCCGCCTACAACCTGCCTATTGCCCAGTATCCCCAGATCTCCAATCCCCGGATCAGTGTGCGGACCAACTATGTGGGGGCCAGTGCGGAGGTTGTGGAACAGTCTGTGGCCCAGGCCATTGAAAAGCAGGTCAACGGGGTGGACAGCATGGTGGATATGAACTCCACCAGTGACAACCAGGGCAACTACACCCTGGACGTAAAGTTCGAACTGGGGACGGATCCGGATATGGACTCCGTCAAGGTGCAGAACCGGGTAGCCCAGGCTTCTGCTTCTCTGCCCAGTGAAGTAAGCACCTACGGGGTCACCACCAAGAAGGAATCGGCGGAAACCATCATGTATTTCGCCCTGACTTCCCCCAACGGCACTTATGACACCCTGTTCATGAAAACCTATGGGGCCACCCAGTTCGTGGATGCCCTGAAGCGTGTGAAAGGGGTATCTGAAGTCAGCGAATATGGACCGGAACTGTCCATGCGGGTATGGCTGGATCCCATGAAAATGGCCCAGCTGGGCGTGACGGCGGCAGATGTAAAGAATGCCATTGCCAGCCAGAACGTCCAGGCACCTGCTGGGAGCATCGGGGCCCGGCCCAATGAGGCGGATCAGGAATTCCAGTATTCCGCCCGTGTGAAAGGCCGTCTCTCCACTGCGGATGAATTCGGCAACATCATCATCAAGAACAGCAGCGGGAATCTGCTCCGGGTAAAAGATGTGGCCCGGGTGGAATTCGGTCCCCGTGACGACAGCGTTACCTCCAAACTGGACGGAAAGAACGCCATGAACTACGCCATCAGCCTGAACACCGACGCCAACGCCCTGGAATCCGTGGCAGAAGTGAAGAAGGTGCTGGCGGAGGCGGAAAAGAACTTCCCGCCGGATCTGAAACTGACCATCGTACAGGACAACACCGAATATGTACGGGAATCCCTGAAGGAAGTGGTGGTCACCCTGGTGGAAACCCTGGTACTGGTGGTGCTGATCACCTGGGTGTTCCTGCAAAGCTGGCGGGCCACCCTGGTTCCTACCCTGGCCATCCCGGTTTCTCTGTTGGGGACTTTCGGATCCTTCATCATTTTTGACTTTACCATCAATACACTGACACTGTTCGCCCTGGTGCTGGCCATCGGGATCGTGGTGGACGACGCCATCGTAGTGGTGGAAGCCGTGGAACACAATGTGGATGCCCTGGGGATGGATCCCAAGGAAGCCACCTACAACGCCATGCGGGAAGTATCCGGAGCCATTGTGGCCACTGCCTTCGTACTGTTGGCCGTGTTCCTGCCCGTAGCCTTCCTGAGCGGGATCACCGGGGTACTGTACAAACAGTTCGCCCTGAGTATCGTGGTGGCTCTGAGTATCTCCGCGGTAGTGGCCATGTCTTTGAGCCCTGCCGTGTGCGCCATGGTGATCAAACCCAAGGATCCCAACGGCAGCAAAGGATTCCTGGGCAAAATGTTCGGCTATTTCAACCGGTGGTTGGAACGGACCACCGGCAAATACGTAAAGAACGTGAAACGGCTGCTCCGGCATTTCAAACTGGGGCTGGTGGGACTGGCCATCGTCTTTGTGCTGATCGGCATGTTCTTCAAGCTGATCCCTTCCTCCTACCTGCCTGATGAAGACCAGAGCTTTGCCATGATGACGGCTTCTTTGCCGGAAGCGGCTTCCACCAACCGGACCACCAAAGTCACCAATGAAATGGTGGAAGAGATCCGGAAGATCCCCGGGGTGAAACATGTACTGCAAATCGTGGGCATCGATGTACTGTCCATGGGCAGAAAGCCCAATGCGGCCATCATACCGGTAAAACTGGATGATATCCAGAACCGGACCACGGAGGATACGAGTGTATTCAGCGTCCTGAAAAAGCTGAACATGATGGGTGCCCAGAACCCGGCGGCCACTTCCATGGCCTTCAACCAGGCCGTACTCCCCGGTCTGTCCAACACCGGGAGCCTGAGCCTGTACATCATGGATACCACCGGCCATGACACCAACACCATGGCCAAAGATGTGCAGACCATCCTGGGCAAGCTTCGGCAGCGTCCGGAACTGGCCACCATCTACACCACCTTTACCGATAATACTCCGGCCCTCCAGTTCGATGTGGACCGGGCCAAGGCGGAAAGCCTGAACGTGCCGGTATCCAGCGTATTCACCGCCCTCCAGGCCAACCTGGGCGGCAGCGAAGTCAACGACTTCAACCTGCTGGGCAAGACCTGGAAAGTGGTCATCCAGGCTGATCCCAAATACAGAGGGGATGTAAAGAGCTTCTCCAACCTGTATGTGGCCAGCACCACCGGGTCCCTGGTGCCTCTGAGCGCTTTGGTAACCAGCAAGGAAATTCCGGCTGCCCCAGTTATCACCCGGTTCAACGGGGCCCGTGGGGCCAAGATCGCCGGGTCTCCCGCCACCAACGTGTCCACCGGTCAGGCCATTGCCGCCATCGAAAGCGTGCTGAACAGCGAACTGCCCAGTGGGTATACCTACCAGTGGACGGACCAGAGCCGGGACGAAAAAGCCGCCGGGAACTCTTCCTTTATGATGTTCGGGATCTCCCTGGTGTTCGTGTACCTGTGTCTGTCCGCCCTGTATGAAAGCTGGACCCTGCCTCTGGGCATCATCTTCGCGGTGCCTTCCGCCGTTATGGGCGCTGTAGGCTTCCAGTTCCTCCGGGGGCTCACCAGTGATATCTACATGCAGATCGGGCTGATCGTGCTGATCGGGCTGTCCGCCAAGAACGCCATCCTGATCGTGGAATACGCCAAGATGAGAGTGGACGACGGCTGGGCTGTCATGCCCGCTCTGGTGGATACGGTTACGGTCCGTCTCCGTCCTATCCTGATGACCGCCTTCTCCACGGTCATCGGGGCTGTGCCTCTGGCCTGGGCCAGCGGCGCCGGTGCCGGCAGCCGTACCTCCATCGGTACCGCCATCATCGGCGGCATGATGGCTTCCACCTTCCTGAGCCTGTTCCTGGTGCCGGTCCTGTTCCTCACCATCGAAAAGGTCTTCCATCCCAAGGTGCCTGTAGGTTCCGTGGATGATCCGATTCCAGAAGAAAAGAAATAACGTGGTAAAGGACTGCTGCATTGCAGCAGTCCTTTACTGTCAATAGTCAATCGACAATTGAAAAGGGGCTGTTGCGTATGCAGCAGCCCCTTTTTTCTCCAAAAATCTTTGCTTTTTTTCATTGGAACGGATATAATAGTTTTTATTCTTGATTGTGTAAGGTGAAGGACACGTGAAACAAACAAATGGTACGAAAAAACTGCTCAGTCAGGTCTGGCACCTGACCCGCAGCTATTGGAAAAGTGAAGAAAAGAAAAAAGCCTACGCCTTACTGCTGGCCATACTGGTGCTGACCCTGGCGGTGGTGGCCATGCTGGTGCTGCTGAACCAGTGGAACAATGCCTTCTATACAGCGCTCCAGAACTACCAGACAGATGAAATCTTCCATCAGCTGAAGCGGTTCACTGTGCTGGCTTTTATCTATATCATCCTGGCCGTTTACGCCTACTACCTCCAGCAGGTGCTGGTGCTGAACTGGCGGCGCTGGCTCACCAACCGGTACATCGACCGGTGGCTCCAGCACCGGACCTATTACCGGTTGGAAATGTTCGGGAAGGAAATGGACAACCCGGACCAGCGGATCAGTGAGGACGTGAATCTGTTCGTTACCAAGACCCTGGGGTTCTTTGTGGGGATCGTGAAGGCCCTGTGCACCCTGGTTTCCTTTGTGGTGATCCTGTGGCAGCTGTCCGGTCCCTTTTCCTTCGCCTTTTTGGGCCGTACCTGGCACATTGCCGGGTATATGGTCTGGGTGGCGGTGGCTTACGCCTCTGTAGGAACCTGGCTCACCCACCGGGTGGGCCACAAGCTGGTGGCCCTGAACTTCTTCCAACAACGCCGGGAGGCGGATTTCCGGTTCAGCATGATGCGTATGCGGGAAAATGCGGAAAGCGTGGCATTCTATCAGGGAGAACAGCTGGAAGGGAAAGTGTTCAAGAAACGCTTCGCCCTGCTGCTGGACAACTTCTGGAAAATCGTCCTGAAGCAGAAACAGCTGGTGTGGCTGAATTCCGGCTATTCCCAGATTGCCATCATCTTTCCTTTTGTAGTGGCCATTCCCCGGTTCCTGCGCCGGGAACTGACCCTGGGGGGCCTGATGCAGGTGGCCACGGCCTTTGGCCGGGTCCAGGATTCCCTGTCCTACTTTGTGGACATGTACGCTTCCCTGGCGGAATGGCAGGCGGTGGTGGACCGGCTCACGGGGTTTGAGGAAGACATGGTCCGGGTCCAGGAAGCCGGCAGCCAGAGCCATGTGGAACGGGTGGAAAGCACCGGCGGCGCTGTCCGTCTGGAGCCTCTGGAAGTGGACCTGCCCAACGGACAGCCCATCCTGAAACCTCTGGACCTGACCCTGGAGCCGGGCACCAATGTGCTGATCAAGGGCATCAGCGGCAGCGGGAAAAGCACTCTGCTCCGGGCCCTGGCGGGGATCTGGCCCTTTGCCCGGGGAAAGGTAGCCCTGCCGCCCCAGGATCAGCTGATGTTCATTCCCCAGCGGCCCTATCTGCCCTTGGGGACTCTCCGGGATGCGGTGCTGTATCCCGGCACCCGGGAATTTTCCGACGAAACCCTGAAGGAGGCCCTGGAACAGTGCCGGATCGGGTATCTGGCAGTCCATCTTCAGGAAGAAGGGGACTGGTCCCATGTGTTCTCCATCGGGGAACAGCAGCGGCTGGCCTTTGCCCGGGCCCTGCTTTATCAGCCCCGGTGGCTGTTCCTGGATGAATCCACTTCCGCCCTGGATGAGGAAACGGAAGGGGCCCTGTACCGGACCCTGGGAGAAAAGCTGCCTGGGACCACCCTGGTCAGCGTTGGACACAGAAGCACGCTGCTCCGCTATCACCAGCGGGTGCTGGCTTTGGATAAAGAAACACATACAGCTTCTCTGGAAAGTGCGGAGAAGTGGGAAGAGCGCCTGCGGGCTCAATGAAAAAGGGGGAAGTTTGTTTATGAGTATTGCGTTGCTGAATCAGATTGACAGCTTTGTCTGGGGACCGCCCTTGCTGGTCCTGTTGGTGGGGACCGGGATTTTCCTCAGCTTCCGGCTGGGTTTCCTGCAGATTTTCCGTCTGCCCCGTTCCCTGAAGCTGATCTTTTCCGCGGAAAACCAGGGAGAAGGGGACATCGATTCCTTCAAGGCCCTGTGCACCGCCCTGGCTGCCACTGTGGGCACCGGGAACATTGTAGGGGTGGCTACGGCCATCAAAGCCGGGGGGCCGGGGGCCATCCTGTGGATGTGGATCGCCGCCTTCTTCGGCATGGCCACCAAATATGCGGAAGGCTGCCTGGCAGTGAAATACCGGACCGTGGATGACAAGGGACAGATTTCCGGGGGCCCCATGTACTACATTGAAAACGGGCTGGGCCGGGCCTACCGGCCTCTGGCCATTGCTTTCGCCTTCTTCGGAGTACTGGTGGCCTATTTCGGCATCGGGACCTTTGCCCAGGTGAACTCCATTGTCCAGATCACCCAGCTGAATGCCGGGATCCCGGTGGAATACACCGCCGTGGTACTCACCATCCTGGTGGCGGCCATTACTCTGGGAGGCCTTCAGAGCATTGCCAAGACCGCATCCAAGGTGGTGCCGGCCATGGCTGTAATCTACATGGCTTCTACCCTGGGCTTCCTGGTGATCTTTGCGGACAAAGTGCCGGGGGCCATTGCGGAAGTGTTCTATGATGCCTTCCATCCCACGGCGGCAGTAGGGGGCTTCCTGGGAGCCAGCGTGCTGTTCGCCATGCGGAACGGGGTGGCCCGTGGGGTATTCTCCAACGAATCCGGCCTGGGGAGCGCTCCCATTGTGGCCGCTGCTGCCAAGACCAAATGGCCGGCGGAACAGGGAATGGTTTCCATGACCGGTACCTTTATCGACACCATCATCATCTGCACCATGACCGGTCTGGTAGTGGTGATCAGCGGTCTGTGGAAAACGGATCTGAACGGAGCCGCACTGACCAATGCGGCCTTCCTCCAGGCTTATCCCCACTTCGGGGGCTACATGCTCATGGTGGGGCTGGTGCTCTTTGCCTTCACCACCATCCTGGGCTGGAACTACTACGGAGAACGGTGCATGGAATACCTGGTGGGGATCAAAGGGATCATGCCCTACCGGGTGGGCTTCATCCTGCTGGTGGGCTGCGGGGCCTTCCTGAAACTGGAATCCATCTGGATCCTGGCAGATATCGTAAACGGCCTTATGGCCATCCCCAACCTGATCGCCCTTCTGGGCCTGGCCGGTGTGGTGGTGTCCGAGACCCGGAAGTATATGGAGCATGTGAAAGAGGAAAAGAAGAATGGTTCTGCTGCCTGAGCAGCAGAACCATCGACCATTGACAAAACGGAAGTCTCTCTGGGACTTCCGTTTTTCAAATTGTCATGGAAAGAAGAAAATAGTATAATGATAGGGCAAAAAAGGAACTGTTATTTTTGAAAGGAGATTCAACATGAAAGCTCGTACTATTGTCAATGATATATACGAAGTGGGGATCCGGGACTGGACCCTCCATGACTTCCACGGCTTTGCCACTCCCCGGGGGGTCACCTACAACTCCTTCCTGATCATGGATGAAAAAATCTGCCTGATCGACGGGGTGAAGGCTCCCTTCGCCGGGGAACAGCTGAGCAACATCCGGACCATTGTGGATCCGGAAAAAATCGACTACATTGTAGTGAACCATGTGGAACCGGACCATTCCGGAAGCCTGCCGGCTCTGGCCCGGGCCTGCCCCAATGCCACCTTCCTGATCACGGTCCAGGGGGCCAATGAACTGAAAGAACATTACGGGGATATCTTCAAGACCCAGATCGTGAAAAAAGGGGATACCGTAAGCCTGGGCAAACGGACCCTGGCCTTCCAGCCCATTCCCATGCTCCACTGGCCGGATTCCATGGTCACCTACTGCCCGGAAGAACAGATCCTGTTCTCCAGCGATGCCTTCGGGCAGCACTACTGCTGCAGCAAGCTGTTCGATGACGAAACCGAAGTGGAAAACATGTTCTTCGAAGCCCAGAAATACTTCGCCAACATCCTGATGCCCTACCGGAAACTGGTACCCAATACGGTGAAACTGGTCCGGAGCCTGCCTCTCAAGATGATCTGCAGCTGCCACGGCTGCATCTGGCGCTCCCACATCGACGACATCCTGAGCCGGTACGAATCCTGGGGCAAGGGTGAAACCGTGGACCGGGTACTGGTGGTATTCGACACCATGTGGGGCGGCACCGCCGCCATGGCCCGGGCCATGATCAAAGGCATCGAAAAGCAGGGAATGCGGGTGAAGCTGTACCGGTATGAAAGCAGCCTGAAGGCGGATATCGTCAGCGACCTGCTCACCGCCAAAGGGATCCTGATCGGTTCTCCCACCCAGAATTCCGGCATGATGCCCACCATCGGCGGGTTCCTTACTTACCTGAAGGGCCTGAAACCCACTGGCAAGAAGGCCGCTGCCTTCGGGACCTACGGCTGGGCCGGCGGTGCGGAAAAGGATATGGAAGCCATGATCAAGGAGTCCGGCATGGAACTGCTGCCCGGGTACAATGTGAAATGGCGTCCGCTGCCTGCTGAACTGGAAGCGGCAGAACAGTACGGCTACGACTTTGCGGAAAAAGTCAGCAAGGGAGAATAAAATCTGCCGGAACCAGCGGACCGGATGCCAAAAGGCGGAAGGCGCTGACCGGGACAACGGGAAAGGGGTTGTCGCAGCTGCGGCAGCCCTTCCCTTGTATCAGGAGGAACCATGGAAGATTTCATTGTGGGACGGAATGCGGTGCGGGAAGCCCTGCGCAGCGGCCGGCCCTTCAACAAAGTGCTGATCCAGGAAGGCAGCCACGGGGGCAGTCTCAGCGAGATCCTGGAACTGGCTCAGGAACGGAAGATCCCGGTGGAAAAGGTGACCCGGGAAGCCCTGGACCGAATTTCCGACGGGGTCCGTCACCAGGGGGTGGCGGCCCAGGGGGCGCCGGTGGCCTTCCAGGATCTGGATACGGTGCTGGCCCGGGTGGAAAGCCGGGGAGAAGTGCCCCTGCTGCTGCTCCTGGATGAACTCCAGGATCCCCAGAATGTGGGAGCCCTGATCCGGACCGCCAATGCGGCTGGGGTCCACGGGGTGCTGCTGCCCCAGCGCCGGAGCTGCCCTCTCAACGGAGTGGTGGCCAAGATTTCTGCCGGTGCCATTGAATATGTGCCGGTGATCCAGATCGGCAATATTGCCCAGACCATGAAGCAGCTGAAAAAGCGGGGCTTCTGGATCGCCGGGGCGGATATGGACGGGGAATCCCAGTATTTCGACGCCAACCTTACCGGCCCCATGGTGCTGGTGGTGGGGGCGGAAGGCAAGGGCCTGGGCCGTCTGGTGAAAGAAAACTGTGACTTCATCGTCCGCATCCCCATGCTGGGGCAGGTGTCCAGCCTGAATGCCTCTGTGGCAGGCGGGATCCTGCTCTATGACATTGTCCGGCAGCGGATCCTGGAAGGGCGGAAGAAGCCGTGAAGGGTGCAGAGTAAAGAGCACAGAGGCTGAGGCAGGCGGCATGCAGCCCCTCGGTCTCAACATCAGAAGGAGCACAAAACACACCAGAGGGGGCGTGAACTGTTGCAGGAAGAACTGCGGAAAGTCTATG
Source organism: Acidaminococcus sp. HCP3S3_G9_1 (assembly GCF_052122455.1). Taxonomy (NCBI): domain Bacteria; kingdom Bacillati; phylum Bacillota; class Negativicutes; order Acidaminococcales; family Acidaminococcaceae; genus Acidaminococcus; species Acidaminococcus sp. HCP3S3_G9_1. The sequence continues at coordinate 72,732 of NZ_JBQKCH010000001.1, read as the reverse complement.
ACACCCTGTCCGACGAGGAGCTGATCCAGCTGATCCAGGACCGGGATGACCGGCAGGCTCAGGAGTATCTGCTGGACAAGTACAAGGAATTCATCCGGATCCGGGCCAGCCGGTATTTTCTGGTGGGGGCGGAAAAGGAGGACATCATCCAAGAAGGGATGATCGGCCTTTTCAAGGCCATACGGGATTACCGGCCGGGAAAGCAGGCTTCCTTCAAGGTCTTTGCGGAAGTCTGCGTGAACCGGCAGATCATTTCTGCCATCAAAAGCGCCACCCGGCAGAAACATCGGCCTCTCAACTGTTATGTGTCCCTGGACAAGCCGGTGTTTGAGGAAGGCAAGGAACGGACCCTGTTGGACATGCTGGGGGGAAGTCACGGAGTGGATCCGGAAAATCTGCTGGTGGACCAGGAAGCCTTCAATGACATTGAGCGGAACGTCAGTGCCATGCTCAGCAGTCTGGAATGGCAGGCCCTGTGCAAATACCTGGAAAGCAAAAGCTACCAGGAGATTGCCCGGGAACTCCAGCGGAGCACCAAATCCATTGACAACGCTCTTCAGCGGGTAAAACGGAAACTGGAAAAATATCTGGCCAGCCGGAACCATGAACTGGACCTGATGACACTGAACAAGGGACTTTTGATTATGGCAGCCAAGGAACATCTCCGGACCAGCCATAACAAGAATGATAGAATTGAAACAATCTGACAATTCGCTGGCCGGTGAAAAGAAGAAAAAAACTCTTTTGCAGGAATTCTCTTTTCTCACGGCGAATAACATGGTATAAACAGCGGAAAATCCATGCATCTAAGGGAGGGCGATACACATGAGTCAAATGGAAGAATTTCTGAAACAGGTGGAAGCCGTACAGGCAAAGGATGAAAAGGTCCTGGTCGTTACCGGGAAACCCGGCAGCGGCAAAAGCAAACTGCTCCGGGAAGCGGCGGAAGCCAAAGGCTGGGATTATGTGGATACCCGGCTTTTGATCACCGAAGAATTCCTGAAGCTGCTGCCCAGTGAACGGAAGGAAAAAGCTCCGGAAATGCTGACGGAAGAACTGTCCGGCCACCGGGGAGATGTGATCCTGCTGGACCGGGTGCAGACGCTGTTCGTTCCCGTGTTCCACATTGATCCCAAGAGCGTCATCGATGCCCTGGGGAAAGCCTATACGGTAGTGCTGGCCTGGCCCGGTTATGTAAACGACGGGCTGCTGTGCTATGACAAGTTCGACGGCACGGAATCCATCCGGATCTCCGCCGCGGACTATACGGTGTGGGAAGTGGAATAACAGCCAGGAAAGGGTGAAGTCCAATGCAGGAAAAGAAAAGGGGAACCCTGGCGGTCCTTACCGGCGGAGGTGACTGCCCGGGCCTGAACGCCGTGATCCGGGCCGTGGTAAAGACGGCCATCCATCATGGATTTGAGATCTACGGCATTTCCAATGGCTTCCACGGGCTGATCTGCAACGACATGAAGCTGATGGGCCTGGAAGATGTTTCCGGGATCCTGCCCCGGGGCGGGACCATCTTGGGAACCACCAACCGGGACAATCCCTTCCATTATGCCGCCGGAGAAGATGAAAAAGGCAATGTGATCTATGAAGACCGGCGGGAAGATGTGGTCCGGAACCTGAAAGACCACGGCATCGGCTGTCTCATCGTCATCGGCGGGGACGGCAGCCTGAAGATCGCCTATGATCTCCACCGGTTCTGCGGGGTGAACGTAGTGGGGGTCCCCAAGACCATCGACAACGATCTGCCCTGCACGGAACGGACCTTCGGCTTCGATACGGCCATGGCCATGGCCACGGAAGCCCTGGACCGGCTCCATACCACGGCGGAATCCCATCACCGGGTGATGGTGCTGGAAGTCATGGGCCGGTATGCAGGCTGGATCGCCCTCCATTCCGGGATAGCCGGGGGAGCGGATGTGATCCTGATCCCGGAAATCCCCTATGACCTGGATGCGGTGATCCGGAAAATCCGCCGGCGCCAGCAGAATGGGAAGAAATTCAGCATCATCACTGTGGCGGAAGGGGCCAAACCCATCGGGGGCCAGCTGACCATTGCCCGGATGGTGAAGGAAAGCTTCGAACCCATCCGGCTGGGTGGCATCGGGGAAAAACTGGCCCGGGAAATCGAAGAGAAAACCGGCATCGAATCCCGGTGCACGGTTCTGGGCTACCTCCAGCGGGGAGGTTCTCCCACCGCTTACGACCGGGTGCTTTCCACCCGGTACGGGGCAGCGGCTGTGGAAGCCTGTCTGGATGAGGAATACAATGTGATGGTTTCCCTCCAGGCCAATGCCATCGTCCGGGTGCCCATCGCCCAGGCGGCGTCCAAACCCCATCAGGTGCCGGTGGATTCGGACATCGTCCGGACCGGCCGGGAACTGGGGATTTCTTTCGGAGACGAAAAACTGGAAGACTGAATAATAGAAACAAAGAAAAAAGAGAAGGACAATTTTTCTTAAACTCTGAGGAAAAATCCGTGTCTTCTCTTTTTTTTTTATGATATTTGCCATATAATGAACAAGTTCTCTTAACCAAAAAGAATTGCAGAAGAAAAAGGAGTGTATGACGTGAGTGAAAATCTGATTGCCGTCCTGTTGGGCATTGTGGAAGGCCTGACGGAATTTATCCCTGTATCCTCCACCGGCCATATGATCATTGTAGGGCATATGATCGGCTTTGAGGGCAACCTGGCCAAGATCTTCGACGTGGTGATCCAGCTGGGGGCCATCCTGGCCGTCCTGGTGATTTACAAGGAACGGTTTGCCCGGTTCCTGACCAAAGAAGGCTGGCAGATGGGCACCGGACTTACCGGCTGGCACATTGCCGCCGGCTGCGTGCCCACCATGGCCTTTGCTTATCTGGTCCACTCCTTCATCAAAAAATACCTGTTTTCTCCGGCTACGGTGGCTGTGGGCCTGGTGCTGGGAGCCCTTCTGATGATTGTGGCGGAATGGAAGATCCGGGGCCATGAGGCGGAACTGGTCCAGGATGTGGATCACATCAGCATCCGCCAGGCCCTGTACATCGGCTTCTTCCAGTTCCTGTCCCTGTGGCCCGGGTTCTCCCGGAGCGGGTCCACCATGGGAGGTGCCCTGCTGGTGGGGGTGAACCGGAAAGCCGGGGCGGATTTCACTTTCATCATGGCCCTGCCCGTTATGGTGGTGGCCTGTCTGTATGAACTGCTGAAGAACATCTCCGCGCTGACCGGAGGGGATCTGGCGGTACTGGCCATCGGTTTCGTCACCGCGTTTGTGGTGGGGTACTTCTCCATTGTCTGGTTCATGAAGTTCCTCCAGCGGTCCACCCTGACCGCCTTCGGGATCTACCGGATCCTCCTGGCCCTGGTGACTGTGTGGTACTTTTATCTGTAAGAAAACGGGGGCTGAGGGAGGGCATCAGCCCCCGTTTTTCTGGTTTATAAAATTTCTTACACTTTTTTTGAAAAAGTTGTTGACAAAAACCCCAACATCCTTTATACTTACACTTGTTACGAACGAAAAGCGCTGGCATAGCTCAATAGGTAGAGCAACTGACTTGTAATCAGTAGGTTGAGGGTTCAATTCCTTTTGCCAGCTCCAAATGTTCCTGACAGACAAATGTGGAGAGATTCCCGAGTGGTTAAAGGGAGCAGACTGTAAATCTGCCGCCTCTGGCTTCGAAGGTTCGAATCCTTCTCTCTCCACCAAACATCGCGGGGTGGAGCAGTTGGTAGCTCGTCGGGCTCATAACCCGAAGGTCGTTGGTTCAAGTCCAGCCCCCGCAACCAAATGCTGATGTAGCTCAGATGGTAGAGCGTATCCTTGGTAAGGATAAGGTCACCAGTTCGATTCTGGTCATCAGCTCCAATTATGGCGGCGTAGCTCAGTTGGCTAGAGCAGTCGGTTCATACCCGGCCTGTCCGCGGTTCAAATCCGTGCGCCGCTACCATTACCAACACAGCCCCGTAAAGGGGCTATTTTAAAATCCAAAAAAATATTCAGAAAGCGTTGGGAGGTATTCTAATGGCTAAAGAGAAATTTGAAAGAACCAAACCCCATGTGAACATTGGGACCATCGGTCACGTTGACCACGGCAAGACGACCCTGACTGCGGCCATCACCAAGGTGCTGTCCGAAACTCCGGGCTGCAAGGCCACTTTCGAAGCCTATGCTGATATCGATAAGGCTCCGGAAGAAAGAGAACGTGGTATTACCATTAATACCGCCCACGTTGAATATGAAACCGAAACCAGACACTATGCACACGTTGACTGCCCGGGGCACGCTGACTATGTAAAGAACATGATCACCGGTGCTGCTCAGATGGACGGCGCCATCCTGGTTGTTTCCGCTGCTGACGGCCCCATGCCTCAGACCCGTGAACACATCCTGCTGGCCCGCCAGGTTGGCGTACCTGCCATCGTAGTGTTCCTGAACAAATCCGACCAAGTTGACGATCCTGAACTGATCGAACTGGTTGAAATGGAAGTCCGTGACCTGCTGAGCCAGTATGGCTATCCTGGAGACGAAGTGCCCATCGTTGTGGGTTCCGCTCTGAAAGCCCTGGAAGGGGACAAAGAACAGGAAGACAACATCCGGAAACTGATGAAGGCTGTTGACGAATACATTCCTACTCCTGTCCATGACCTGGCCAAACCGTTCCTGATGCCTATCGAAGACGTGTTCACCATCACTGGCCGTGGTACCGTAGCTACCGGCCGTGTGGAACGTGGCGTGATCAAAGTTGGGGACACTGTTGAAATCGTTGGTCTGTCCGACGAAAAGAAACAGTCCGTAGCCACCGGTCTGGAAATGTTCCGGAAGACCCTGGATCAGGCTGAAGCCGGCGACAACATCGGCTGCCTGCTGCGTGGTATCGACCGTACCGAAATCGAAAGAGGTCAGGTACTGGCCAAACCGGGCACCATCCATCCTCATACCAAATTCAAAGGTCAGGTTTACGTACTGACCAAAGAAGAAGGCGGCCGTCATACTCCGTTCTTCAACGGCTACCGTCCGCAGTTCTACTTCCGTACCACCGACGTTACCGGTGTTGCTCACCTGCCTGAAGGCACCGAAATGGTTATGCCTGGGGACAACGTGGTGATGGATGTTGAACTGATCACCCCGATCGCCATCGAACAAGGTCTGCGTTTCGCTATCCGCGAAGGCGGCCATACCGTTGGTGCCGGTGTGGTTACTGAAATCGAAGGCTAATCGAATCACCGGATGTAAAACTGAGGCCGACCTATCCATCGGCCTCACTTTTTTGTTGACATCCTGGCGGTTCTATGATAACCTTTATAGGCGGCTTTTGGGAATCAAGAGTTTTGAATGTAAGTGAGGTGTTAAGGAATGGCAGCTGGAAACCGTGTGGGTATTACCCTGGCTTGCACCGAATGCAAACAGCGTAACTACCAGACTACGAAGAATAAAAAGAACGATACCGAACGTATCGAAATCAAAAAGTATTGCAAGTTCTGCAAAAAGCATACGTTGCATAAAGAAACGAAATAAGGTGGAGCGATACTATGGCAGGAACTCAATTCACCCCGGAAGTAAAGAGCACCTCTGGTGTGGGTGGTTTTCTCCGAGAAGTGAAAACCGAAATGAAAAAGGTAACATGGCCCACCAAGAGGGAACTGATCGGGTACACCATTACGGTGATCCTCTCCTCTCTCTTTGCAGCTTTCCTGATCTGGGCTATTGATGCTGTCTTGTCCGTACTGTTTCGCTTAGTGATGGGAGTGCAGTAAGCATGGAAAATCAAAAGCACTGGTATGTCATTCATACTTATTCTGGTTACGAGAATAAGGTAAAGATGAATCTGGAAAGCAAAATCCATTCCCTGGGTATGGAAGAGCAGATCTTCCAGGTGCTGGTTCCCATGCAGAATGAAGTAGACGCAAAGGATGACAAGCAGAAGGTCGTGGCGCGGAAAGTGTTTCCAGGCTATGTACTGATCGAAATGATCGTGGACGACCGGACTTGGTATGCTGTGCGGAACACCCCTGGTGTAACTGGCTTCGTTGGTACCGGCACAAAACCCATTCCTTTATCTGACCGTGAAGTAGAACGCATCCTGGGGGCCATGCCCAAAGAAGGAGAACAGACTGCTGCAGTCGGCAAGACTGTGGAAGAACCTGTAATCCGGATGGAATGCCCTGTAGGTTTGAATGATACCGTCCGCATCAAAGCCCCTGGCTTTACCGATATGGTAGGGACGGTAGCGGAGATCAACGACGAACAGCAGAAGATCAAAGTGATGGTCGAAATGTTCGGACGTGAGACTCCCATTGAAGTTAAATTCACCCAAGTGGAAGCTATTGAATAAGTAAGGAGGTGTAAATTATGCCTAAGAAAGTCGTTAAGATGGTCAAACTGCAGGTCCCTGCTGGTAAGGCAACTCCGGCACCTCCCGTAGGTCCGGCACTGGGCCAGGCTGGTATCAACATCATGGCCTTCGTAAAAGACTTCAACGAACGGACTGCCAAACAGGTTGGCCTGATCATTCCTGTTGAAATCACCGTTTTCGAAGATCGTTCTTTTACTTTCGTTACCAAGACTCCTCCGGCAGCTGTACTGCTGAAGAAAGCCTGCGGCATCGAAAAGGCTTCTGGTGAACCCAACAAGAACAAAGTTGCCACCATTAAACGTGACAAAGTTCGGGAAATCGCTGAAAGCAAAATGAAAGACCTAAACGCTGGCTCTGTTGAAGCTGCCATGCGCATGGTCGAAGGTACTGCCCGGAGCATGGGTATTACTGTAGAAGACTAATGTCTGAAAAACTGTGGGAGGCAAAAGCCGCTTGACCACAAGGAGGAACAAACAATGAGTAAAGCTGGTAAGAAATATACCGACGCCGCAAAGCTCATCGAAGCTGGCAAGGCATATTCCCCCAAGGAAGCAGTTGATCTGGTTAAAAAGACTTCTGTGACCAAATTCGACAGCACGGTGGAAGTTTCCGTCCGCCTGGGCGTTGATCCCAAGTACGCTGACCAGCAGGTCCGCGGCGCTCTGGTTCTCCCCAACGGCACCGGCAAATCCAAGACTGTGCTGGTATTCGCCAGAGGCGCTAAGGCCAAAGAAGCCGAAGCTGCCGGCGCAGACTTTGTTGGCACTGATGAATACGTGGAAAAGATCAAAGGCGGCTGGACCGACTTCGACGTCTGCGTAGCCACTCCTGACATGATGGGTACTGTAGGCCGTCTGGGTAAAATCCTGGGCCCCAAAGGCTTGATGCCTAACCCCAAAGTGGGTACTGTGACCATGGATGTCACCCGTGCCGTCAACGAAATCAAAGCTGGTAAAATCGAGTACCGTACCGACAAAGCCGGTAACGTACAGACTGCCATCGGCAAGGTTTCCTTTGACGCTGACAAGCTGCTGGAAAACTATCTGACTCTGATCACCACCCTGATCAAAGTAAAACCCTCCGGCGCAAAAGGCCAGTACATCAAGAGCGTAACCCTGAGCACCACCATGGGCCCTGGCGTTCCTGTTGACGTACTGAAAGCTGACAGCAACAAATAATCAAATAGAAAATGACCATCGGACCCAAGACAGCAGGCGCGCAAGCCTAACGGATTTCTACCTGCCTAGGTCGGAGTGTTGATAAACATGACCTCCGGCTGACCCGCCGAGAGGTCTTTTCATTGATTAATAAAAAACTGACGCAAGGAGGTGTACTACTGATGCATGACATTAGACCTGAAAAAGCTGGTAAAGTGGCAGAACTGAAAGATCTGCTGTCCAGTTCCAAAGGTGCTGTTCTGGTTGACTACTGCGGTCTCACCGTGGCTGAAGATACCGAACTGAGAAGCAAAATGCGTGAAGCCGGTGTGAAGTACATGGTTGCCAAGAACACCTTTATCCGCATTGCCGCCAAAGAAGCTGGTGTTGAAGGACTGGATTCCTATCTGGAACACAATACCGCCGTGGCCTTCTCCGCTGAAGACCCTGTGGCTCCTGCCAAGATCCTGAACGATTTCAGCAAGGACCACAAAGCTCTGGAAATCAAAGCCGGTATCCTGGACGGTAAAGTAATCGCCCTGGACGAAGTCAAGGCTCTGGCAGAACTGCCTTCCAGAGACGAACTGCTGGCCAAACTGGTTGGCAGCATGCAGGCCCCCATTTCCGGGCTGGTCAACGTACTGCAGGGGACCATTCGCAACTTTGTGTATACCCTGGAAGCCGTACGGCAAAAGAAAGAGCAGGAATCTGCTTAATCGGAAAACAGGCTGATTCTGCAGCCTGATGAAAACCATTACCCATTTCATTAAAAATTTTGGAGGTATGAAAAATGGATAAAGATCAAATCATGGAAGCCATTGAAAATATGACTGTTCTGGAACTGGCCGACCTGGTTAAAGCCATGGAAGACAAGTTCGGTGTTAGCGCTGCTGCTCCTGTTGCCGTAGCTGCTGCTCCTGCTGCCGGCGCTGCCGCTGCTGAAAAGACCGAATTCGACGTTGTTCTGAAAGATGCTGGTGCCAGCAAGATCAACGTAATCAAAGTTGTTCGGGAACTGACCGGCCTGGGCCTGAAAGAAGCCAAAGCTGCCGTTGATGCTGCTCCCAACGCCATCAAAGAACATGTTGCCAAAGCTGACGCTGAAGCCATGAAAGCCAAACTGGAAGAAGCTGGCGCTACCGTAGAACTGAAATAATTTCTGCTGGTATTTCAAAAGGACTGTCCCCCTGGGGCGGTCCTTTTTTACTGTTCGAAAAAAGATTACATTTCCTCTTGACAAAATACCCCCTGCATAGTAGGATATTAGCATATTGAAAAAAGCAATGAGCGGAACCAGTACCTTTGGGGAAGGCCGACAGAGAGTCCGGCGGCAGCTGAGAGCCGGGCGGCGGGAACCTTAGGGAATGCCTCCGTGAGCTGGGCCTCGAATTTCCAGTAGAGCGCCCCGGGTCAGCAGCCGTTATCCCTGCTGCAAAGGCCGGCCTTTGGATGCCGGTGAATCAGAGTGGAACCACGGGCCATCGTCTCTGTTGAGACGATGGCCCTTTTTGTTTACACAGACCAAGAGGTGTTGGATTTGATCAAGTTTCAGGATATCAGCAAAACTTTCAAGATCGGCAGCGGGGCTGTACAGGCTCTCCAGCATGTGAACCTGGAAGTGGAAAAGGGAGATATCTTCGGAGTCATCGGTTTCAGCGGGGCAGGAAAATCCACCCTGCTGCGGATGGTGAATGCCCTGGAGACTCCCACGGAAGGCCATGTGGAGATCGAAGGACAGGTCATAGACCAGTTGTCCCACAATGAGCTGCGGAAGGTACGGAAAAAGATCGGCATGATCTTCCAGCAGTTCAATCTGCTGGATTCCCGGACCGTCTACGAAAATGTGGCCATTCCCCTGCGGCTGAACCACACGGAGCCGGTGCAGCTGGACCGGACGGTAAAGACCCTGCTCCAGTTCGTGGGACTGGAAGACAAGGCCGGGTCCTATCCCATCCAGCTGTCCGGGGGACAAAAACAGCGGGTGGGCATTGCCCGGGCTCTGGCCACCAACCCCAGCATCCTCCTTTGCGATGAAGCCACCAGCGCCCTGGATCCGGAAACCACGGAACAGATCCTCCAGTTGCTCCGGCGGATCAACAAGGAACTGAAGATCACCATCCTGTTCGTCACCCACCAGATCCAGGTGATCCAGCAGCTGTGCAACAAGGTGGCTGTCATGGAACACGGCCGGGTGGTGGAACAGGGGTCCGTGCTGGAAGTATTCAGCAATCCCCAGCAGGAGATCACCCGGAAGTTCGTCCGGACGGTCATCCCGGACACCATCCCGGAAAGCATCCAGGCAGATCTGAAAAAGGATCTCCGTCCCTTCAAGCTGCTGAAACTCCGTTTCCTGGGCCGCCAGGCCTCGGAAGGAGACATCTCCGTACTTAATGACCGGTTCGGTCTGAAAACCAACATCGTTTTCGCTACGGTGACAGAACTCCAGCAAACTGCCCTGGGCCTGTTCATCCTCCAGTGCATGGATGAAGGAGACAAAATTGCCCGGAGTGAGGCATACCTGACCCAGCAGGGCATTCTGTGGAAGGAGGTGAGCCTGTCATGATCGACCAATTGGGTGTTCCCGCGTCCCAGCTGATCCTGAGCGCGGAACAGACATTGTACATGGTGTTCGTATCCCTTCTGGTGGGCTCCATACTGGCCATTGTCCTGGCCATGATCCTGGTGCTGACCAACGACAACGGGATCCTGAAGAACCGGCCCATTTATCTGGTGCTGAACACCATCATCAACATCATCCGGAGCGTTCCTTTCATTATCCTGATGGTTTTCATCATGCCCCTGACCAAGGCCATTGTGGGGACCCGGATCGGCACCACCGCGGCGCTGATCCCGCTGATCGTCTTCATCACGCCCTATCTCACCCGGCTGTTCGAGAACTCCATCCTGGATGTGAACCGGGGCATTGTGGAAGCCGCCCAGTCCATGGGGGCCTCCTATTTTGAAATCGTCTGGTACTTCCTGCTGCCGGAGGCCAAGGGATCTTTGATCCTGTCCATTACCACCGGCACCATCGGGCTGATCGGCGCCACGGCCATGGCCGGTGCCATCGGGGCCGGAGGCGTAGGGGACCTGGCCCTGACATACGGGTATGAACGGATGAACACGCCGCTGATGCTGTTTACGGTGGTGGTACTGATTGTCTTCGTCCAGATCATCCAGACCGTGGGCAACCACTTTGCGTATAAAACCAGAAATCATGGATAACAAATTTTGAGGGGGTAACATCATGAACACAAGCAAACTGAAAAAATGGCTGGTAATCGGATTGGCAGCGGTGATGACCACCGCCCTGGTGGCAGGCTGCGGCAGCGATTCCGGCAAAAGCGCCGACAAAGGGGCTTCCACCAAAAAGGAACTGAAGTACAGCAAATCCCAGGGTCCTTATTCCGACCTGTTTGAAAAAGGGGTAAAGCCCATCCTGGAAAAGAAAGGGTACAAGTTCGTTGGCAAGGACATGTCCGACCTGCTCCAGGCTGACATTGCCCTGAACGAAGGGGAAGTGGACTTCAACGTGGAACAGCACACCGCCTATATGGAAAACTTCAACAAGAAACAGAACGGCCATCTGGCGGCCATTACCCCCATCCCCACGGTTCCGGCCGGAATCTTCGCTGGATCCAAGAGCAGCCTGGATCAGGTGGCTGACGGGGATACGGTAGCCGTTCCCAACGATGCCGCCAACACCGCCCGGGCCTACGCCCTGCTCCAGAAGGCCGGCTGGATCAAACTGGATCCCAAGAAGGACCTGTCCACGGTGACCCAGCAGGATATCATTGAAAATCCCCATCACCTGAAATTCACCGAAATGAAATCCCTGAACATCCCGGCTGTCCGGAATGACTTCTCCTACATTGTGATCACCGGTGCCATCATCTACAACGCCAAGATCGATCCTTCCACCGCTCTGATGAAGGAAGATATCCTGCCGCACCTGCTGCTCCAGCTGGTTGTCCAGGACAAGAACAAGGATGCCCAGTGGGCCAAGGATATTGCCGACGCCTACAAGTCCGCAGAATTCCAGGAATACATGAAGAAGAACAACAAGGGTCTGTGGTTCGACCCCAATGCCAAGAAATAAAAACACGCAGACAAACCCCGGAGGCCCAGGCTGATGGGGTTTCCTGCTGAAAAGGAGACTTTGCCATGGATGTAAAAGAACAGGTGGCAGCCCTCCAGCCGGAACTGGTCCGGCTGCGCCGCCATTTCCACGAAAATCCGGAACGGTCCTGGAAGGAATTCCAGACCCAGAAAGCCATTGAAGCCTATCTGGATGAACTGGGGATCCCCTATGTGGAATCCTGCCATTCCGGGGTGATCGCCACCTTGAAGGGGCCCCATGCTTCGAACCGGATCATCGGGATCCGGGCGGACATCGATGCCCTGCCTATTACGGAACTGGGAGAAGCGGAATACAAATCCCGGAACCTGGGGACCATGCATGCCTGCGGCCATGATACCCACATTACCATCCTGCTGGGGACGGCCAGGATCCTGGCGGCCCTGAAGGACCAGCTGACGGTGACCGTCCGGTTCCTGTTCCAGCCGGCGGAAGAAGAAATTGCCAACAGCGGAGCCGCCTATATGAAGGAAGAACCCCTGGTGAAGGAATGCGACCGGCTGATCGCCCTCCATATCTGGAGCAAGATCCCTGCGGGCTGGGCTTCCCTACGGTATGGGCCTGTCATGAGTGCCGCGGATACCTTTGATGTGACTGTGGAAGGGAAGGGAGGCCACGGGGCCCTGCCTCATCAGACCATCGACCCCATTTTGGCCGGAGCGGAATTCGTTACCGCCCTCCAGGCCGTGGTGAGCCGGGAAGTGAATCCCCTGGAGCCCGCAGTGCTCAGTGTCACCCGGTTCCAGGGAGGCACCACCAGCAATGTGATCCCGGGAGAAGTCCAGCTCTCCGGCACTGCCCGGACTTTCAGCAAGGAACTTCGGGAAGCTTATCCCGGGATCCTGGAACGGGTGGCCCAGGGCGTGGGCACTGCCACCCGGGCGACTTTGCGGACGGTGTACCATTTCGGTCCTCCTCCCATGATCAACGACAAGGCCTGTGTGGATACGGGACGGAAAGCCTGTGCCAAAGTCTTCGATCCGGACAAGCTGGTGGACTGGGAACTCCAGATGGGAGGAGAAGACTTCGCCAAGTACTACAATCCCAAATGCCTGCTGCTGTTGGGCGGCGGCTTCCCGGAAGAAGACCGCCGGTATCCTCAGCACAGCCCCTACTTCGACATCGACGAAAAAGCCCTGGGACTGGGTGTGGAATATTTTGTCCAGTATGTATTGGAGTGGGAGGAGGAATTGAAGAAATAGGATAAGTAGGGTAAAATAAAGAGACTGTGGCGTTCTGCCCAGCCTCTTATTTGTTGATTACGGAAGGGAAGTAGGTATATGCAGCCTTATCTGATCCTTGGCTTTCTGATTGTCCTGGGCTATCTGGCCCATAATCTGACGGTATCTTATGCCGCCGGCCTCCTGGTCTTGCTGAAGCTGTTCCTGCCGGAGGAGAAACTGCTCTATTTCGGCGGCCACGGGGTGAACTGGGGGGTCATGCTGCTGATGGCAGCGCTGATGGTGCCCATCGCTACCGGGAAAATCGGTCTGGCGGAAACCCTGGGAGTGTTCAAGACACCCCTGGGCATGGCCTCTCTGGTCATCGGTGCCCTGGTGGCCTTATTGGGCCGCTGGGGGGTGGAACTGATGGGGGCGGATCCTCAGGTGGTGGCCGCCATGCTGATCGGCACCATCATCGGCGTCATCCTCTTCAAAGGCGTCCCCGTAGGTCCCATGATCGCCAGCGGGATTTTGTACTGTGTAATGAAAGTGTTGGGAATGGTGTTTCATTGAAAGGGGCTGTTGCATGCGCAACAGCCCCTTAGTCGGAAGTCGGGAGTCTGCAGTCGGAAGCCTCAGGACAGGATCCGTCTGGCTGGACGGATCCTTTTGATTCTGTAGAAACAGAATCGCAATCAATTTGAGAGATCATTTCGTCCAAAGGTTCTACACATTCAAAAAATTTGCCTACAAATTTAACCTTCGGCTCCAGACTTCCGACTCCAGACTTGAGCCGCTATGCGGCTCTACAGCTAAGGGTGGTGTTGCACGCAATGTGCAGCACCACCTCTTTTTACGCCAGTGCCTCGCCCAGTCCTTTGCACTGATTCAGGGCATCGTCATCCGGGGCGTTGTTGGCGATTACCGGATCAGCGGCCAGCACGGCGCCTTCGGCTTCCGCGTCGGCTTTCCAGCTGTCCATCCATTCTCCGGTGCCCCAGCCGTAGGAGCCGAACAGGGCGATTTTCTTGCCTTTCAGGCTGCCTTTCACTTCATCCCACATGGGCTGGAATTCCCCTTCTTCCAGGACTTCCGCTCCCATGGCCGGGCAGCCGAAGGCGATGGCGTCGAAATTGGCCACTTCCCCGGCGGAAAAGGCGGAAGCATTGTATTCCACCACTTCAGCCCCTTTGCCTTTGGCACCTTCCTCCACGGCCTTGGCCATGGCTTCCGTGTTGCCGGTCCCGCTCCAGAATACCACTGCGATTTTGCTCATTGTAATCCATCCTTTCCGCCGGCCACGCCGGCTGACAAACATTTTATTTAAGCCACCGCCAGCCTGCTGAGGGGAGTACCGGCGCAGTAGCAGCGCCAGTAGATCCGGGTGCATTTCTGGCATTTGGCAAAATAACAGGCGGCCCGTTCCCGGTTTCCGTAGGCCTTCCAGCACCCGGAACAAACGCCTTTGTCCCGGGGGGAGGCCATGTAGGCTTTCACATCTTCCAGAGGATAGTCCAGCAGGATGCCGATTTCATGAGGGAAGGGGTCCCGCCGTGCCAGGCGCAGGGCCATCTGGTCCAGGATCTCCTGACAGGTGGAGCCCTCATAGCCCTGGCGTTTCAGGAAGGAACTGCTTTCCGGATCCTGGAGAAGGATGCTGAGCCGGTGGGGGCGGTACACATACAGGAGGGCACTTTTCCGGATGCAGTCATAGCTCAGGACTTCCAGACGGATTTGTTTGGGTTCCAGGCTGCGCTGGATTTCCCCGATCTGGGCGAAAGGGCTGTCTCCGGGACGGAAAACGAAGCGGAACAGACTGGCGGCTTTGAGACCGGCCAGGGTGGGCGCGCACTGGCGCACCAGTTCTGTTTCCAGGGTGATGGTCATAGTGGAGCCTCCTTGAATAAGTTAGTTATGACTAATTAATAACCAAAGAAAAATGGCTGTACTTCGAAAAATACCAGCCAAAATAGTTAGCAATTACTAACTAAACGAAGTATAACAAATCCCTCTGTTTTGTGCAACCATTTTTTTTCTCCATCTTGCCACCGGACCGGTTTTGGGCTATAATGAGGGTATAATTAATCAAACGAATAATTATTTTACTGGTACAGATGGGAGCGATGACCATGAAATGGTGGAAACCTGTGGTGGTGGGGCTGTCCCTGACCCTGGCACCGGGGATGATGCAGCCGGCCCTGGCCGGGAAGAAGGATCCCCAGCCCAAGGCGGTGAAGATGCCCTCCTGGACAGAACTGGCCCAGAAGCAACCGGCAGCTTATGACAAGGCCACGCCGGAGGCCAGGCTCAGTGAGGAACAGCTGGCGGACTGGTGGAAGACCTTCCAGGACCCCAAACTGGACGCCCTGATCGAACTTTCTCTGAAAAACAACCGGGATCTCCAGGCGGCCCAGGCCCGGGTGGAAGAAGCACGGGCCCAGTTGGGGATCAGCAAGGGGGAAGCCCTGCCCTGGCTGAATGTGGGAGGCACCTACGGACGGTATGAAGCCCCTCAGGGGGTCAACGACAAAATCAGCGATATGAGTCCCTATCCGGGGATGATCAACCCGCCCAACCGGAATTCTTCCGTAGCCGGGCTGGGCATCGATGCTTCCTGGGAACCGGACTTCTTCGGCCGGCTGAAGGCCAAGAAGCAGAGCGCCGCCCACAACCTGGCAGCCCAGCATGCAGCCCTGTACAGCACCTGGGTGACCCTCAGTGCGGAAACAGCCCTCAACTATGTATCTCTCCGGACCCTCCAGCAGGATCTGGACCTGTTGGAACGGCATGCAGCCCTGGAAGGGGAAAAAGCAGATCTGCTCCAGACCAATTACAATGCGGGGCTGATCAGCGGCTATCCTCTGGAAGCCATGCGGACCCAGGAACAGAATACTCGGGCGGAGATCCCCCGGATCCGGCAGTCCATCCAGGAGACCCTTACCCGACTGTCCATCCTTACCGGGACGGAACCGGGCCAGCTCAATGACCTGTTGGAACCGGAAGATTTACCGGAAATCGATCCGGAACTGTATCATGCCATTCCCGCCAACCTGATGCGCCAGCGGCCGGATATCCGGGCGGCGGAAGAGCGGCTGGAAGCCCAGATCGCCCGGACCAAAGAGGCACGGGCGGAACTGAAGCCCCGGTTCACCCTGGACGGGTTCCTGGGGCTCATCACCCTGGGGGGCGGGAATCTGTTCGGTTCCGGCGCCCATTCCTTTGCCATTGCGCCTTCCTTCACCTTCCCCCTGTTCCATGGGGGACAGCTGCGGCAGAATGTGAAGCTGCAGGATGCCCGGGCCAAAGAATACCAGGCCCAGTATGAAAACACGGTGCTGAAGGCGGCCGGGGAAGTCCAGGATGCCATGACCGGTATCGTTCAGGAAAAGGAACGGAAAGACAAGCTCACCGCCGGGGTGGACAATGCCCAGGGGGCTTTCGACCTGGCGGAAAACCGCTTCCAGGCGGGACTCAGCGATTATCAGCCGGTATTGGACAGCGAACGGATCCTGCTTACCATGAAACGGCAGGAAAACCGCAGCCGGGGCCAGGAACTGGCGGACCTGATCCACCTGTACAAGGCACTGGGTGGCGGCTGGCAGCCGCTTACCGATGCGGAACAGGCGGAAATCAGCAGGGCAGAAGGGAAGGATAAATGATGGCATTTTGGGAAAACCTTTTACAGGACAAAAAGAAACTGGCGGCCCTGGTGGCAGCGGCAGCCCTGCTCATCGGCGGGGGCTCCTACGGTTACCACCGGTATCAGGTGCAGAAGGCGGCCCGGCAGCTGACCCTCTACGGGAACGTGGATGTGCGGGAAGTATCCGTGGCCTTCCGGGAAAGCGACCGGATCGCGGAAGAAATGGTGGAAGAAGGAGATAAGGTCACCAAGGGCCAGGTACTGGCCCGATTGGATACCGATGAACTGAAAATCAAGAAGAGCAAGCTCCAGGCTCAGATCGCCGCCCAGCAGAGCGTGGTGGACAAACTCCACAACGGCACCCGGGCGGAAGATCTGGAAGCGGCCCGGGCTAAAGCCGATGAGGCGGCAGCCCAGGCGGACCAGGCCCGGCAGGATCTGGCCCGGGTGGAGAACGCCTTTGCCTCTTCCAATGGAAAATCCGTCAGCAAACAGGACCGGGATGCGGCCCGGACCAAGGTGGATGTAACGGCGGCCCAGGCGGAAGCGGCCCGGCAGGAATATGAAAAAGCCCAGGCCGGTCCCCGGGATGAAGATGTGGCCAGCGGGGAAGCCCAGCTGAAAGCCCTCCAGGAAGACGCCAAACACGTGGACTACCTGCTGAGCCAGGCGGAACTCAAGGCACCGGCAGACGGGGTCATCCGGTCCCGGCTGCTGGAAGTGGGGGATATGGCTTCTCCTCAGAAACCGGTGTTCAAGCTGTCCCTCAATGAAAAGAAATGGATCCGGGTCTATGTCAGCGAAAAGGATCTGGGCCGGATCTATGAAGGGATGAAGGCGAAGATCTATACGGACAGCCATCCCAAGGATCCCATCGAAGGCCAGATTGGCTATATTTCCTCTACGGCAGAATTCACCCCCAAAACGGTCCAGACCACGGAACTGCGTACCTCCCTGCTGTACGAAGTCCGGGTCTATGTAACCGATTCCGACAATGTGCTGCGGATGGGAATGCCCGCCACGGTGCAGATCGACACGGAGCAGAGCCATGACTGAATGGGTGGTCCAGGCTGAAAAGCTGGACAAACTCTTTGATGACAAGCAGGGAAAGACCCATGCTCTCCAAGGCATCGACTTCCGGGCGGAAAAAGGGAAAATGACCGCCCTCATCGGTCCGGACGGGGCCGGGAAGACCACCACCATGCGGCTGATCTGCGGGCTCATGGACCCCACCGGCGGGAGCCTGAAGGTGCTGGGGCTGGATTCAGTGGCCGGGGCGGAGGAAATCCAGTCCCGGATCAGCTACATGCCCCAGAAATTCGGCCTTTATGAAGATCTGACCATCCAGGAGAATATGGATCTGTATGCGGACCTTCACGGGATCCCCCAGGATACCCGGAAGGACCGTTTTGCCAAACTGCTGGACATGACCGGGCTGGCTCCCTTTACCGGACGGCTGGCAGGGAAGCTGTCCGGGGGCATGAAGCAGAAATTGGGGCTGGCCTGCACGTTGGTCCGTTCTCCGGATCTGCTGATCCTGGACGAACCTACCGTAGGGGTGGACCCTCTCAGCCGTGACGAGTTGTGGATCATCATTAAGCAGATGGTCCGGGAAGAAAACCTCAGCGTCATTGTATGCACCGCCTACATGAACGAGGCGGCCATGTGCGACCATGTGTATGTGCTGAACCTGGGCCAGATGCTGTTTGAAGGGACTCCCCAGGAACTGAGCCAGGTGGCGGCGGGAAAATGCTTCGAAGTGGACCCGCCGGAAGAACTGCCCTACCGGGTGCTCCAGGGATCCCTGCTGGATGACACGGAACAGATCATCGATGCGGTTCCGGAAAGCGGTACCGTCCGGTACATTGCCGCCCGGCCCGGGGAACCCATTCCCACCCTGGAGCGGTGGAGCCTGACCCCCCGGGCGGTGGAACCCCGGCTGGAAGACGGGTTCATGATCCTTCTCCACCAGGCGGCGGATCTGGAAAAGACCCGGATCCCCCTGGCTCCTCTGGACAAGATCCCGCCCCGTCCTTCCCAGAATGAAGTGAGCATCGAAGTGAAGGACCTGGTGAAGAAGTTCGGGGATTTCACCGCGGTTTCCCATACTTCCTTCCAGGTCCACAAAGGAGAGGTGTTCGGCCTTCTGGGGCCCAACGGGGCCGGGAAGACCACTACCTTCCGGATGCTCTGCGGCCTGATCCCTGCCACCGGCGGCAAGCTCAGCGTGGCCGGGGAGAACCTGCGGACTGCCCGGACGGAGGCCCGGGCCAAAATCGGCTACGTGTCCCAGAAATTCGCCCTGTACACCAAGCTCAGCGTACTGGAAAATCTCCAGTTCTACGGAGGCATGTACGGCCTGCCCCGGAAGAAGCTCCAGGAACGGATCCGCACGGTGCTGGAGGAGTTCCAGCTCACCGGGACGGAATCCCACAATGCCGGGGACCTGCCGGGAGGCTACAAACAGCGGCTGTCCATGGCCTGCGCCCTGCTCCAGGAGCCGGAGATCCTGTTCCTGGACGAACCCACCAGCGGCATCGATCCCCTGGCCCGGCGGATGTTCTGGCGGGAAATCACGGATCTGTCCTGCAAAGGGACCACCATCATCATCACTACCCACTTTATGGAAGAATCCGAGTACTGCGACCGGATCATGATCCAGGACCATGGGAAGATGCTGATCATCGGTTCCACCGATGAAATCCGGGAAAAACTCCATAAACCGGGGGCCAACATGGATGCCATGTTCATCGACATCGTGAACCAGGCCCGGGCCAGGGGAGAGGAGGCAGCCCAATGAAAGATAATATGCGCCGGATCCGGGCTCTGACGGTGAAGGAGTTCCGGGAAGTGCTCCGGGACAATTCCAGCCTGGCCCTGGGCATCCTGCTGCCCATCCTGCTGATCCTGGTGATCGGCTACGGCATCAGCCTGGATGTGAAGCACGCCCCCATCGGGGTGGTGCTGGAGGACGCGTCTCCGGAGGCCCGGCAGGTGGTGGATTTCGTGGATGGATCGGAATACTTCCGACCTACATACATGACCAGCATGAACCAGGCGCTCCGAGCCATGGAACAGCGGAGAATCGACGCCATCCTCCGGGTGCCTCCGGATTTCAGCCGCCAGCTCCACCAGGGGGACGGACGGGTCCAGCTGCTGCTGTACGGCACGGACACCACCACCGCCATGAGCATCCAGAGTTATGTGGAAACGGCGGCGGCTCAGTGGTCCGCCCGCCAGATGGCCGGCCAGGGCGTGGGAGCCGTGGACCTGGAATCCAGGCTCTGGTTCAATGATGCCCATGAAAGCACCTGGTACTTTTTGCCCGGGCTGATCCTGATGATCGTCACCCTGGTGGGGGTGCTGCTCACCGCCGGGGTCATGGCCCGGGAATACGAACGGGGGACCTTTGAATCCCTGTTCGTGACTCCGGTGAAAAAAGGAGAGATCATTGTGGCCAAGATGATCCCCTATTTCTGCATTGCCCTGCTGGGGGTCTTCATCTGTCTGATCCTGTCCCGGTTCCTGTTCCAGGTGCCTCTGGTAGGGTCCCTGTCCCTGATTTTGCTGTTTTCCGTCCTGTACCTGCTCACCGCCCTGGGCATGGGGATGCTGATTTCTGTGGTGACCAAAGCCCAGTTCATGGCCATCCAGGTTGCCCTTCTGGTAAGCTTCCTGCCCAGCATCATGCTTTCCGGGTTCCTGTTCGACCTGCGGGCCACCCCCCGGTGGGTCCAGTGGATCGGGGAAGTACTGCCCTTCAAGCATTATCTGGTGGCCCTGAAGACCCTGTTTTTGGCCGGTGACCTGTGGCCGGTGATCCTGCCCCAGGCCGGCTGGCTGCTGTTTTTCATGGTGCTTTTCCTGGGCCTGGCCCTCCAGCGTATCCGAAAGAAGGTGGAATGAATGACGCCCTGGCAGCTATTTTGTCAGCAGGTCCGGTATATCTGCCGGAAAGAACTGCTGGCCATCTGGAAGGACAAGGCCTTCCGGCAGATTCTGGTAGTCCCCACT
This sequence comes from Acidaminococcus sp. HCP3S3_G9_1, assembly GCF_052122455.1. NCBI lineage: Bacteria > Bacillati > Bacillota > Negativicutes > Acidaminococcales > Acidaminococcaceae > Acidaminococcus > Acidaminococcus sp. HCP3S3_G9_1. Next base: position 52,275 of record NZ_JBQKCH010000001.1, on the reverse strand, counting down.
CTGGTCCTGGGGGTGATTTTCGGCTACACCGCCACCTTCAATGTGGAGGATGTGACTTATGCGGTATTGGACCAGAGCCATTCAGAGGCTTCCACCTCTCTGCTGGCCACCCTGGACGGCACCCGCTTTTTCCATCGGGTGGCGGATCTCCAGAATACCGCCCAGCTCAAGGATCCCATCGACCGGGAAGAAGCCATGGTGGTGCTGGCCATTCCCTCTGATTTTGAAGAGAAACTGGCCCGGGGAGAAAAAGCCCCCCTCCAGGTAATCACCGATGGCCGGAATACCATGACCGCCAGTCTGGCTTCCGCCTACACCTCCCGGGTGGTCCAGCAGTGGCTGGAAGCCCGGACCGGCCAGAAACCGCCCCTTTCCGTGGAAACCCGGACCTGGTTCAACCCCAACCAGCTGACCCTGTGGTATTTTGCTCCCGGGATCCTGGGGCTCATGAGCTTTTCCCAGGTGATCCTTTTGGCCGGCATGTCCGTAGCCCGGGAACGGGAGGAAGGGACCTTCGAACAGCTGCTGGTGACCCCGGCGTCCCCCCTGGTGCTCCTGATCGGGAAGGCGTTCCCTCCGGTGCTGGTGGGGCTGCTCCAGGGGACGCTGCTCCTGCTGCTGGATCTGTTCTGGTTCCAGGTGCCTTTTGAAGGGTCCTACCTGACCCTGTACCTGGTGCTGCTGGTCTATTTCCTCAGTTCCACCGGCATCGGGCTGAGCATTTCTTCCGTGTGCAGTTCCATGCAGCAGGTCCAGGTGTACACCTATGTATATCTGATCCCCAATGCCCTTTTGAGCGGGGTGGCCACCCCGGTTCGGAACATGCCCCAGTTCCTCCAGATCCTGACTTATGCGGATCCTCTCCGGTTTGCCCTGGATGCCATCCGCCGGATCTATTTTGAAGGAGCGGGCCTTGGCACCATTGCCCCGGATCTGTTGCCCATGGCCGTAGTGGCCGTCCTGACCCTCTGGCTGGCAGCGGTTTTATTCCGGAAGAATTTGGGGTAGAATGAGTGAAGAGTAAAGAGTGAAGAGTGCAGAGTGCAGAGAAATGGCAGGCGTAAATCATATTGTGGACAGTTTTCGAACTGGAGACACGAAATGGATCCGGTGTCCTGCAGAAACAAAAATTCTATACTCTGGACTGGTCAGTTAAGAAAGGAGTCATGCCCATGAATGACGTGCTGCGCAAAATGGTGGAGGACTATATCCACAACCGGATGCCGGAATACCTCCAGACTCTGTATGATGTGATCACCATCCCTTCTCCCACAGGAGAAGAGGACAGGAAGGCCCAGTGGATCCTGGAACAATTGGAAGCCATGGGGGCGGAAGGCGCATACCGGGATGAAGCCGGCAATGTGATCTATCCCCACTGCATTGAAGGAGTGGACAAGTTCCCTTTGTACACCGCCCATATGGATACGGTGTTTGCGGGAGTGGACAGGATCACTCCGGACATCGACGGGCACATCCTGAAGGCCCCTTCCTGCGGGGACAACAGTTCTGACGTGGCTGCCCTGCTGTTCCTGATCCGGATGATGCTGACCCTGAAGCTCCGGACGCCGGCGGTGTTCGCCTTCAATGTGGGAGAAGAAGGGCTGGGGAACCTGAAAGGGAGCCGGGCCCTTACTGATGCCTTCGGGGACCGGCTCAGCTATTTCATGGCCGTGGACGGGAACAGCGACCGGTTCGTGAACCTGGCCGTAGGGTCCCGGCGGTACGCGGTCCATGTGGTCACGGCCGGGGGCCACAGCTATGCGGCTTTCGGGGCGGCCAACGCCATCAACGAAGCCGCGGGAATCATCCGGGATTTCTACAGCCTCCAGGTGCCCAGAAATCCCCGGACCACCTACAATGTGGGGACCATCCAGGGAGGCACCACCATCAACTCTATTGCTGCGGAAGTGGAATTCACCGTGGACATGCGGTCCGTATCCCATTCCGAACTGGAAAAGCTGGATGCCGCCTTCCAGGCCATCCTGAAGGCCCATACCACGGACAAGGTAAAGGTGGAGACCCTGCTTCTGGGAGAGCGGCCCTGCAGCGAAGGGGTGCAGCACCATGAAATCCATGACCGGATCACCGCCATCCGGAAACGGGAAGGCCTGAAAACGGTGTTCAGTGCCAGCAGCACTGATGCCAACATCCCTCTTAGCCGGAACATCCCGGCCATCGCCTTCGGCATCAGCCTGGGCAAAGGGGTCCACACCCTCCAGGAAGAACTGGACATGACCAGCCTGGAACCGGGTCTGAAGCAGCTGGCGGCGTTTATTTGGGAGATGTAAGAGCTGATGACAGGGAAAGGGGCTGTTGCGCACGCAACAGCCCCTTTCCTATTCCCAATTTTCTGCGTATAATAAGAATCATAAAGAAAACTGCGGGAAACCGGGAGTTGGGGATGGTTTCCTTATACGGAAGGGGAATGGTTATGTCCAAGAAATGCAAACAGTGCGGCTGCGAACTGGCGGACGATGCCCTGTTCTGCGTCCAGTGCGGCGCCAAACAGGATCCGGTGGTGAAATGCCCCAAATGCGGTCATATGAACCCGGCGGCCAATGATTTCTGCACCGAATGCGGTACCCGGCTGAAGGAAACAAAGCCGGAGGAAAAGGGTGCCGGAGATGAAAAGCCGGCTGAATCCGTACAGCCAGCTCAGGAAGAAACTTACAAAGTAGTGGTGGCGGAACCGGTTTCCGGCGGCCAGGGAGGCGGCGGGAACCAGGGCTTCCAGAACTTCCGGATGCCTCCGGTTCCTCCGGAGGGCAACGGAAAGAAAAAGAAGATCCTGGCCATCATCGGGGTACTTGTGGTGGTCCTGGGACTGTTCTTCGCCTTTGGGGGCGGCAGCAAACCCATCCAGGTGAAATCCGGTGAAATCGTGGATGACTATATCCGGGACCAGAGTTCCGGAGATAAAAAATACAAGGACAAGACCGTCCAGGTTTCCGGTAAGGTAAAATGGAAGGGGCAGTTCAACAATTCCCAGAATTACAGCATTACCCTGGAAAGCCGGAAAAACGGCGGCAAGACCTATCAGGTGCTGGTGGATGTGCCGGCCAAACGGGCCAGCATCGTCAATGATCTGAAAATCGGGGATTTCGTCAATGTGAAGGGGAAATGCGTGGGTATCGTGAAACAGAAGAGCCCCACCCTGATCAGTGTCCAGATCAAATCCACCAAGATCAATGACCAGGATGCGGACTGAGGGGCAGGAGGCGTAACCCATGGCGAAATTTTGTGCCCATTGCGGGAATCAGCTGACGGAAGAGGAAAAATTTTGTCCGGTCTGCGGCACGCCGGTGCAGCAGCCGGCGGCCCCGGTTCAGCCGGACCAGCAGGAAAAGGGAGCAACCCAGCCGGCACCCCAGCCCCAGAAGGCTTCCTTTGAGACTTTCCAGCCCCGGGAAGATTTGCCCCACAAAAGCGGCCGGGGCAAATGGATTGCCCTGGTGATTCTCCTGATGCTGGCGGCGGCCGGGGCAGGGATCTTCTTTGCCCGGCAGAAGGATGCCGGGAGCGGGTCCGATGCCAAACCGGCGGTGACCCAGGAAGAAAAGAAACCGGGAACTTCGGCTCCCAAGACCCAGCCCAAGGCGGAAGGGGCTGACCAGAAAGCCGCGGACGGGAAAAAGACGGACAAATCCTTCGGAAAGATCACCGGTACCGACGTGCGTCTCCGGGCGGGTGCCGGAACCAATACGGATATTGTGGACTATTTCGATGAAGGAGAAAAGGTGGAGATTACCGGACGGAAGGACAACTGGTATCGGGTGAAACGGGACAACGGACAGACCGGGTATGTTTCGGTCCAGTTCTGCCGGCGTCTGTAACCGGCTTCCGGAAAGGAGGGGACCATGGGAAAATATCATGACGCGTACCAAAAACGGAGATGGAAGGGACCGGCCTGGGGCGTCTTTTTCATCCTGGTCCTGCTGCTGGCAGTGGGGTTCGCCATCAAAGGCTGCCGGGGCGGACAGCCGGCGGAAGAAGCAGAGGAAATTCCGGCGGCACCGGCTGTTACCAGGGATGTGCGCCAGACCCCGGAACCCCACGACTACTCCATCCTGGTCAAAAAAGGAGAATTTACCCTGTTCCTCCTGGACCACGGGGAACCGGTGGCCCAATGGCCGGTGGCCCTGGGGAAGAATCCCGGGCAGAAGCAGATGAGCGGGGACATGAAGACCCCGGAGGGAACCTTCCCGGTGGATGAAATCATCGATGCCTCCAGCTGGTCCCATGATTTCCACGACGGCAAAGGGGTGATCCAGCACGCCTACGGGCCCTGGTTCATCAGCCTGGATACCCGGAGCCTGAGCCAGGGAAAATGGGACGGCATCGGCATCCATGGCACCCACGACCCGGCCTCCATCGGCACCCGGGCCTCCGAAGGCTGCATCCGGATGAACAATGAAGATCTGGAAAAGCTGAAGGCCTGTGTGAAAGTAGGGACAAAGGTGACGGTGGAAGAGTAAAAGGCTGTCAGCGGCCGTTGACAGCTGACCGTTGACCGGCCTGGCTGCTTCAGCGGCCAGGTCTTGAAAGGAGAAATTCATGGACACCATTCGTCTTGTAAAGGAACCGGAAAACTTCCGGGCGGCCCTGTATGACGGGGCCGTGGAAATCGGAAAATGCACCTATGGGGTGACCCGTCCCGGGGTTTGGACCCTGGAACACACCATTGTGGATCCCCAGTACGGAGGCCAGGGCCTGGCCGGGAAACTGGTCCGGGCGGTGGCGGACATGGCCCGGGAAGCCGGGGTGAAGATCATCCCCCAGTGTTCCTATGCCCGGGTCCAGTTCGACCGGAAACCGGAATTTGCAGATGTGTATGAAAAAGAGTAGAGTGTACAGAAACAAAAGTCCCAGAAACTGTTAAAAGAGATACAGAAGTGAACAATTTAAACTTTTTCAGAAAAAATATTTGACAAGCTGTTTCTCCAGTGCTACTATACAACCATCAATTCAATAAGAACCAAAAACCTTTGAGGTGGAGATAACGCCAGAAAATGTGCGCACAGAGAGTCCGGGAAGCTGAGAGCCGGACCGTGGCAGTCTGACAAATGGACCACTGAGGGCGCGATGAAATCTTCGGAAAGTATCCCGCGACGCAGCACCGACGTTACCGGTGAGGAATGTGTTGGCATTCTGCTTGAGGTGTGGAGCTTTGGCTCCATTACAGGGTGGTACCGCAGGTTATGACACCTGTCCTTGTAGGAGGACAGGTGTTTTTTTACTGCAGAGACAGTGACTTGCAGGAACAGGCATCCAGGTGGAATATCCAACCTGGATGTCTTTTTCTTTTATCAGTAAGGAGGAACAGTCATGAAACAACAGAGTCTGGAAGAAAGCAAAGCCCTGGCCCAGGGATATGCGGCGGTGCCTGTGGTCCGGGAAATCCTGGCGGATACCGCCACTCCCATCGGCCTGGTGAGCCTGGTGCGGAAGGAAAGCAGCCGGTATTTCCTGTTGGAAAGCCTGGAACAGAACGACCAGGCTGGCCGGTATTCCTTCATCGGCTTCGACCCTGTTGTCCGGCTCCGGGCCAAGGACCGGAACGCCCAGGTGGAATTTGCCGGCAGCCGGATCCCGGTAGATCCCAACCGGCCCCTGGAGGCCCTCCGGTCCATCCTGAAGGCCTACCGGGTCCCCAAAATCCCCGGGCTGCCTCCTTTTACCGGCGGGTTCGTAGGGTATTTCTCCTACGACTTTTTCCAGTACTGTGAACCCAGCCTCCATTTCGACCCGGCCAAGTCTACGGCCTTCCCGGATTTCGACCTGATGCTCTTCGACAAGGTGATCGCCTTCGACCGGGTGCTCCAGAAAATGTACCTGATCGTGAACATCAAGACCGATGACCTGGAAGGGAACTACGCCAAGGCCCAGAAGAACCTGGATGCCATGGAAGCCCTGGTCCGGCAGCCGGTGGCGCCGCCGGCCTTCACCCCGGCTCATCTGGGGCCCATCACCAGCAATCAGGACAAAGCGACCTATGGAGAAAATGTGGAGAAAATCAAAGAACACATCCGGCAGGGGGATATTTTCCAGGCGGTGTATTCCCAGCGGTTCTCCGCTTCCTACGACCAGGATCTGTTCAACATGTACCGGATCCTCCGGACCACCAACCCTTCCCAGTACATGGTGCTGCTGAAGAACGACAATCTGGAAATCGCCGGTTCTTCTCCGGAAACCCTGATCAAGGTCCAGGACCGGGAAATCACCTCCATGCCCATTGCGGGCACCCGGCGGAGAGGCCGGACCGAAGAGGAGGACAAAGCCCTGGAACGGGACATGCAGACGGACCCCAAGGAACTGGCGGAACACAATATGCTGGTGGACCTGGCCCGGAACGATGTGGGCAAGGTGGCGGAATTCGGGTCCGTAAAAGTCCATGATCATCTGCTGGTGAAAAAGTTCTCCCATGTGATGCACATGACCACCCGGGTCACCGGTACTCTGAAGGAAGGGAAGGATGCCATCGACACCCTGTGTGCCGCCTTCCCGGCCGGGACCCTTTCCGGGGCTCCCAAAGTCCGGGCCTGTGAGATCCTGGATGGACTGGAACCGGAACGGCGGGGACCCTACGGCGGGGGCATGGGATACCTGGATTTTGCCGGGAACATGGACATCTGCATTGTGATCCGCACCGCTGTGAAATACGGGGACACCGTTTCCTTCCAGACCGGCAGCGGTATTGTGGCCGACTCCAAGGTGGAGGACGAATTCATGGAAACCATCAACAAGGCAGCGGCCGTACGGCAGGCTTTGGAAGCAACCACGGAGGCGTAACATGGAACTGATCATCGACAACTACGACAGCTTTACCTACAATCTGTATCAATATATGGGCACCCTGAACCCAGACATCCAGGTGATCCGGAACGATGCCATTACGGTGGAAGGGATCCGGAAGCTCCAGCCGGACCACCTGATCCTGTCTCCCGGGCCCGGCCGGCCCTGCGATGCAGGGGTCTGCGAACCAGCTCTCCGGGAACTGAAAGGGGAATTCCCCATCCTGGGGGTGTGCCTGGGCCATCAGGCCATCGGGGAAGTGTTCGGAGGCACCGTCACCTACGCCCGGCAGCTGATGCACGGGAAACAGTCCACGGTAACCCTGGACCGGATCTCTCCCTTGTTCAAGGGGCTGCCGGAACAGATCCTGGTGGGGCGGTACCATTCCCTGGCCATCGACCCGGATACCCTGCCGGAAGTCCTGAAGGCAACGGCCACTACGGAAGACGGGGAAGTGATGGCGGTGGAACATCGGGATTATCCCATTTACGGGCTCCAGTTCCATCCGGAATCCATCCTGACCCCGGAAGGCATGACCATCATCCGGAATTTCCTGGATCTGAAAATCACCAAGCAGGAGGCATAGATCATGATTAAAGAAGCCATCATCAAACTGGTCAACAAAGGAGACCTGACCTACAACGAAGCCAAGGAAGTGATGCTGGAGATCATGGGAGGCAAGACCACTCCCACCCAGAATGCAGCGTTCCTGGCGGCTCTTTCCACCAAAAGCGCCAAGGCGGAAACCATCGACGAAATCACCGGCTGTGCGGAAGCCATGCGGTCCCTGGCCACTCCCGTCCCCCATCCGGGGATGGAAGTGATGGAAATCGTGGGCACCGGCGGGGACGGAGCCCATTCCTTCAACATTTCCACCACCTCCGCCATGGTACTGGCCGCCGGCGGTGTGAAGGTGGCCAAACACGGGAACCGGGCGGCTTCTTCCCTGTGCGGCACTGCAGACTGTCTGGAAGCCCTGGGGGTGAACATCCAGCAGGATCCGGCCCTGGCTCTGAAAATGCTGGAGGAGACCAACTTCTGCTTCCTGTTTGCCCAGAAATACCATGCAGCCATGAAGTATGTGGGGCCCATCCGGAAGGAACTGGGGTTCCGGACCGTGTTCAATATCCTGGGGCCCCTCACCAACCCGGCCAAACCGGAAATGTTCCTGCTGGGGGTCTATGACGGCTACCTGGTGGAACCTTTGGCCAAGGTGCTGTGTTCCCTGGGGGTGAAACGGGGCCTGGTGGCCTACGGCCAGGAAAAACTGGACGAAATCTCTCCCAACGGGCCCACCACCATCTGTGAGCTCCGGGACGGGTACTACCGGTCTTCGGTGATCCGTCCGGAAGATTTCGGTCTGGTCCCCGGGAAGAAAGAAGACCTGGTGGGGGGGACCCCGGAAGAAAATGCCCGGATCACCCGGGACATCCTCTCCGGGAAGCTCCAGGGCACCAAACGGAATGCGGTGCTCATGAATGCCGGAGCCGGCCTGTTCGTGGCCGGGAAGGCGGATACCATCGCCGACGGGGTGAAACTGGCGGCGGAACTCATTGACAGCGGCAAGGCCCTGGCCGCCCTGGAAAAAGTCATCAAAGTCAGCAACGAATAAACGGAAGGTGCGGAACATGATCCTGGATACCCTGGCAGAAGCCACCCGGCAGCGGGTGGAAAAACAGAAAAAGGAAAAAGACTTCTACACCCTCCGGCGGGAAGCGGAAGCCCTGCTCCGGGACCGGGAGGGCTGCTTTCGGGAAGCCCTGGAGAGACCGGGCCTCAACTTCATTACGGAAGTGAAGAAGGCCTCTCCGTCCAAAGGGCTCATCGCTCCTGACTTTCCCTATGTGGCCATTGCCCGGCAGTATGAAGCCCTGGGGGCTGCCGCCATTTCCGTGTTGACGGAAACGGACTACTTCCTGGGCAGCGACCGGTATCTCCGGGAAATCCGCCAGGCGGTGGGAACGCCCCTCCTGCGGAAGGACTTCACCCTGGATGACTACATGGTGTGCCAGGCCAAGACCCTGGGGGCCGATGCCATCCTGCTGATCGCCGCCATCCTCAGCGACAGCCAGCTCCAGGAATACCGGCTGCTGGCGGAAAGCCTGGGCATGGACGCCCTGGTGGAAGCCCATGATGAAGAGGAAGTGGAACGGGCCATCCGGAGCGGCGCCCGGGTCATCGGAGTGAACAACCGGAACCTAAAGGACTTTACCGTGGACATCGGCAACAGCCTCCGGCTCCGGTCCCTGGTACCGGAAACCATTCCCTTTGTGGCGGAAAGCGGCATCAAAAGCCGGCAGCAGACCGCCCAACTGGAACAGGCCGGGGTCAACGGAGTGCTCATCGGGGAAACCCTCATGCGGAGCCCGGATATGAAAGCCGCCCTGGCAGAACTGCGGGGTGAGGTCCTGTGACGAAAATCAAGCTGTGCGGGATCCGGCGGCCAGAGGATGTGGCCATGGTGAACCGGGCCCAGCCGGATTATGCCGGATTCGTCTTCGCCCCCGGCAGGCGGCAGGTAACGGCGGAACAGGCGGAAAACCTCCGCCGGCAGCTGGACCCGGCCATTGCCGCCGTAGGCGTCTTCGTAAAGGCTCCTGTGGAAGAAGCGGCGGCCCTGGCCAACCGGGGCACCATCCAGCTGATCCAGCTCCATGGAGAAGAAGACGAAGCCTATGTGAAGGCCCTCCGAGAGCGGACAACGGCTCCCATCATCCGGGTGATCCGGGTACGGGGACCGGAAAGCCTCCGGGACCTGAACCGGTATGACTGCGATTATTTCCTGCTGGATACCTATTCCGGCAGCCAGTTCGGAGGGCTGGGGAAAACCTTCGACCACAGTCTGCTCCGGCAAGCCCGGTTCTCCAGACCCTTTTTCCTGGCCGGGGGACTGGATGCAGACAATGTGGCGGCGGCCATTGCTGGGTACAGCCCCTTCGGGGTGGATACCAGCAGCGGCATCGAAACTGCCGGAACGAAAGATGAAAACAAAATCCGCGCTTTTGTGAGCGCTGTAAGAAAAGAGGAAGAATCATGAGCAATGGAAGATTTGGCAGACACGGCGGCCAATATGTATCGGAAACCCTGATGAACGCAGTGCTGCAGCTGGACGAAGCCTACAACCGGTTCAAGGATGATCCGGAATTCCTTCAGGAACTGCGGACTCTGTACCATGACTATGCCAACCGGCCCAGCCTGCTGTACTATGCGGAAAAGATGACCAGGGATCTGGGAGGCGCCAAGATCTATCTGAAACGGGAAGACCTGAACCACACCGGGGCTCACAAGATCAACAACGCCCTGGGTCAGTGCCTTCTGGCCAAAAAGATGGGCAAGAAACGGGTCATCGCCGAAACCGGCGCCGGCCAGCACGGGGTGGCCACCGCTACTGTGGCGGCTCTCATGGGCCTGGAATGTGAAGTGTACATGGGCAAGGAGGACACCATCCGCCAGGCCCTGAACGTGTACCGAATGGAACTTCTGGGGGCCAAAGTGGTGCCAGTGACCACCGGCACCGGCACCCTGAAGGACGCGGTCAGCGAGGCCATGCGGGATTGGTGCACCAATGTGGAAAACACCTTCTATGTGCTGGGATCCTGCATGGGGCCCCATCCCTATCCCACCATCGTCCGTGATTTCCAGAAAATCATCGGGGAAGAAGTGAAAGCCCAGATGCTGGAGAAGGAAGGCCGGCTGCCCGATGTGGTCATGGCCTGCGTAGGGGGCGGCAGCAATGCCATCGGCTTGTTCTACGATTTCATCCCGGACAAAAACGTCCAGCTGATCGGGGTGGAAGCCGCCGGCCGGGGAGTGAACACCGCGGAAACCGCCGCCACCATCGCCCGGGGGAAACCGGGGATCTTCCACGGGATGGAATCCTATTTCCTCCAGGATGAAGACGGGCAGATCGCCCCGGTGTACTCCATTTCCGCCGGTCTGGATTACCCGGGAATCGGGCCGGAACACGCTAACCTGTACGATACGGGCCGTGCCCAGTACGTGCCCATCACCGACGACGAATCGGTGGAAGCGTTTGAATATCTGTCCCGGACGGAAGGCATCATTCCGGCCATTGAAAGTGCCCATGCGGTGGCCTATGCCATGAAACTGGCCCCCACCCTGCCCAAGGACAAGATCATCGTGGTGAACCTGTCCGGCCGGGGGGACAAAGACGTGGCAGCCATTGCCAGATACAAGGGGGTAGATCTGCATGACTAGGATTACTGACGCATTCAAGAAAAAGGGGAAGCTGTTCATTCCCTTCATTACCGCAGGGGATCCGGACCTGGACACTACGGAAAAACTGATCTATGCCATGGAAGAGGCAGGAGCCGGGCTCATTGAAATCGGCATCCCCTTCTCCGATCCCACTGCCGAAGGGCCGGTGATCCTGGAAGCGGACACCCGGGCCCTGGCTGCAGGGACCAGGATCAAGGACATTTTCGCCATGCTGGCCCGGGTCCGGGAAAAGACCCGGATCCCCATGGTGTTCCTTACCTATGTGAACCCGATCTTCACCTACGGCCGGGAGAAGTTCTTCCAGCAGTGCCGGGATGTGAAAATCGACGGGGTCATCGTCCCCGACGTGCCCTATGAAGAAAAGGACACCATCGCTCCGGAAGCGGAAAAATACGGGGTGGAGATTATTTCCATGATTGCTCCCACCTCCCACCAGCGGATCCAGATGATTGCCAGAGAAGCCCAGGGATATATTTACCTGGTTTCTTCTCTGGGGGTCACCGGGGTGCGGAAATCCATTACCACCAACCTGAAGGAAATCGTGGACAAGATCCGGGAAGTCTCCGACAAACCCATTGCTGTAGGCTTTGGCATCTCTACCCCGGAACAGGCCAAAGAAATGGCAGCCATCAGCGACGGAGCCATCGTAGGCAGCGCCATCGTGAAACTCTGCGCCCAGTACGGTAAAGACGCCGTGGAACCGGTGAAGGCGTACGTAAAGGAAATGGCAGAGGCAGTGGAAGAGGCGAAGTGAAACAAGGCTGTTGCTTCTCCGCCAGCTGCGGCCCGTGACCAGGGGGTGTGAATTCTTTCACACCCCCTTTTTCTGATGCATCCATTTCTTTTTTACGGTATAATAGAAATGAAAGAAGGAATGATCATAAATTGTAACGTTTAAGGGAGAACCATCATGCTGGGAAAATATAAAGCGGTGATTGCGGGAATCGGGGTCCTTTTGGCGGCGGTGACGGGATTTTTCCTGCTGGGGCCGGGAAAGAAGCCGGACCCGGGCCAGGTGGCCCAGATCCAGGGGAAACGGAACATCCTGGTGATGGGAGTGGACCGGCGGAGCGGCGATACCGGCCGGTCTGACACCCTTTTTGTGACCATGCTGGACACTTCCCGGAACCAGGCAGCTCTTTTGTCCATCCCCCGGGATACCCTGGTCTCCATTCCCGGCCACGGCTGGGACAAGGTGAACCATGCCTATGCCTACGGAGGCCATGAACTGAGCCGGAAGACTGTGGAAAACTTCCTGGGAATCCCCGTCAGCAACTATGTACTGGTGGATTTCCAGGGGTTCATCAAGCTGGTGGATGCCATTGGCGGGGTGGACATCGATGTGGAAAAGTCCATGCAGTATACGGACCCTTATGACGGGGAAAACGGCCTGGTGATCAATCTCCAGCCCGGGAAACAGCATATGGACGGGACCACCGCCATCCAGTACGTCCGGTATCGGGATGAGGAAGGGGACATCGGCCGGGTGGCCCGGCAGCAGAAGTTCATGAAGGCGGTGTTCGCCAAGCTCCGGTCCGCCAGCCTCCTGACCCGGGCCCCGGAAATCGCCCATACTCTGTACCAGAGCATCGATACGGATCTGTCGGCAGGGGACCTGGCATCTCTTTTGGTGACCTTTGCCAAGAACGTGTCCGGCACCTCTCAGCTGGAAACCGCCATGGTCCAGGGAAGCCCCGCCTATATTGATGACATCAGCTACTGGATCCCCAACATGACGGCCCTGCGCCAGCAGGTGGCCCAGCTCCAGGGGGTCCAGCCAGGGGAAGGATACCGGATGGCGGCCCAGGCAGCCAAGAAGAAGTATGACGAACTGCTGGGCACCAACAGTGCCGCCGGCAGCGGTGAGAAACGGACTCTCCAGGTGCAGAACCAGGAACTGAAGAAAGCCGTGGAAAAAGCCCGGAAAATGGACAAAGAAAAAGCGGCCCTGCCTGTGGGAGACAGCAGCGGTACCGGCAAGGGCAGCACGGCGCCCAATCTGCCGCCCCCGCCGCCCCAGAAACCCCCCCGGGCCTCCCTGGTCAACTGCAGCGGCAATCCTCAGTACGGAGTGGAAGCGGCCAATGACGCCCGGAACGCCGGGTTTGCCATTGTGAGCATCACCAACGGCAGCCCCATGGATCGGACCCAGGTGCTGATCAATGCCGGCAGCAGCGCCGCCGAAGAGCGCACCGGAGCCCTGCCTTTCGACTTCCAGCTGATCCAGGGAGCCGTAAGCCCCAGCAGCGGGGATGTGGTGATTTATGTAGGACGGGATTATGGGAAGTAGGGGGGTGAATGAATTCACCCCGGTCGCGGACCGCGACTTATAGCTCGCGACTCGCGACCAAAAGTGGTTGTTGCCTACGCAACAGCCACTTTTTTACTCTACCAACATTATATGAATTAACCAACAAATAAAATAACTATGAAAAAACTGAAAATATTCTTGAATATTGTATACAAGAGTGCTATAATGCAACTGTAAGTTGAATTTGCCCCTCATTTGGCCCTTGTTTTCAAGGGCTTTTTTTTTTTGGCGTTTTGCCCGTCAGCGGTCAATGATCAGCGGCCGGATGATAAAATTTGCAGGCAAATTCTATGAATGTGTAAATTGGACCCGTAGGGGCTCCACGCCGGGGAGCCCGCTTTTGCATCGTTGGTTCGTGCATTCAGCGGGGCACCGGGCCTGCGCCCCCTACGGTCTGACCGATTTTAAGATCAATTTGTTAAAATTGATTTCCTTCGGCTGTCAACCCTGTAGGGGAAGTCATTGACAAAACAGCATTACAGGCCTAAAATGAAAAACATCACGAATGTATACAAAATGCGGGACTGTCCCGCAGAGCAGGAAAGTAGGATGGTAGAACATGCATATCGATATCCACACCCGTTTCATTACCCTGTTGGGAGATCCCCTGGCCCAATCCTTTGCGGCCCGGATGCAGAACAGAGGGTATGAGGCGGCAGGGCTGAACCTGGTGTATTTCTACACGGTGACCGGGAACGAACACCTGGGTGAAATCATCCAGGGACTGCGGCACATGCCCTTTGCCGGGTTTGCCGTCACCAAGCCCAACAAGGTGAAAGTCCTGGAATACCTGGACGAACTGGATCCCCTGTGTGCCAAAATGGGGTCCAGCAATACGGTGGTGAAACTGCCGGATGGACGGCTGAAAGGGTACAACACCGACGGGGTGGGCTTTTACCGGGCCCTGGAGGAAGCCGGGGTGCCCGTCAGCGGAAAGACCTTCTTCTGCTTCGGCAGCGGCGGAGCCGGCCGGGCCATTTGTTCGGCGCTGGCCTACCATGGAGCCGGCCGGATCCTGATTACGGATCTGGTGGAAGAAAGCGCCCGGAGCCTGGTGGCGGACATCAACAAAAACTTCGCACCTGTGGCGGAATTCGTGGCTTATGGAGATTTTTCCCGGGTCAAAGAAGCCAATGCCGTCATCAATGCCAGCGGGGTGGGCATGGGGAAAACCGCAGGCCGGACCCCTCTGCCTCCGGAATACATCCGGCCCGGCCAGTTTTACTTCGACGCCTGCTACAATCCGGCCCGGACCCGGTTCCTGGAAAATGCGGAAAAAGCCGGGTGCCCGGTGCTGAACGGGCTCACCATGAGTCTCTACCAGGGAACGGCCCAGGTGGAACTGTGGTCAGGGAAGAAGGCTCCGGTGGAAGCCATGGGTCAGGAACTGGAGAAAATCCTGGCAGAAAAAAAGCAGCAGGAGTAGGGCTTCTGCTGCAAAGTAGCAAAGTAGAATGGAGAGAAACAAAATGGAAAATGTGAAGGAAAGCAGCAAGACAGTACAACGCAACTCTGTAAACGCTCTGATCCACTGGCTGGATCTGCACCTGGAAGAGACCTTCCTGGTGGTGATGCTGGTTCTCATTGCCGGCATCACCATGCTTCAGGTCATTGTCCGGAAAATCCCGGGCATGGCGTCTCTCACCTGGGCAGAAGAACTGTGCCGGTTTTTGTGGATCTGGAGCGTTTTTCTGTCCCTGCCCTATACCATCCGGATGGACAGTATGCTCCGGGTGGGGGTGCTGAAGGACATGCTCCCGGAAACTCTCCGGAAGGTGCTGAATCTGGTGGTGGACGGGATCACTCTGGGCTGCATGGGGGTCCTGGGCCTTTACGCGGTGGAAGTGGTGTCAGTAATTGCTGAAAGCCACGAGATTTCCCCGGCTATGCAGTGGTCCATGGCCTTTGTGTACAGCTTCATGGTCCTGGGGTTCTTCCTGGGAGTGGTCCGGTCCGTCCAGATGCTCTGGATCCATGTCCAGCATCTCCAGGAAAAGGAACTGTCCACCCTGGAACAGACTCTCCAGGATGCGGCTGACGAAGCGGCCCTGGCCCGGGAAGGGGATGACTGAATGTCCGCGGTACTGATTTTTTCCGTCTTTCTCCTGGCCATTGCTCTGTCCCTGCCTATCGGCATCAGCATGATCCTGGGGGCCACTGCTCCCATTGCCCTGTTCCATCAGGGAGGCACCATGGGCCAGGTGCTGAACAATGCCTTTTCCGGGGCCAATTCCACCCCCATCCTGGCAGTGCCCCTGTTCATCCTGGGGGGTGTGATCATGGCCAAAGGCGGGATTTCCCGGAAACTGTTCAACTTCTTCGCCTTTTTTGCCGGCCGGATCCCCGGAGGCCTGCCCTGTGCAGTGATCCTCACCTGCCTGTTCTACGGGGCCATTTCCGGCTCCGGTCCGGCCACCACGGCGGCAGTGGGAGCCATGTGCGTGCCCTTCCTGACGGAACTGGGCTATGACAAGACCTGGAGTGCCGGTCTGGTGGCCGTGGCCGGGGGCCTGGGAGTCATCATTCCGCCTTCCATCCCCTTTGTGCTCTATTCCCTGGCCACCGGGGTTTCCACCGGGAAACTGTTCCTGGCGGGGATCATCCCCGGCTTCCTGGTGGGCCTGGCCCTGATGGTCTATGCGGTGATCCACTGTCTCCGGAACGGGGAGGACAAGGACAAAGTCCGGGAACGGATGGAAGAACTGTCCAGGATGGGTTTCCTCCAGCTGTTCCGGGACAGCGCCTGGGCCCTGCTGTGCCCGGTGATTGTCCTGGGAGGCATTTACACCGGGTTCACCACCCCTACGGAAGCGGCGGCGGTGTCCGTGTTCTATGCTCTGCTGGTGTCTCTTTTTGTCTATAAGACCATGACCTTCGGGGATATCCTGCCCATGCTCCGGGAATCGGTCCGGACCTATGGGGGACTGGCCTTCGTGCTGGCCTTTGCCACCGCTTTCGGACGGGTCCTGTCCATGACCCGGGCTACCAAAGCGGTGGAAAGCTTCATCCTGGGGAACTTCACCTCCGGGGTGGCGGTCCTCACGGTACTGGTGCTGATTTTCCTGGCCCTGGGCATGGTGATGGACACGGGACCGGCCATCATCATCCTGGTACCGGTGCTGCTGCCGGCCTGTAAAAAGCTGGGAGTGGATCCCATCCATCTGGGGGTGGTGCTGGTGTGCTGCCTGTCCATCGGCCTGGCCACTCCGCCTTTCGGCCTGGACCTGTTTGTGGCCGGGAACATTGCAGAACAGCAGCCCATGAGCGTGGCCCGGAAATCCGTTCCGTTCATCTGTGCTTTCCTGGCGGCTCTGGTGGGCATCACCTACATTCCGGCGCTTTCCACCTTCCTGCCGGCATTGTGGTAAGAAAGGACGGAACAGCCATGGATAGAATATGGAAGAAACTGGCCGCAGCCTGCCTGGGAATGGTGCTCCTTTTGGGGACAGCTGCCTGCGGCAGCCAGCCGGCGGCCGAAAACAAAGAGAAGGAAGCCGGGCCCTATGCCGGTCTGCCCAAAGTGGTGCTGGTGGGAGGGGATTCCTCCGGCAAAGGCTCCGTGGGCCAGCGGTTCGGGGAACTGGTGGCCCAAAAGGTGGCTGAACGGACCGGCAGCCAATTGACCATCGACTACCATCCCAATGCGGAACTGGGCGGGGACGAAGACCTGCTCCGGCAGCTCCGGGCCAACGACATCCAGCTGGTGGTGGGCCAGATGGCTCCGGTGACGGCTTTTGTGCCGGAGGGAGCGGTGTTCGACCTGCCCATGGTCTTTGCTCCCTATGACGGGAAAACCATCGACCGGGTACTCAACGGGGACGGGTCCTTCCGGCAGAAACTGGCGGCGGCCTATGACCGGGCGGGGCTCCACTATATGGGGACCCTCCAGAACGGCACCTACCGGCTGATGACCTCCAACCGGCCGGTGAAAAGGGTGGAGGATTTCCAGGGGCTGAAGATCCGCACCATGAGCAACCGGAACCATATGGCCTTCTGGTCCGCCCTGGGAGCCAATCCCACGCCTCTGGCCTGGCCGGAACTGTATTTTTCCCTGCAGAGCGGCATTGTGGATGCGGAAGAAAATGCGGCGGACAGCATCCTTTCCGCCAATTTCAACGAAGTCCAGAAATACGTGGCGGAAACCAATGTGATCCTGTACGCCAACGAAATGGTCCTGAACAAAAAAGCTTGGGAGAATCTGCCCAAGGCATACCAAAAGGCTTTGGAAGACGCGGTCCGGGAAGCCCGGGAAGAACTGGCACCTACCCTGATCCAGGTGGACCGGGACTGCAAGGAAAAACTCCAGAAAAAAGGCATGACCCTGGTGGCCTATCCTCCGGAATTCTACCAAGCAGTCCGGAACCAGCCCGCCGTCCAGGAACTGTACAAGAAAATAGACGCCCAGACTGGAGGACTGGGAACGGTGATGAGAGAAGAGCTGGAAAAGTAAGAAAGGGGCTGCTGCAGCGCAGCAGCCCCGTCAACGGTCCGCTGACCGCTGACCATTGACCGCTGACAAAAAAAGAACTGTGAAAAAATGATTCCTCATTTTTTCACAGTTCCTTTTTTCATACCCGTTGAATCACCTGGGCCAACAGGTCCGCCGGGAGCTGGCCGGGGGCGGAGGCGGCTCCGGCGGTGCCGAAGGTGACGGCGGAACCGAACCGGCCTCCTCCGATCCGGGTAATGGCCCCCATGGGCCCCATGGCCATGGTGATCACCGGAGTCCTGGGATGGCCTTCCTTCATTTCCAGGGTGGCGGCCAGAAGGGTCAGCACATCTTCTTCCTTCTGGGGCATCACCGCGTATTTGGCCAGGTCGCAGCCCAGGTCCTGCATGGTGCACAGGGTCCGGACCAGGGTTTCCCGGGAGGGAGTCTTCTGGAAATCATGGCAGGATCCCACCACCTTGATCCCGGCCCTGTGGGCCCGGTTTACCAGATGTTCCATCACATCTTTTCCCCGGGACAGCTCCACATCCACCAGGTCCATGGCTCCGCTGTCCATCGCTTCTTCCAGCAGCCGCACATAGTCTTCCGTGGAAATCTCCAGCTGTCCCCCTTCCACCGTGGTGCGGATGGTGAACAGCAGGGGCAGGTGGGGAATCCGCTGCCGGAACAGGGCCAGGGGAGCCTGCCAGCTTCCCGGTTCCCGGATGGAGGCGTAGCAGTCTCCCCGCCACTCCGCCAGGTCGCAGGGAGCTTCCGCCAGGGAATCCAGGGCTTCTTCCAGCCCGGACAGGGTAGGGGCCGTGAGAGGGATGGCGATTTTCGGCTGCCCTTCGCCGATTGCCAGATTTTTCACAAGTACAGGTTGGGCCATGATGATTCGCTCCTTTTTTCGTCTTTGCT
Organism: Acidaminococcus sp. HCP3S3_G9_1; assembly: GCF_052122455.1. Lineage (NCBI taxonomy): Bacteria > Bacillati > Bacillota > Negativicutes > Acidaminococcales > Acidaminococcaceae > Acidaminococcus > Acidaminococcus sp. HCP3S3_G9_1. The sequence goes on along the minus strand of NZ_JBQKCH010000001.1, from coordinate 33,583 downwards.
CCAGTATACGGCAGCGGCTGGAAAAGTGTCAATGAAGGCTCTATTCTGTGGACAGGAAGGCCGTTCTTTCAGTCTCTTCTCCAACCCTGTTTTTCCGCACTGCCAAACTGTACAAAAGTTCGAAAAATTCGCTTTTCTATGCTATAATTTTTTTGTACAACCGCAGCCAACAGCTGCACCGGCAAAAATGCGACTGCAGAAAGAAGGAATGTGAAATGTCCGATCAACCCAAGAAACAGAGAAAGATGCTCAGCTCCTATTCCATCGTGTTCCTGTTCCTGATCTTTACCGCCATCCTTACCTGGTTCGTGCCCCAGTCGGTGGTGGTCAATGATCACGGAACCAAGAAGATCATCTACGACGCCATTATGGTCAAAGGGAAAGTGGTCGCAGGCCAGGGACTCCAGCCCATGGGACTGTGGGACATCATCATGGCACCGGCCAAGGGCTTTGTAAAGGCGGCCCAGCTGTGCTTTGCCCTGCTGATGGCCGGGGCCTTCCTCCACCTGCTGAACTATGTGGGAGCCATGCGGGCCGGGATCGGCTGGCTGCTGAAACGGTTCACCGGCAAGACCCTGATCGTGGTACTCACCTTTTTCTCCGCCCTGTTCGGTGCCGTCTACGGCCTGTGGGAAGAAATCCCCGCCTACTCCATGGCGGTGGTGCCCCTGTTCGTCCTAGCCGGCTATGATGTGATCACCGGGATCGGGGTCCTGACCGTAGGGGCCACCGCAGGCAATATGGCCAGCGTGGTGAATCCTTTTTCCATTGGCGCAGCCGTAGGGGCCATCGGCAACGAAAGCCTGTCCCTGGGCAGCGGCATCGTCCTCCGGCTGGTGCTCTTTGCGGTGCTGTATCTGGTGGCCTTGGCCTATGTGCTCCAGTATGCGGCCCGGGTGAAGAAAGATCCCTCCAAATCCATTGTAGCCGGGCTGCCGGTGAACACCATGGTGGAGGAAAAACAGGAAGAAGTGGAAATCACCACCCGGCAGGCCCTGTCCATCGGGCTCCTGGTGCTGATCGTCATTGCCATGATCTGCGGCTATGTGCCCTGGGATTCCATCAAGTTCGCCGACGGGACCACTGCCAAGACCCTGGTGAACCTGCCCTTTACTTCCCTGGCCAAGGTACCGGTACTGGGGAACCTGCTGGGGGCGGAACACTATACCCAGTTCGGGGACTGGTACTTTGAAGAATTTTCCTTCGTGTTCCTGGCCGGGGCCCTGCTCCTGGGAATCATCAACAAGATCCCGGAAGCCACCTTCATCAAAGAATTCATCGCCGGGGCCCGGGACCTGCTCAGTGTGGTCCTGGTGCTGGCCATTGCCAACGGGATTTCCGTGATCATGGGCAGCAAGACTGCCGGCATGTCCGTCACCTTCGTGTACTGGATCCAGAGCGCCCTCCAGGGTGTGCCCTCCTGGGCCTTCTCCCTGGCGGTCATCGGGTCCTATGTGGCCATCGGTTTCTTCATGCAGTCCACCAGCGGGGTGGCCGGAATCACCATGCCCATCCTGGGGGCCGTGGCCTATGCCCTTTATGAAACCGCTCCCATCGGACCGGTGGGCGGCCAGGTGCTGCTGATCGCCAGCTTCACCATCGGGCTCAACTTCACCAGTGCCCTGTACCCCAGCGCCACCAACATGGGGACCCTGGAACTGTACAAGGTGCCCTATGATATCTATCTGAAATTCATCCTGAAAGGCGCCCTGCTGCTGCTCATTACCGGGGCCGTGATCGTTTCCGTGGCACCCATGCTGGGCATCCTGTAAACCCTTGGAATATAAGGAAACCAACCAACAAGCAAAGGAGTCGTAGCGTCATGACTGTACTGGATTCTCTGGAACCCCGCCGGGTGTTCCATTTCTTTGAAGAACTGTCGAAAATCCCCCATGGATCCCGGCACACCAAAGCCGTCAGCAACTGGCTGGCGGATTTTGGCCGGCAGCGGGGGCTGGAAGTCCATCAGGATGCCCTGGACAATGTGATCCTGGTGGGACCGGCTTCCCCCGGCTATGAACAGGCGGCTCCGGTGATCTTCCAGGGCCATATGGATATGGTCTGCGAAAAGGCACCGGACTGCACCAAGGATATGGAAAAAGAAGGCCTGGACCTGGAAGTGTCCGGGGATGAAATCACTGCCCGGGGCACCACCCTGGGAGCCGATGACGGGATTGCCGTGGCCATGGGCCTGGCTCTCCTGGATGATCCCGCCATTCCCCGGCCCCGGCTGGAAGTGGTGTTCACCGTGGATGAGGAAATCGGCATGCTGGGGGCGGAAGCCCTGGATGCTAGCGGTCTCAAAGGCCGCCGGATGATCAATATGGATTCGGAAGAGGAAGGGGTATTTACCGTAGGCTGCGCCGGCGGCGTGGATGTAAACTGCGCCCTGCCCGTCCGCCGGGAAGTCTTTGGAGGCACCTGCCTGGAACTGAAAATCAGCGGCCTGACCGGAGGCCATTCGGGAGCGGAAATCGGCCGGGGACGGGCCAATGCCCACATGCTCCTGGGACGGCTTCTGCTCCATCTGGACCGGGAAGCCCTGTACCGGCTGGTGGAAGTGGAAGGCGGCACCAAGGACAATGCCATTCCCCGGGAAGCCCGGGCTCTTTTGGTGACCCCGGAACCGGACCGGCTCCAGAGGGCGGCGGAAGCTTTCGGAGAGGCGGTCCGGAAGGAATACCATGTGACGGATCCGGAACTCCAGGTGGCTGTTGGACCAGCTGTAACGGAAACCCTGCCCATGGACCGGACTTCCACAGAAAAGGTCCAGTGCCTGCTGACCAGTCTGCCCAATGGCGTCCAGGCCATGAGCCCGGAACTGGCGGGCATGGTCCAGACCTCCCTGAACCTGGGGATCCTGTATACGGAGAGGGACCAGGTCTGTGCCGGTCTCCTGGTCCGGAGCAGCGTGGAAAGTCAGAAGGAAATGGTGGCGGAACGGATCGAAGGACTGCTGCGGCAGCTGGGAGGTCAGGCCTTCCGGGAAGGGGATTACCCGGGCTGGGAATACCGGGCGGATTCCCCACTCCGGGATCTGTTCGTCCAGGTGTACCGGGAACAGTACGGAAAGGACCCTAAAGTGGAAGCCATCCATGCGGGGGTGGAATGCGGCATGTTCGCCGCCAAGCTGCCGGGACTGGACTGCATTTCCCTGGGGCCCACCCTGACGGAGATCCACACCTACCGGGAAACCATGCACATTGCTTCTGTCCAGCGGACCTGGAACCTGCTGCTGGAAGTATTGAAGCGGATGAAATGAGGTGTGCAGCATGAACGATCTGGAACAGCGGACCCAGGCCATCATCGAAGCCTGTGTAAAAGAAAAGGAAACCAATCCCCTGGCCGTTTTCCGCCATGTGGCAGGACAGGATTTCGTCCGGATCCATGGGCCGGAGCACCATGTGCTGGACGGGGCCTGCCTGCTGACGGCCCTCCATAACGCCGGCATGGAATTTGATTTGGAGGAGATGCTCCAGAAGCTCCGCCGGGAAGGACTCCAGATGCCCGGGGCCATGTGCGGCCACTGGGGAGTCTGCGGGGCCGTGGCATCCGTAGGCGCCGCCCTGGCTCTCCTGGAAGGAACAGGCCCGTTGACCACCGGTTCTTCCTGGGGCAGCCACATGACCTGTACCTCCCAGGCTCTGGCCAATCTGGCAGCCATGGGGGGACCCCGGTGCTGCAAAAGGGACGCCTATACAGCTCTCAAAACCGCCATTCCCTACGTAAAAGAACGGTTCGGGATCACCCTGCCGGAAGAAAACACAGTCTGCGGGTTCTATCCAAAGAACGGGCAGTGTCTGGGGGAGAGGTGTCCGTATAATCCGGGATATAAAAAATAGGGGGGAAGGGATTCACCTGCAATCCAGAAAGAGGTTGTTGCATCTGCAACAGCCTCTTTCTTCTTCCCCCATTCTAGTGTAAAATAGATTAGATATGTCTACGCTAAAGCATTGGAGGAACGTGTATGAAGAAAAAATACTGGCTGGGGTTTTGGGCCGCGGCGGTTTTTTTGCTGTTTTTCATGAATTCATCCCTGCCCCTGACGGACAGTGTGGAAGGGAACTACGCCCTGACGGCCAAGGAAATGGTCCTCAGCGGAGACTGGCTGTCTCCCCAGATCTATGGCCGGTACTGGTATGACAAACCGGTCTTTGCCTACTGGATGATTGCCCTGGGGTTCAAGATCTTCGGGTTCAGCGAATTCGGGGCCCGGTTCTTTCCCTCCCTGTTTGGGCTGGGAGGCCTGTGGCTGACGGTCCAGGCGGGAAAACGGCTGTACCGGGAAGAAGTGGGTTTCCTTAGCGGTATTTTGCTGCTTATGACCCTGGAATTCTTTACTATTTCCAAAAGCGTCCTGACGGACGGGATGCTGTTCCTGTTCATGGACGGGGCCCTGCTGTGCTTCTTCCTGGGGTACAGCAGCCGGGAAAAGAACTGGTACTACGGGGTGTACATCCTGTCCGCCCTGGCCACCCTGACCAAGGGCCCTATTGGCTTTCTGATGCCCGGGCTCATCATTACCCTGTTCCTGCTGTACCAGAAGGACTGGAAATGCCTGAAGGATGCCAAGCTGGCCACCGGGATCCCGCTGTTCCTTTTGGTGGCTCTGCCCTGGTACATAGCCATGGCCCGGGTCCATCCGGATTTCCTGGGCAGCTTCCTGGGGACCCAGAACGTGCTCCGGGCTACCGTGTCCGAACATCCCCGGGACAATGTGGTCTGGTACTATACGGCGGTGAACCTGCTGAACGCCTATGCCTGGGTGGGCTTTGTCCCCGGCATGCTCTGGAGCCTTCTGCGGAAAAACGGGAAATGGAACTATCCGGCTCCCCGGGAAGCTTTCCTGCTGCTGTGGATCGCCGCCATTTTCGTGTTCTTCCAGTGTATGGCCACCAAATACATCACCTACACCTATCCCCTGCTGCTGCCTCTGTGCGTCCTGACGGCAGATTACATCTGGAAAAAGGGCAGCCGCCTGGATATCCGGGGGATGCTGGTCGGAAACCTGCTGTTCTACGGGGCGCTGACCTACGCCGCCTCCCAGGTGACAAAGCTGGCTCCCGGGGTGTTCCCCAATCCCCAGAACCTGTTTTATTTCATGCTCCTCTACACTCTGTGCATGGCGGTGCTGGCCTTTCACAAGTATAAAGGCAAAACCAGCCAGGAAGTATTTTCCACGGTGGTGCTGCTGACCATCGCTTTCCACTGCTGCAGTCTGGATCTGCTGGCCAAGCCTTTGATGGAGGATGTGACCGGGAAGATGGCGGCCCAGTTCATCAACGCCCTGGTGCCGGAAGACATGCCCATCTACATCCGGGGCGGGGGCTATCCCACTTCCGGGGTGTTCTACACCGGCCGGGAAATGGTGATGCTGGTGCCTGATGAGGAGGCGGATGCCTTCAAACCCCGGAAAGACAGCTGGTCCGCCAAAAACATCATGCCCTGGACCACTTACGGACAAGTCCGGCAGCAGCCGGGAAGGGCCCTGGTACTGGTGGACACCAAGACACGGAAACTGAAGACGAAACTGGAAGAAGACTGGCCCGGGACCTGGAAACGGGTGAAATTGCCCGGCCAGTGGACGGTAATGATCAAGGAAAGGTAGGCAGCCATGGAAGAAGAAAAAATCCGTTCCTATCTGGAACGGCAGGATTTCATCGGATTTCAGGTGCATCAGGAGGAACTGGACCATCCGGAACGGCTCCAGCGGTATTTCCAGCTGCTGGAGACGGTAGGGAGCCAGCCGGCTCTGGCCCGGAAGTTCTGCAGCCGGTGGGGACTTTCCTTTGCCGGGGACTGCGGGGAGGCCCTGTGGGAAAACAAAAAAGCCGTGGCCTTTGTCCGTAAACTGGGGGAGGCCTTTCCCTTTCTCTTTTTCCTGGCGGAAAAGGAAGGGGAGACCCTGAAGCTGCTGGTGATGCTCACCTGTCAGAGTGACAAATTGGAAGGGGACAACCTGTCCCTGGATCCGGAAAAGTTCAACGGCTTTCTGAAGAACCAGTTGAAGGGGCTGCTGCTCCTCAGCCAGAAAGCGGGGCTGAGCCCGGAAAATGCCCAGGGGCTGATCCAGAATATCTATGAATATTTCGGACTGTCTGACTGAGTAGTCAAATTCACAAATTATTCATGGGTTTGCCCTTCCTTTGACACAGGTCATGGGTATACTAATAATCGTAACAGGGATTACCCCTCCTTGTTACATCTTCCCCATCAAATCATCATAAACAACTTCCTTTCAAGGAAAAAGCCTTCTGCTTCCCCAGCAGAAGGCTTTTTCCTCTTTTATTTCGTCTGTTCCAGATTCTCCGGTTCTTTGATGACCCCGTGCTTCCGGGCAAACTCCAGGAAGGTACGGATGGTTTCGTTTTCCACAGAGTTTTTCTGCCACAGCATTTCGATTTCATAATACAGAGGGGGATTCAGGGAAATGGGCACCAGTTCCGGTTCCCGTTCCGCCACCGTCCGGTACAGGAAGCCGCCGGCTACGCCGCTGCGGATCAGCTGGATCTTGGTGTACAGCTGGGTGGTGGACCACTGGATCCGGGGGGTGCACCGTTCCTGATGGAACCGCTCCAGGATGGTTTCCCGGAATTTCTGGCTGTTTTCGATTTCTACCAGATCATCCTGGGCCACCTGGGGCAGGGACAGGACCTTTTCCCGGGCATAGGGATGGCTCTGGTTTACACAGTAGACGATTTCGCTGCGTTTCATGGCACGGGCGGCCATGGTATCCTGATCCCCGTCCTGGCCGCTGACGATGGCAATGTCGATCCGGTCATCCTGGAGCGCCTTCCGGAGGGACAGGGAATTCCCGTGATGGAGTTCCAGCCGGATGTCCGGATGGTCCTTGTGGAACAGGGCCAGAAGAGGAATCTCCAGAGCCTCGATCATAGGGGGCAGGCCCACCCGGATGGAGGTGTTCTTTTTCTGGAGACGGGTCATATCATCGGCAATCTGCTTGGCTTTTTGGAGCAGTTCTTCCACTTCCAGAGAAAAATAGGACCCTTCGGTGGTGAGAATCAGCTTTTTGTGGGACCGTTTGAACAGTCTCAGCCCAAATTCTTCTTCCAGTTCTCGGATCGCTGCTGAAACCGCAGGTTGGGATATATGCAGTTCTTCGGCCGCCTTGGTGATGCTGTGCTGCCGGCAGACCTCCTGAAAATAGCGCAGTTGATGTAATTTCATGAATACGTCCTCCCAAACCTGGGGACTTTACCTTGTGAAAAAGTCCCGATTTCTGATTCTTGTCTGAAATATTGTGTCTTGTATACATTATATACAAAAGCAAAAAGAAAAATAATAACAGGTTTTCTTATGTAAAATATAAAAGAAATGTATAAAAATGAAAAAACACGGTGCTGTGGGAAAAACAACGGTGAAAACCAGCAAATCCTGTTATAATAGATACAAAAATCACAGTTTTCTTCTCTGGATTCCAGAGGGGAATTTGCAGGAGGTACCATGCATCCAAATCATTCTTCGCTGGCCCTGTGCGGGCTGTTTACGGCTCTCATGGCAGTGGGGGCCTTTATCCATATCATGATTCCCCTGGGCATCTGGCAGGTGACCATTTCCCTGCAGATTTTCGTGGCGGTGCTGGCCGGACTGTTCCTGGGCCGCCGGCAGGGGTTCCTCAGTGTCCTGGCTTACCTGGTGCTGGGGCTCTGCGGGCTGCCGATTTTCGCCCATGGAGGCGGGGTGGGGTACCTGGCCAAGCCCACCTTCGGGTTCCTGCTGGGGTTCCCCTGTGCAGCCTGGGTCACGGGAGCCCTGGCCGGGGACGCACCTCTCCAGGCCGGCCGGAAACGGCTGGTGGGAGCGGCCCTGGGGGGAGAAATGGCCTACTACTTCTGCGGGCTCCTGTACTATGATGTGATGTTCAATTTCGTCCTGCAGAATACCGGGGGCATCGGCCTGGTCCGGCTGCTGGAAATCTGGTTCCTGAGCACGGTGCTGCCGGACGGGGCCCTTTGTGTACTGGCGGTGCTGGTCTATGGAAAACTGGCCCCCAGGGTAAGGAGATAAGATGAAAAAACTCATTGTAGCCACCCGGGGCAGCCGGCTGGCACTGGCACAGACTCATATTGTATGCGGTCTTCTGAAGGAAGCGGGGGTGGAAACGGAAGTCCGGACCATTACCACCGCAGGGGACCGGGACCGGATCCACGCCTTGGTGAAAATCGGCGGCCGGGGGATCTTTGTCCGGGAAATCGAGCGGGAACTCCTTAGTGGAGAGGCGGATATCGCCGTCCACAGTGTCAAAGATCTGCCCTATCAGCTGGCCCAGGGGCTGGTGATCGCCGGTACCCCCCGGGGGGCGGATTCCCGGGATGCCCTGGTGCTGCTCCGGGATAAGGAACTCCGTGAAGGCAATGTGGTGGGCACCGGCAGTCCCCGGCGGATCCGGGAATTCAGCCGGCAGCGGCCGGACCTGCAGTTCCGGGATATCCGGGGGAATGTGACCACCCGGCTCCACAAGCTGGAACGGGGAGAGTATGATGCCATCGTATTGGCCATGGCAGGCATTGAACGGCTGGAACTGGACATGGGCCGGTTCCAGGTGATCCCCTTTTCTCCGGAGAAAGTGATCCCTGCCGGCTGCCAGGGCATCATCGGAGTGGAATGCCGGACCCAGGACCGGGAGCTGGTCCGGCTCCTCCGGCAGCTCTCTGATCCGGAGACCTGGCGCCGGTTCCGGTGGGAACGGCAGCTGTTCTGCGCTATGAAAGTAGACTGTTCCTGCCCGGTGGGAATCCACTGCCGGCTCCTGCCCGGGGAACGGATGGAACTGATGGCTATGGTGGACGGGAAACGGGCCCGGCGGATGGGAAAGGAAAAGGATGGGCAGGCGCTCTGCCAGTCCCTGAAGGAGGAACTTTATGACCGGCACTGAAAATACAGTGGGAAAAGTGTGGCTGGTGGGAGCCGGCTGCGGACGGGGCCTTCTGACCCAGGAAGGACGCCGGATACTGTCCCGGGCCCAGACCGTGCTCTACGATGCCCTGGTGGCCCCGGAAACCCTTCTGGAAGCCAGTCCGGAAGCGGAACTGCTGCCGGTGGGAAAACGGAGCGGACGGCACAGCGTGGCCCAGGAAGCCATCAATGCACTGCTGATCCGGAAGGCCCGGGAAGGCAAAAGGGTGGTACGGCTGAAAGGGGGGGACAGTTTTGTCTTCGGCCGGGGGGGAGAAGAAGCCCTGGCTCTCCAGAAGGCCGGGATCCCCTGGCAGGTGGTGCCGGGAATCAGCTCGGCCATTGGGGTGCCGGAACATTTCGGCATCCCGGTGACTCATCGGGGACTGGCCCGGTCCTTTACGGTGATCACCGGCCATACCCGGGACGGGGCGGAAGAGGACTGGCAGGTCCTGGCTCATCTGCAGGGTACCCTGGTATTCCTGATGGGTCTGGAACGGGTGGAAACCATTTGCCGCCGGCTGATTCAGGCCGGCAAAAAAGCGGATACGCCGGCCTCCGTCCTTTGCGGAGGATACGGAGAAGGGGAAAAACGCATTGACGGGACCCTGGAGGACCTGCCGGAAAAAGCCCGGCAGCAGGGGGCCTTCCCTCCAGCGGTGATCCTGGTGGGACCGGTTGCCGGCCTGGGACTCTGCCCGGAGGCGCCGGGGAAAAAAGAGAAAATCCTGGTAACCGGCACCCTCTCGTTCTGCCGGGAAGTGGCACGGGAACTGGCTGAGGGCGGCAGGGAAACAGGAGAACTGCCCCTTCTGGCCGCAGAGCCACTTTGGGGGAATATTCCTGAAGACTTCGGACAATGGGACTGGCTGGTATTCACCAGCCGGAACGGGGTCCGGCTCTTTTTCCAGTGGTTCCGGGAAAAGAAAAGAGACTTCCGGCTCCTGGGGCAGGCCCGGTTTGCCTGCATCGGGGAAGGGACCGCCCGGGAACTGGCAGAGCAGGGATTCCAGGCGGATCTGCTTCCGGAATGCTACACGGCAGAAGCGCTGGGAAAGAGTCTGGCTGAAAAAATGGGACCTGGGGAGCGGTGCCTGCTGCTCCGGGCGGAAAACGGGTCCCCGGATCTGGTCCGGGAACTGGAAAAGGCCGGGCGGCCATACAGGGATGCTGCTGTGTACAGGATCTGCCCCCGGGAGGGACAGCCGGAAAAAGGGACCTGCCTGGCTCCGGATGTAATGATCTTCGGCAGTGCCGGAGGGGTCCGGGTCTTTTTCCAGCAGTATACCCTGGCTTCGGAAACCCGGGTCCTGTGCATCGGTCCGGTTACGGCCCGGGCTGCCCGGGAAGCCGGCTGCCTGGAGGTGGAAACAGCCCGGGTCCATTCAGCAGCGGGGATCCGGGCGGCCCTGGAACAGCCGGGAGGGGAATCATGAGCTATTTTCCTTTGATGGTCCAGCTGGAGGATGCTCCGGTGCTCCTGGTGGGAGGAGGCAGGACAGCCTTCCACAAGGCAAAGATCCTGGTGGATTTCGGAGCCCGGGTCCAGGTGGTGGCTCCGGAACTCCTGTCGGAATTCCGGGAGCTTCCGGTCCGGTGGGAGAGCCGGACCTTCGAACCGGAAGATCTGGACCGGGGGGACTGGATCCTGACAGTGGCGGCTACCAATCACCGGGAAGTGAACCGGACCGTAAGCCGTCTCTGCCGGGAGAAGCGGATCCCGGTGAATGTGGTGGACGATCCGGAGCTGTGTTCCTTTATCTTTCCGGCCCTGATCCGGGAAGGAGAAGTGGTCTGCGCCGTCAGCAGCGGAGGCCGGAGTCCTTTGGTGGCCCAGTATGTGAAAAAAAAGATCCGACAGGCCCTGCCGGAAGGACTGGGGGCCCTCAATGAAAAAATGGGGAGCTTCCGCCGGCAGCTGAAGGTGGCGGAACCGGATCCCCAGGTCCGGAACCAAAGGCTCCGGGAACGGTTCCGGAAGCTGCTGGAAGAGCTGCACCTCTGACTGCAATAAAAACCTTTCGAAATGGAAAAATATTTTCCAAAAGTACTTGCATTATTTTGAGAGTCTGTTATAATAAAAACCGTAAGAGATAACAAATATCAACAAATAGCAAGTCCTTAAATAAAGGGCTTGACCATTTAGGGGAGGCAATATTATGAAAAAATTCATTTGCAGAGTGTGCGGTTATGTGTATGAAGGGGAAGAAGCTCCGGAAAAGTGCCCTCAGTGCGGCGCTCCCAAAGACAAGTTCGATGAACTGAAGGAAGGCGTGAAGGAATACGCTGATGAACACGTGGTAGGCGTTGCCAAAGGCGTGGATGAACGGGTCCTGGAAGGCCTGCGTCAGCACTTCACCGGGGAATGCTCCGAAGTGGGCATGTACCTGGCCATGAGCCGGGTGGCTGACCGGGAAGGGTATCCGGAAGTGGCAGAAGCCTACAAACGGATCGCTTTCGAAGAAGCGGAACACGCTGCCAAGTTCGCTGAACTGCTGGGTGAAGTGGTTACCGACAGCACCAAGAAGAATCTGGAAATGCGGGCTGCCGCTGAACAGGGTGCCTGCGCCGGCAAGAAGGAAATCGCCACCCTGGCCAAACAGCTGGGCTACGATGCCATCCACGACACCGTTCATGAAATGGCCAAAGACGAAGCCCGTCACGGCCGTGTATTCGACGGACTGCTGGCCCGGTATTTTGCAAAATAAGAAGGTAAGGCAGGGAGAGGTTGCTGCACAAAAGGTGCAGCAACCTCTTTTTCTATGGTAAAATAAAAAAAACACAAATGAGGGGGAATCGAAATGCAGGAGGCTTTGAGACGGCGGAATGAACTGCTGGCCCAGGTGGTGATCCGGGGGCTGGCATCCCGGAACATGAAGGGGTATTATGCGGCAACGGTGGAAGAGGCGGTGCAGAAGGCCCTGGAACTGATCCCGGAAGGCAGTGTGGTGAACATGGGCGGCAGCACCACCGTACGGGAAAGCGGTCTGGTGGAGAAACTGAAGGAAGGCAACTGGACCTTCATCGACCGGGACGAATATCCCACCCGGCGGCCGGCCCATCTGAAGGCCTATGATGCGGACTGGTATCTGGCCAGCTGCAACGCCATGACCCGGGACGGGATCCTGGTGAACATCGACGGCAATGGCAACCGGGTCTCCGCCATTTCCTACGGGCCCCACCATGTATTGTTCCTGGTGAGCCTGAACAAGGTGTGTTCCAGCCTGGAAACAGCCCTGGACCGGGCGGAAAACACGGCGGCTGCGGTCTGTGCCCAGAAATTCGACATCCAGACACCTTGTAAGACCACCGGGTTCTGTTCCCACTGCAAGGCGCCGGAAACCCGCTGCTGCCAGATCCTGATCACCCGGTATGCCCGGCATCCGGAACGGGTCCATGTGATCCTGATCAACGATCAGCTGGGTTTCTGACCGGGAAGAAAAGGGAAAGGGAGTTGGCGGACCAACCCTTCCTTTCCCTTTTTTGTGGTATAATGGATTCACTTTGAAACCAGAAGGAGACCGTGATGTCTGATTATTTTATTTCTCAAGTATATCCTTCCGATAAACGGACCAATGCCCAGGTGGATGCCCTGCTGGAGCAGGAGGGAATCCGCCGGGATGCCAACCTGGACTATACCTGTGTGATGTTCGACAATGATTACCGGGCCATTGCCACCGGAAGCTGTTTCGGCAACACCCTCCGGTGCATGGCGGTGGACCATCACCACCAGGGGGAAGGGCTGATGAACGAGATTGTGTCCCATTTGGTCCAGTACCAGTATGAACGGGGAAATCTCCACCTTTTCCTGTATACCAAATGCAGTTCCGCCAAATTTTTCGGGGACCTGGGTTTTTATGAAATCGCCCGGATCGAAGACCAGATCGTCTTTATGGAAAACCGGAAGGAAGGTTTCTCCAGCTATCTGAACCAGCTGGCCCGGAGCCGGGTGGAAGCTCCCAAAGTGGCGGCCATTGTCATGAACGCCAACCCCTTTACCCTGGGGCATCAGTACCTGGTGGAAAAAGCGGCGGCAGAAAACGACCTGGTCCACCTGTTCATGGTCAGCGAGGACGCCAGCCTGTTCCCCTATGCCGTCCGGAAGAAGCTGATCCAGGAAGGGACACGGCACCTGGCCAATCTCCGGTACCATGACAGCGGTCCCTACATCATCAGCCAGGCCACCTTCCCCAGCTATTTCCAGAAGGATGCGGAAGCGGTGATCGCCAGCCATGCCAACCTGGATCTGGCCATTTTCGTGAAGATCGCCCGGAAACTGGGGATTACCGCCCGGTATGTGGGGGAAGAGCCCACCAGTGTGGTCACCGGCCTGTACAACCAGGTGATGGAAAAGCGGCTGCCGGAAGCGGGGATCCAGTGCGTGGTGGTGCCCCGTCGGGAAGAACAGGGCCAGGTGGTCAGTGCCTCCACAGTACGGAAGGCCATCCAGGAAGGAAACTGGGCGCTGGTACGGGAGCAGGTGCCTCCCACCACCTGGGACTTCCTCCAGAGCCAGGAAGCCCGGCCCATCCTGGACCGGATCCGGAAAGAGCAGGACGTGGTCCATTACTGAGGACCCGTCTTGTATTTTCCTACTGTATCTGTTATAATTACAAAGCAAAATCGAATACAGCTCATCAAGAGTGGCGGAGGGAATGGCCCTGTGAAGCCACAGCAACCATGGCCCTGGGCCAACGGTGCTAATTCCTGCAATGCGGTTTGTCGATTGTAAGATGAGAGTCCCATAGGTACTCTCATTTTGGGAGTATTTTTTTTTGTGTAAGGAGGAAATAATGAAGAAAGTATTTACGTCTGAATCTGTCACGGAAGGCCATCCTGACAAAATCGCCGATCAGATCTCTGATGCGGTGCTGGATGCCATCCTGGAACAGGACCCGGATGCCCGGGTTGCCTGCGAAACCCTGGTGGCCACCGGCCAGATCCATATTGTGGGGGAAATTTCCACCAGCTGCTATGTGGACATTGCCAAGATTGCCCGGCAGACGGTGATCGACATTGGCTACGACCGGGCCAAATATGGTTTTGACGGAGCCACCTGCGGGGTGCTGATCTCCATCGATGAACAGTCCCCGGACATTGCCCAGGGGGTGGATGAATCCGATGAATCCAAACAGGGCGCCCAGGGAGAAGAAGAAAAAATCGGCGCCGGGGATCAGGGGATGATGTTCGGCTATGCCACCGATGAAACGCCTGAATACATGCCCCTGCCCATTTCCCTGGCCCACAAGCTGTCCCGCCGGCTGGCCCAGGTCCGGAAGGACGGCACCCTGCCTTATCTCCGTCCTGATGGGAAGACCCAGGTCTCCGTGGAATATGATGACGACAAACCGGTACGGGTGGACACCATTGTGGTTTCTGCCCAGCACAGCCCGGAAATCACCATGGAACAGCTGCGGAAGGACATCCTGGAACAGGTGATCCGGCCGGTGGTGCCGGCGGATCTGCTGGATGAAAAGACCATTTACCACATCAACCCCACCGGCCGGTTCGTCATCGGCGGGCCCCAGGGGGATTCCGGCCTCACCGGGCGGAAAATCATCGTGGATACCTACGGGGGCATGGCTCGTCACGGAGGCGGTGCCTTCTCCGGGAAGGATCCCACAAAAGTGGACCGGAGTGCTGCCTATGCGGCCCGGTATGTGGCCAAGAACGTGGTGGCTGCCGGCCTGGCCAGGAAATGCGAAATCCAGCTGGCCTATGCCATCGGGGTGGCCCGTCCGGTGTCCATCAGCGTGAACACCTTTGGCACCGCTGCCATTCCGGAAGAAAAGATCGTGGAACTGATTGAAAAGAACTTCTCCCTGACCCCGGCGGGTATTATCCGGAGCCTGGATCTGCGCCGGCCCATTTACCGCCAGACTGCTGCCTATGGCCATTTCGGCCGGACGGATGTGGATTTGCCCTGGGAACGGCTGGATAAAGTGGATGTGCTGAAAAAAGCACTGGAATAAGATGGAATACGCAAAGGTTGCCATCAATCTGCCTGCCAAAAACATTTTTCGGCAGTTCACCTACCATGTGCCCCAGGCCCTGGATTTCCTGGGCCAGGGCTGGCGGGTGGTGGTGCCTTTCGGCCAGCAGCTGCTGGAAGGTTTCATTGTGGAAGAGGACCGGAGCCCGGATCTGTCCCGGGAACTGAAGGACATTGCCGATGTGGTGGGGACGGAACCCTGGTTCGACAGTGAAATGCTGGCCACCGCCTACTGGCTGTCCCAGTACTACCTGTGCACCCTGGCGGAGGCCCTGCGGCTGTTCATCCCGGGCCGGAAAAGCCTGGCGGCAGTGGGGAAATACGTCCCAGTGCCTGAAGTGGCCGGGCTTACTCCTGAGGAACAGGAACTGTACGATTTCCTGACCCTGAAGGGTCCCCAGTCCCGGCGGGCCATCCGGAATCTCCCGGGAGGAGAGACGGCCCTGAAGGGACTGATCGCCCAAAAGGCGGTGGTCCTTTCCTACGATGTGAAATACAAACTGCGGGAAAAAACAGAGCGGACCTTTACAGCAACACCGGAAGGGTTGGCCGCACGGGAAAACGGAGAGGTCCGGGGCAAAAGCCAGCTGGCTGCCCTGGACTTTTTGCTGTCCGGGAACACCGCCAGCGCCGGGGAGCTGGAAGGAAAAGGCATCTCCTCCGCAGTGCTCCGGAACCTGGTCCAGAAAGGCTGGCTGCTGGAAGGCCGGCGGCGGGTCCTCCGGGACAGCTACCAGGGGCTGGAAGCCCGGAAGGAAACCCTGGAACTGACGGAAGAACAACAGGCGGCCATCCAGGCAGTGGACCGGGCCCGGGAAAACCGGGATCCCCGGACCTTCCTGCTCCAGGGGATCACCGGCAGCGGCAAGACGGAAGTCTATCTCCGGCTCACCGACAGGGCCCTCCGGGCAGGCCAGCAGGTAATGGTGCTGGTGCCGGAAATCGCCCTTACCGGACAGATCGTGAAACGGTTCAAGGCCTGGTTCGGCGCCGGTGTGGCGGTGGCCCACAGCCGGCTTTCCCCCAGCGAGCGGGGAGACGTGTGGAGCCGGATGCGGTCCGGCCAGGCCCGGGTGCTGATCGGGGTCCGGTCGGCGGTGTTCTGTCCCTTTGCAGACCTGGGACTGATCCTGATGGATGAAGAGCATGAAGGGACCTACAAGCAGGAGGAACGGCCCAGCTACCATGCCCGGCTGGTGGCCCAGTACCGGGCCCATTACCGGAAGGTGCCGGTGGTGCTGGGGTCCGCCACCCCGGACCTGGAGTCTTATTATCTGGCGGAACAGGGGGTCTACACCCGTCTCCGGCTTACCCACCGGGCCAAGACCGGCAGCCACCTGCCCCAGGTGTCCATTGTGGACATGCGGGAGGAACTCCGCCAGGGGAACCGGACGGTGCTGTCAGAAGCTCTGCGGAGGAAGCTGGAAGACGTGGTGAAGAACGGGGAGCAGGCCATTGTACTGCTGAACCGCCGGGGGTTTTCCACCTTTGTGCTGTGCCGGGACTGCGGGGAATCCCTCAGCTGTCCCAACTGTGCGGTGTCCCTGGTGTACCATGCCCGGGAGCAGCTGATGGAATGCCATTACTGCGGCCATACGGAACCGGTGCCCACCAAATGTCCCTACTGCGGCAGCCCCCGGATCCGGTTCTTCGGCACCGGCACGGAAAAGGCGGAACGGGAAATCCGGGACCTGTGCCCGGGGGTGCGGCCCCTGCGCATGGACCAGGATTCCACCAGCGGAAAGTTTGCCCATGAGCAGATCCTCCAGGCCTTCCGCCGGGGGGATTACAATGTGCTCCTGGGGACTCAGATGGTGGCCAAGGGCCATGATATCCCCAATGTGACCCTGGTGGGAGTCCTGAGTGCGGATTCCCAGCTGAACCTGCCGGATTTCCGCAGCGGAGAGCGCTGCTTTGCCCTGCTGACCCAGGCCGCCGGCCGGGCAGGACGGGGAGAGAAGCCGGGGCAGGTGATCTTCCAGGCCTATGATGCGGAAAATCCCATTCTCCAGATGGCCGCCCGGCAGGACTATGAAGGGTTTGCCGAAAGGGAGCTGGCCCAGCGGAAGGAACTGGGGTATCCGCCCTTTACCCGGATGCTGAAGGTCACCGTCCATCACAAAAGGGAAGAGGAGGCCCTGGCCACAGCCCAGAAACTGGTGAATGCCCTGGAAGCCTGGCAGCTGGAAACCGGCCATCCCCTGGAGATCCTGGGTCCCTTCCCGGCTATCGTGGCCAAAGTGAACCAGATCTACCGGATCAACGTGCTGCTGAAAAGCCCCCGGATGAAGCCGGTAAAAGATTGGCTCCGCCAGTCCGAATACAGGAATATGGCCAATGTGTATTTCGACGTGGATCCCATGAGTGTGGTGTAGGGCCGCGACCGGGGGTGTGAATTTTTTCACACCCCCCTTTTTTTTATCTCCTATGGTATAATAGAGAGTAAAAATTGCGATAGGAGTCGATGATATATGGCAATCTATGACATTGTAAAAGTGGGGGCGCCCATCCTTCGGGAAAAGGCGGTTCCTGTTACCAAATTCGATAAAAAACTGGGCCGGCTGCTGAAGGATATGGCGGAGACCATGTATGCGGCCAACGGCTGCGGACTGGCGGCCCCCCAGATCGGCCTCAGCAAACGGCTGGTGGTCATTGACGCCGGCGACGGGGCTGGCATCCGGGAATTCGTGAACCCGGTGCTTACGGACCCGGTGGGAGAAGCAGTGGATTCGGAAGGGTGCCTCAGCGTCCCCGACTACGAAGGGGAAGTGAAGCGGGCCGCCCAGATCACCGTCCATTTCCAGGACCGGAAAGGGGACCATTACCGGCTTACCGCCGACGGGCTCCTGGCCCGTGCCCTCCAGCACGAATGTGACCATCTGGAAGGGGTCCTGTTCATTGACAAGGCTATCAGCCTTTCTGCCAAACCGAGGGAAGGTCAAGAATGAAGATCGTATTTATGGGAACCCCGGAATTTGCCGCGGCCAGCCTGAAGGCCCTGGTGGAATCCGGACAGTATGAAATCGCAGCGGTGGTCACCCAGCCGGACCGTCCCAAAGGACGGGGCCACAAGGTGATGATGAGCGCCGTGAAGGAATATGCCCTGACCCGGGATCTGCCGGTGCTCCAGCCGGAACGGGTGAAGACTCCGGAATTCCAGGCAGAGATGGAAAAAATCTGTCCGGATCTGATCGTGGTGGCGGCTTTTGGCCAGTTCCTGCCCAAAGTCCTGCTGGATCTGCCCCAATACGGCTGCATCAACGTCCACGCTTCCCTGCTGCCCCGGTACCGGGGAGCAGCCCCCATCCATTACGCCATCCTGAAAGGGGAAAAGGAAGCGGGGGTCACCATTATGCAGATGGACGTGGGGATGGATACCGGCGCCATGCTCAGCAAGGTGGCGGTGCCGGTGGGACCGGAAATGACCCAGGGAGAACTCCATGACATCCTGAAGGAAAAAGGCGCACGGCTGCTGATGGACACCATTCCTCAGCTGGCGGCTGGGACCCTCCAGCCGGTACCTCAGCCGGAAGAAGAGGCCACCTATGCCTCTCTCATTACCCGGGACATGGAAAAGGCGGACTGGACCAAAACGGCGGAAGCCCTCCACAACCAGTTCCGGGCCTTTGACCCCTGGCCCGGTTCCTTTACCCTGCTGCCGGACGGGAAGCGGCTGAAGCTCTGGAAGAGCCGGATCTTCACGCCGGAAGGCACCCAGGGTGCTCCGGGCACCGTGCTCCAGGCGGACGGAAAGGGTTTCCGGGTAGCCTGCGGACAGGGTACCCTGGAGATCCTGGAATGTCAGCCGGAAGGAAAAAAAAGGATGCCGGCAGCCTCCTTTGTAAACGGGGGCCATGTGAAACAGGGAGACAGACTGGAATAGATTATGAACATGGGATTTCGGCCGAAGAAACGGCTTTTCATGGCACTGGCCTCTCTGGCGGTGCTGCTGGCGGCGGCAGCGGCTTATGGGCTATGGCAGCTGCTGGTGCCGGGACTGGCGCAGATCCATCCCTGGCTGCCCCAGGTGGTGGGCTGGATCGTCCTGGTGGTGATCCTGGCTCTTTTTTCCGGAGTGGTGGGCATCGTCCTGGCCATTTTGGGCTTTCCCACCATCCGGTTCTTTTATTTCTGGGCCTGGCACATCATCAACCTGCTCTATCCCCTGGCCCTGTTCCTGGGGAAACTTATGGGGATTTCCAAACGGCGGGTGGAGCAGTCCTTTATTGAAGTCAGCAACCATCTGGTCCGGAACCAGCATATCCGGGTCCCGGCCAACCGGCTGCTGATCCTGACACCTCACTGCATCCAGCTGGATACCTGCCCCTATAAGGTGACCCGGGACATCAGCAACTGCCACCAGTGCGGCCGCTGTGGAGTGGGCCAGCTGCTGGCCCTGTCCCAAAAGTACGGGGTCCATGTGGCCATTGCCACCGGAGGGACCCTGGCCCGGCAGGCGGTGAAGAAAGCCCGGCCCAAAGCCATCCTGGCGGTGGCCTGTGAACGGGATCTTACCAGCGGGATCCAGGACGTGTTCCCCCTGCCGGTAATCGGGGTGCTCAACGAGCGGCCCAACGGACCCTGCTTCAACACCCGGGCGGACATGGGGAAAATCGAAGAGGCCATACGGTCATTTATTCTGGAAGAGGACGAACAATGAGAAGAATCGGCAAGAATCCGCGGGAAGCGGCATTACAGATACTGGAACAAATCTTTCTCAAGGGAGCCTATGCAAACCTGGCTCTGGCTCAGGGGCTGCGTGGGGCTCCTTTGTCGCCCCTTGACCGGAGCCTGACCACGGAACTGGTCTATGGCACCGTAAAGACCATGGGGACCCTGGACTGGTATCTGTCAAAGGTGGTGAACCGGCCCCTGCGGAAGCTGGATCCCCTGGTGCTGGTGATTTTGCGGCTGGGAGCCTACCAGCTGCTGTACCTGGACCGGATCCCGGTTTCCGCCGCCTGCAACGAAAGTGTGAAACTGGCCAAGAAATGGGTCCATGAGGGAGCGGCAGGACTGGTGAACGGCGCTCTGCGCCAGCTGGCCCGGACCCGGAAACAATGGAAATTCCCCCAGGGACCGGATCATGAGCTGGAACGGATCGCTTTGGAATATTACCATCCGGAATGGCTGGTCCGGAGGTGGAAATTCCGCTATGGACTGGAAGATGCGGTGAAGCTCTGTGCCTATGACAACGCCCGGCCCACTTTTTCCTTCCGGGTGAATACCCTGAAAATGAACCGGGAGGCGCTCCAGGCCCGCCTGGCTGCCCAGGGCATCGAAACCCATCCTTCCCGGTGGTCCCCGGACGGGCTGATCTGTGACAGCCTGCCTTCCCTGGAGACCCTGGTGGACCGGTTCGGAGAGGACATCTATATCCAGGACGAAAGCTCCATGCTGGATGCGGCGGTGCTGGATCCCCAGCCCGGAGAACGGGTGATGGACCTGTGCAGCGCCCCGGGAGGGAAGACCACCCATCTGGCCCAGAAAATGGAGGACCGGGGAGAGATCCTGGCCCTGGATCTGTATGACCACAAACTGGCCCTGGTCCGGGAGAATGCCCGGCGGCTGGGCATCCACTGCATCCAGACGGAAAAACGGGACGGGACAACCTTTGTGCCGGAATGGGAAAACACGGCTGACCGGGTGCTGGTGGACGCTCCCTGCAGCGGCCTGGGGGTGCTGAACCGGCGGGCAGAATCCCGGTGGACCAAAGAGGAACGGACCCTCAGCCAGTTCCCCCCGCTCCAGAAAAAGATCCTGGACAACGGAGCCCGGTATGTGAAGCCAGGGGGCCGGCTGCTGTACAGTACCTGTACCCTGGAACAGGATGAAAATACCCGGGTGCGGAAATGGTTCCTGGAAAACCATCCGGATTTTGTTTCTGTTCCCTTTGCCCATCCCCTGACCGGAGAAAAAGTGGAGGAACTCCAGCTTCTGCCCCAGCGGGACGGAATCAACGGATTCTATCTCTGTCTTTTTGAAAAACGAAAGTGAGATCTGCCATGTGCAAAAAAGAAATCATGGGTCTGACCCTGGAAGAACTCCAGACAGAACTGGCGGGACTGGGCATGAAGAAGTTCCGGGCGGAACAGGTGTTCCGCTGGCTGTATGAAAAGGCGGCCACGGACTTTTCCCAGATGAGCAACCTGAGCAAGGAAGCCCGGCAGCAGCTGGAAGAGCGGTACACCATTGCCACCAGCCAGGTGAAGGTCCTGAAGGAATACAAATCCCGGGACGGGCTGACCCACAAGGTGCTCCTGGAGCTGACGGACGGAGCCACGGTGGAAACGGTGCTCATGCACCACGACTATGGCTACAGCGTCTGTCTTTCTTCCCAGGTGGGCTGCGCCATGAACTGCGCCTTCTGTGCCAGCGGCCTCCACGGTTTCGTCCGGAACCTGACGGCGGCGGAAATCCTGGCTCAGCTGTATTTCTTCCAGAGCGGGCTCCAGCCCCGGGGAGAACGGGTGAGCCGGATCGTGGTCATGGGCAGTGGGGAACCCATGCTGAACCTGGACCATGTGCTCAAGGCTCTGGACATTCTCCACAGCGACCGGGGCCAGTGCATCGGCTACCGGAACATGACCGTTTCCACCTGCGGGGTGGTGCCGGGCATTGAAGAACTGACCGCCCAGGGCCGGAATATCAACCTGGCCATTTCCCTCCACGGGGCTTCCATGGAACTGCGGAACCGGCTGATGCCCATCAACCGGAAGTATCCTTTCCCGGAAGTAATCCAGGCGGCGGATGCCTATGAAAAAAGCAATGGCCGTCAGGTGATGTACGAATACATCCTGCTGGCCGGCATCAACGACCGGCCGGAAGATGCCCGGAACCTGGCGGATGCCCTGGAACACAAAGAATGTGTGATCAACCTGATCCCGGCCAACCCGGTGCCGGAAAAGGGCTTTGAACGGCCCAGCGACCGGGCGGTGGACCATTTCTTCCAGCTGCTGAAGAAACGGCATCTGAACGTGACGGTCCGGAAGGAAATGGGGAAGGACATCAATGCGGCCTGCGGCCAGCTGCGGGCCAGCGCATTAAAGGAGGCGCAGAACCAATGATAGCAGTGAGCCGGACCAACCGGGGCATGGTGCGTCCCAACAATGAGGACAGCATCCTGGTACGGGAACCGGATCTGTATGCCATTGCCGACGGCATGGGCGGTGCGGATGCGGGAGAAGTGGCCAGCTATGAAGCGGTTCATCAGCTGAGCCGTCTGGACCTGTCCGGACTTTCCAGAAAGGAAATCCTCCCATTTTTGGAACGGAGCATCCAGAATATCAACAAGAAAATCTGGGAACTTTCCCAGGAAAAAGCAGGATTCACCGGCATGGGCACCACCCTGACGGCGGTGTACCTGCCCAATCCCCACAGCGCTTTTGTGGCCCATGTGGGAGACAGCCGGATCTATGTGTGGCAGGAAGGGATCCTGCGCCAGGTGACCAGCGACCACAGCTATGTGGCGGAACTGGTCCGGCAGAAACAGATGACCCAGGAGGAAGCGGAAGCCTCCGCCCAGAAGCACATGATCACCCGGGCCATCGGGGTGGATCCCCAGGTCCAGGTGGACACCTTTGAAATCCTCCTGGACGGAGCCCAGAAGCTGCTGGTTTGCTCCGACGGTCTCACCAACATGATCTCAGAAGCGGAAATCGAACGGATTCTGGGAGACCGGAACCTGGAACGGCTGGCGGACGGCCTGATGAACGGGGCCATGACCGCCGGCGGCGACGACAACATTTCTTTTATTGTCATTGATCTGGAGGCTGCAGAATGGAAGGAAGAATAACGCTCAATGGCCGCTATGAAATCATTGACAAAATCGGCGGAGGCGGCATGGCCGAGGTGTTCCACGGCTATGATACGGTGCTCCACCGGGATGTGGGAATCAAGATCCTCCGGGATCAGTTCATCCAGGACAAGCAGTTTGTGGCCCGTTTCCGCCAGGAAGCCTGCAATGCCGCCTGTCTGTCCCATCCCAACATTGTCAATATTTACGACAGCGGCAATGAAAATGACATTTACTATATTGTGATGGAATATGTGGTGGGCCGGTCCCTGAAGGAAGTGATCCAGGAAAATGGCGCCCTGGACTACAAAACGGCAGTCCGGTATGCCATCGGCATTGCTTCAGCCCTGAAACAGGCCCATGACCATTCCATCGTTCACTGCGATGTAAAGAGCCAGAACATCCTCATCGACACCAAAGGGGTGCCCAAGATTACGGATTTCGGCATTGCCCGGGCCTTCGGCCAGCCCAGCAACGGGACGGACAAGAATGTGATCGGCTCCGTGTACTATCTGTCTCCGGAACAGGCGGCCGGCCAGCCGGTGACCCCCCAGTCGGACCTGTATTCCCTGGGTGTGGTGCTTTTCGAGATGCTCACCGGGAAGCTGCCCTATGACGGGGATACCCCACTGGAAGTGGCCCGGATGCATCTGGAATCCTCCACTCCATCCGCCCGCCGGTACGATCCGGACATTCCCTACTACCTGGACAACATCATCACCAAGGCCCTGGCCAAGAATCCCCGGCTCCGGTATGCCACCGCCGATGATTTTCTTACGGATCTGAAGCGTGCCCAGACCCATCTCCTGGGAGATATGGGCGGGGAAGAAGAGACCTGGAACGATGCCCGGAAGCACCCGGTCAGCGACGAGACCATGGTGATCAGCAAAAGCGACATGCTGGACGGGCTGCTGAAGCCCCAGACTGCAGAAGCGGCTGAAAAGAGCCCGGCAGCGGGACCGGAGAAACCGGATCCGAAGAAAAAAGAAGAGCCGGAAACCCTCCTGGAAAAATACGGGAAAAAGAAGCTTCTGGCCTTTTTCATGGCGGCCATTGTGCTCCTGTCCGGGGTCATCTATGCCATCCTCAGCTACACCAGCGGGGATGTGACGGTACCGGACCTGAAGGGCAAGACCATTGTAGAGGCGGAAGCCATCCTGACCAAGGACAAACTGGGGTATACCCTGACGGAAGCCTATGATGCCACTGCCACTCCGGGGGTGATCATCAAGCAGAATCCGGCGGCTCACAGCCGGGTGAAGGCCGGACGGAAGATCCAGCTGGTGGTCAGCAAGGGACCGGAACCGGGGGTGGTGCCGGACCTGAAAAAGAAGACCCTGGCGGAAGCCACCACCATGCTGGAAAAAGCCAAGCTGAAGGTGGGCACCGTGACTGTGAAGTATGAGGCGGGGGCCGGGAAAGGAACCGTCCTGTCCCAGAGCATCGCCCCCAAACAGAAAGTCAGCGAAGGGACCAGTGTGGACCTGGTGGTGAACATCAGCGGCAACCAGACGGTAGTGCCCGGCCTGGCCGGCATGAGCCTGGCAGAAGCCCGGAACCAGCTGAGCAGCGTGGGACTCACCATCGGCAGCATCCAGACCCAGGAAAGCGACCAGGCCAAGGATACGGTCCTGTCCAGTGATCCCGGCAGCGGCTCCGTCATGGACCGGGGCGGCGCGGTGAGCCTGGTGGTATCCGCCGGCAAAAAAGAAGAAAAGAAGAGCCGGAGCAGCTCCGGCAGCAGCGGCGGGGGCAGCACCCGGACCATCGGGTACACGGTTCCCGGCAGCGGCAGCGCCAAGAATGTGAAGATCATCGTTTCCGATGACAGCAGTACCCGGACCATCTTCTCCGATTCGGTGGCTCCCGGTACCCGGATCACCCGGACCGTAAATGTGGGGTCCGGGGCCAGCGTCCAGATTTACGTGAACGGAGAACTGGCGGAGGATAAATCTCTGTGAGCAATCCCATTGGAAGAATCATCAAGACCTACAACGGCTACTACTATGTGGCCGGAGAAGACGGCATCCTGTACACCTGCAAGGTGAAGGGCCGGATGAAGCAGAAACGGTTCACCATGGCTGCCGGGGACCGGGTGGAACTGGAAGCCCAGGGCACCGAAGGGATGATCCGGCAGGTGCTGCCCCGGAAGAATCTGCTCCAGCGGCCTCTGGTGGCCAATCTGGACTGCCTTATGGCGGTCTTCGCCTGCAGTGACCCGGATCCCAGTTTCCTGCTGGTGGACAAGCTGCTGGCCCTGGCGGAAGCGGCCGGGATCCCGGCCGCTCTGGTACTGAACAAACGGGACCTGGCGCCGGAAGGGCTGGTGGAACGGTTCCAGGCGGTCTACCAGCCCCTGGGCTATCCGGTGTATCCGGTGGAAGCCCGGGAGGGAATGGGGATGGAACCCATCCTGGAACAGGTCTGGGGCCACATTGTGGCCTTCGGGGGACCTTCCGGGGCCGGGAAATCCACCCTGCTGAACCATCTGGATCCTTCCCTGACCCTGAAAACCGGCCATGTAAGCAGTAAAATCGGCCGGGGCCGGCATACCACCCGGTTTGCCCAGCTGCTGCCCTTTGGAGGCGGCTACATTGTGGATACCCCCGGCTTCGGGAACATCGACCTGTCGGAACTCCAGATGGAGGATGCCGCCGACGGGTTCCGGGAAATCCGGCAGCGGGAAGGCTGCTGCCGCTTCACCGGCTGCACCCATACCCATGAACCGGACTGTGAAGTCAAGGCGGCCCTGGAACGGGGCGAAATCGCTCCCAGCCGTTATGCTTCCTATTGCACGATCCGTCAGGAATTGGCGGAACCAAAGAAAAGAGGAAAAAAATCATGACCATCATCGCTCCTTCCATTTTGTCTTCCGATTTTTCCTGTTTGGCCGAAGAAGTGGCCCGCATCCAGGATGCGGGTGCCGACTGGTGCCACATCGATGTGATGGACGGCCAGTTCGTTCCCAACCTGACCTTCGGGGCTCCGGTGGTGAAATGTCTCCGGAAACGGACGGACATGTTCTTTGACTGCCATCTGATGGTGGAGAATCCGGAAAATTATGTGGACAGCTTTGCTGCTGCCGGCGCGGACCTGATCTGTGTCCATGCGGAAGCCACCCATCATCTCCACCGGCTGCTCCAGTCCATCCACAGCAAGGGCATCCAGGCCGGGGTGGCCCTGAATCCGGCCACGCCCCTGTGCCAGATCGAGGAAATCCTTCCCTATGCGGACATGATCCTGATCATGAGCGTGAACCCGGGGTTCGGGGGGCAGAAATTCATCCCCACCAGCGTGGACAAGATCCGCCGGCTGAAGGCCATGATCCGGGAACGGAATCTGAAGGTGCTCATCGAAGTGGACGGCGGGGTCAACGGGGAAACCGCCAAAGC
This sequence comes from Acidaminococcus sp. HCP3S3_G9_1, assembly GCF_052122455.1. NCBI lineage: Bacteria > Bacillati > Bacillota > Negativicutes > Acidaminococcales > Acidaminococcaceae > Acidaminococcus > Acidaminococcus sp. HCP3S3_G9_1. The sequence continues at coordinate 7,488 of NZ_JBQKCH010000001.1, read as the reverse complement.
CTGCCGGGACGCCGGGGCTGACGTGCTGGTGGCCGGGTCCTTCGTCTTTGGGGCTCCGGATATGCAGGAAGCGGTCTCTGCCCTGCGGTAATCAGCCATGAAAAGGTTGAAAGGGTTTCTCCAGAAGCACCGCCGGAAAATCAAATGGATCCTGCTGAGCTTCCTGGCCAGTCTGCTGGTGCTGGTGTGGCTGGCCTACATTGCCAGTGTCCATGCGGCCCAGATTTTCAACCGGGAAATGGCCAAACAGCATTTCTTTGACGGGACCATTACCGTGGAGCGGCTGACGGCTACCCCCATGGGCCATGTGCGGTTCGAAAACCTGGAATGGAAGGGCAGCCATGACGGGAACCGGGTCTTCATCCCCAGCGGCTCCTTCCAGGTACGGCCTCTGGACATTGTGCTGAAACGGATCAGCACCCGGACCATCCAGGAACTGGAGCTCAATGAGGCGGAAATCCAGCTGACCTTTACGGAGAACATGCATATCCGGGGGATCCGGGCGGCAGAAGTACCCAAACCGGCTGAGCAGAAGGGCCGGAAGAAAAAATTCGACATCAAGCTGAAAAACGTGGATGCCCATGTGAAGCTGAACCACTGCAAACTGACTGCCTGCTACAAACAGCGGATTCACGCCTTCCAGGATGTGAATGCGGACCTGCGGTACAACAGCAGCGACAAGCTGACCATTGATTTTTCCACCGGGGAACTGGGAGGGACCCTGGAAGGCAAGGGAGTGGACATCCAGGGCAGTGTGGACCTGAAACCCCAGGTTTCCACCTACGACCTGAAACTGGGGATCAAGGAGCTGAATCCTTCCTCCCTGGGCACCGGCCTGGACATCAAGGAACGGGTTACCGCCAGCGCCACCGTAACCGGGGAACTGCCGGATCCGGTGATCGTGGGGGAACTGTATATGCCCAAGCTGAACCTGCCGGGACTGCGGTTCACCAATGTGAAAGGGAACTTCAAGTATGCGGACGGGTACATCGATGCCCAGAACGTGACGGCGGATGTGTTTGAAGGGACCTGCGACGCCCGGGGCGGGTTCAACATCGATACCAAAGCCTACAATGTAAGCGTCATGGGCCATGATCTCCACAGTGAGGATGCCACCAACATTCCCTACTTCCGGACGCTGGTCCAGCTGGACCTGAAAATGCTCTGCGACGGGAACAGCCGGTCCACCCTCACCTACGGATCCTTTTATTCCGGCAAGGGCATTTACGCCATCATCAAATTCAATTCCATCAAGGGGACTTTTTCCAACCAGTACAAACAGCTGAAATTCAGCGATGTGGAAATCAAATCCGACGGGGGCGACATTGTGGCTCCCCAGTTTGAACTGATTGACGGGAAGCTCCGGATGGGGAATCTGTATTATGTGGCTCCGGGAGGCAACCGGGCCCGTATCCATTTCTTCAGTTGAACCAGGGGCTGCTGCATGGGCAACAGCCCCATCTTTTTTTGCAAAGGAGAAGATCTATGAAACTGCTGCGGATCCTGGGGATCCTGTTTCTGCTCCTGACGGCCGGCTGCGGCCCTGCCGCTCCGGAACAGGGAGGCTATACGGTGGAGGATGTACGGGGAAAGACGGTCCGTCTGGCCCGGCCTCCCCAAAAGATCCTGACGGATTCCCTCCATCTGGATGAGACCCTGCTGACCCTGGTGCCGGCAGACCATCTGGCCGGGGTTTATTACCAGGACCGGGAACCAGGGATTTCCTTCATTGCCGAAGAAACCCGTGACATGGAACCGGTGCTCCGGCAGGTGACTCCGGAAACCGTAGCCCGGACCAAACCGGATCTGTTCCTGGCTTCCACCTGGTCCGATCCCGGGCTGATCCAGAAAGTGGAGGAAATGGGGATCCCTGTGGTGGTCTGCCGGGGTCCGGTGACTGTGGAGGAAATCCGTGACAATGTGGGGCTCATGGCCCGGGTTCTGGACCGGCCGGAAGCCGGGAAACAGGTCCTGGCACGGATGGACGGAGAACTGGAAGAGACGGAACGGGTCCTGAAGAATCTGCAGGGCCCGGAACCGGTGGGCCTGCTGGTTTCCCTTATGAGCCGGTACGGAGGCTCCGGGTCCCTGTATGACGACCTGTGCCGCCGGGCCCATGTGGGGAACGGCCTCAGCCGGGCCGGGCTGAAAAACGGCCAGCCCCTGACCCGGGAAGCCATTCTCCAGGCGGATCCGGACTTTTTCCTGGTAGCCCTGCCCTATGGAGAGGAAAAGGCGGACTATGAAAAATTCCAGCAGCAGTTCTTCGCCGATCCGGCCCTCCAGGGGCTGAAAGGCCTGGAACGGCGGGTGGCCCTGCCGGACCGGTACGTGTACGATGCTTCTCCCATGGCGGTGTACGGCATCCGGGCCCTGGCCAACGGGGCCTATGGGAAGGTCCTGTTCCCTCAGGGGCAGGAACCTCTGCTGAAAGGATACTGATATGGAATTTGCAATGGAAAAGGGCAGCCTGGGCTATGGCCGGGAACCGGTGCTGACGGGATTGGATTTCACCCTGGAAGCGGGAGAGTGCGTAGGGCTCATCGGCCCCAACGGGGCAGGGAAGAGTACCCTGCTGAAGACCCTGGCCGGGATCCAGCCCCTCCAGTCCGGGACCCTGGAACTGGAAGGAAAACCTCTGGAATCCTGGAACCGGCAGGCTCTGAGCCGAAAGGTCAGCTATCTGCCCCAGGAACGGGAACTGCCCTTTGCCTATACGGCGGAACAGGTGGTGCTCATGGGCCGGTATCCCTATCTGGACTGGCACCAGCAGGAAGGCGGCCGGGAAAGAGCTCTGGCCCGGGACTGTTTGGAGGTCTTCGGTCTGGGGAATATGCAGGAGCGGCCAGTGACGGATCTTTCCGGGGGACAGCGGCAGCGGGTGCTGCTGTCCCGGATCCTGATCCAGCAGACCCCGGTGATCCTGCTGGATGAACCTACCGCAGAGCTGGATCTGGTGTATGAAAACACCGTGCTGGAACTGAGCCGGCACCTGGCCCGGGCAGGGCGGACCGTGGTCCTGTCCCTCCATGACATCGGCCAGGCGGCCCGGTACTGCACCCGGCTGCTGCTGTTGGGACAGAGAAAGCTGCTGGCCCAGGGGACACCGGAACAGGTGCTCCGGAAGGAAAATCTGGAAGCGGCCTACCAGGTTCCCTTCCAGGTCCGGCAGGGAGAAGAGGGACTGGAAATCCGGATCTGTCCGGATCCGGAACAGCAAAAAAGAGAGCTGGCAAGACTCAATACAATACTGGAAAACAGGGAGGCATAATTAGATGATTGGTTGGCTGCAGCATGGGTGGACATTTTTTCTCCGGGGCGGGGTGGTCATGTGGCCCCTTCTGCTCTGTTCTCTGGCATCCCTGACTATTATCCTGGAACGGCTGGCTTTTTACCGCCGGGAAGATTCCGGAAGAGCCTATGCCCGGACCTTCTGCCGGCAGGTCCGGCAAGGAAAATGGCAGGAACTGCTGGACGGGACCTGGGAAACACCGGGAGCCCAGGCGGCACTGGGCAAAAAACTCCTGACGGCGCCATCTGCCGTCCGGGAAAAGGAAAGTTATATCCTGGGGGAGAGCCAGCAGCTGGTGAACCAGTTTGAAAAAGGGCTGAACTACTTGTCCGTCATCGTGACCCTGGCCCCCATCCTGGGGCTCCTGGGGACCATTACCGGCATGATGTCCTCCTTCCAGGCTCTGGGAGACCGGTGGGAAAATCCTCTGGGAGTGACCGCCGGGGTGGCGGAAGCCATGATCACCACAGTGTTCGGACTGCTCATTGCCATTGCCACCATCTGTTTCCACACCTATTTCTCCCAGAAGGTGAATACGGTGATGGAGGAAGTGGAGCAGATGGACAACGCCTTTATGGAAAATGCCGGGAAAATGCCCGGCCAGGGAGGGCAGGGGGCATGATCCATCTCCATCGTTCCGGAGGGGACAAAAAGCCCTCCATCCAAATTTCTCCCATGATCGACATGGTGTTCCTGCTGCTGATCTTTTTCATTGTGTGCACCATGTACATGACCCAGCAGAAAGGGGTGCCGGTGGAACTGCCGGAAGGCCGGGGACAGCTCCAGCAGAAGGCTCAGGTGGAAGTGACCCTGCCCCGGGACGGGACCATCTGGTTCCAGGACCATCAGGTGACCCTGGAGGAACTGCTCCGGGAAGGAGCGGCTGCGGCCCGGGAAAATCCCAGACAGACGGTGAATCTCCGGGCGGACAAGGAAGTGAGCTACGGCCGGGTCATGGGCATTATGGGAGAACTGAAACGGGCGGGCCTGGAAGATTTCTCCCTGTCCGTCTCCACAGGAGAAGACCATGGGAAAGCCTGAGTGGAGCCGGTATGTCCGGCTGTCCCTGGTGATCCACCTGGTCCTGCTGTCCGCCGGAGGAGCCCTGCTCTATGCTCATCGTTCCCTGCCGGACAAAGGGGCGGAACCCATCCGGGTCCATCTGGCAGAGCCGGGGCCGGCTGGAGGAAACTCCGGAAAGACCCGGGGGACGGGAAACGGAAACCAGGGCGTTCTCGGGGAACCAGTTGGCGGGGGAACACCGGCATCCCGGGAATCTGGGGAAACAGCCAGGGAGGCTCTGTTGGAACAGCTGCTGGAAGCCCCCAGCCAGGTCAGTGACCAGGGAGAAGTCCAGGCACCGGCCGGTTCCTCCAGGGAAACGGCGGACAGCACCCTGTCCGGGAGCGGCTCGTCCCAGGGGAGCGGCGGAGAAGTTCCGGGAACAGGAACAACCGGAGGCAGCGGCAATGGAGAGAGCGCTTCGGAAGGCGGAACCGGAACCTCCGGCGGGGGCGGAGAAGGAGAGGGAGAAGAGGCCGGCGACCGGAGCCGGGATGCCAGCCTCACCGGCTACAGCAAAATCTATCCCCAGGCCTCCCGGGCTTCCGGGGAAGAAGGGACTGCCCTGGTGGGGGTGGCGGTAAGCGCCGGGGGAGAAGTGACCTCCGCCTGGCTGGAAGGGAGCTCCGGGTATGACCGGCTGGACCGGGCAGCCCTGAAAAGCGCCTGGCAGTGGAGTTTTTCCCCGGCCCTGGATGCCTCCGGGCGGCCAGTACCTACCCGGAAAACCGTCCATGTGGTCTATTCCCTCAACGAGTAGCTCTTTTGGCGATGCGTCTTGCACCAGGGGAAGAGTCTTTGTATAATACAGTCGATGGAGAAAAGGGAAAGGAAGATGTACGATGGATCAGAAAAAAATCCGTGCCTTTGCCGGCACTGCTCTGTTGGCAGGGGTCATAGCCTTTATGGGAACAGGAGCCGTCCAGGCTCAGTCGGTCACTCCTTCCGAAGCGGCTCACCATGTGATTGAACAGGAACTCCAGAGCCATGTACCAGGCCAGGCAGTCTATGCCCAGAACGGTGTGGTGATCCGTAGCGGGATCATCCGGGAGAAAGATCTGCTGATCCATTATCCTCAGGTGAGGGTCATGGGCAAACCGGAAGTGTCCCGGAGAATTACCCGGTATTTTGAAAAACAGGCGGAAATTTCCCGGGAGAATTACAACAAGGCCAATACCATGGAGGAAAAACTCACTTCCCGGGTGGATTTTGCAGTCAGCTACCATGGAGAACGGTATCTCTCCTTCCAGACCTACGGCTATGATTTTGTGGAAAGGGCAGCCCATCCCACCAGTTGGGAACTGGGGAAGACCTTTGATCTGGAAACCGGAAAGCTGGTTCCCTGGCAGAAGGTCCTGACACCGGCCGTGAGAGGGAACTTTACCCTGGACAAGATCAACAAGGCCCTGTGGAATACAGATTACGGAAAAGGACACTATTTCTTCCAGGATTTCAAGGGCTTGGAAAAATTGCCGGAAAACTATTATCTGGACCAGGAAGGACATATCCATTTTGTCTTCGGACAGTATGAAATTGCCCCTTATGCTGTGGGGATCATCGACCTGAATATGGATCAGGGAGTGTAACAAAGGAGTGGATATGAGATGAAACTGTGGAAGAATCGCTTGATGGGGTGTGCTCTGGCCGGAATGCTGAGCCTGGGCGCTGTTTCCGGAACTGTGGTTCCCGCCAGATCGGCAGAAGCCGGCGGGGTGCTGGTGGACGTACTGGGTACCGCCATTGCCGGCACCATGTACAGGGACAAGGTGATGGGGGTCTACAAGACCTACAACAATACGGACAAGGGCCGTCAGGAATGGTTCGAACAAATGAAGAAGGAAGAAGGGGTGGATGAAGATGAGTATCTGAACAGCCGGCTGGATACCATTATGAGCAATGTGACCGCCGGAATCGCTGCTGTGGATCCTACGGTGTACAAGAAACCCTACAACTACTTCATCAGCCCCAATGATGATGCCAATGCCTACTGCACCATTGGGCACAATGTGAATGTGTACCGGGGCATCTTCAATCTGATGCCTACGGACGATGAAATTGCTGTGGTCATCGGCCATGAACTGGGCCATGGGCAGAAAGACCATCCTCTCCAGGGTGTCAAGAAGTCTCTGAATGCTGCAGTGCTGGCGGAAATGGCCAATGCGGCAACCGGAGGGATTGCCAGCGGGGCAATCGGTCAGCTGTATACCTATACCCGGAATGTCCATCTGTCCAAACCCATGGAATGGGAAGCGGACAACCTGGCCTTTGATTACATCACCCACACCAATTACAACCCAGGAGCTACGGCTGCCGTATGGCAGCGGTTCCTGGAAAAGTACGGGGATATGAACATCCATTGGAGCGACCATCCTACTTGTACGGAACGGCGGGAAAACTACGTAAAGAAGCTGAACGCCTGGAGCAACAAACATGTGGATGACAAAGATGGGGTGGTCTATGTGAACAAGAAAGAGTTCCTGACACCCAGCGCCACCGGATCCATGTCCAGCAAAGAGCGGTCCTATTTTGTCATGGGGAATCTGGCTGCGGTGTATCACAACAACAAGACCGCGCCGGAAGCCTATGCCAGTGGAGATACAGTGATGATGGGACAGCAGCCTATTATCACCAGCACCGGGGACGATCCCTCTGCGGAAGAACTGGCAGCCAAGTTAAATAAAATCAAATGATTGGATAAAAGAAATAAAAGAACGTTTAATTGTCCGAACCGTATCGAACAATTAAACGTTCTTTTATAAATGAAACGAATTAAAATAAAAAATGGAGGTAAAGAATGTAAAAAACAGGTATAAAAGTAAAATATACGTAAATAAACTTAAATAACGAAATAATAAACTTAAATACAGAATTTGAAGGTTTTGTATAAGTATGGTATTATAATGAAGCGTTTTCGAGAGAGAATGATATCGGGAAATCTTCCCAGCAACCGAATATTTTCGAAAGAAAATAAAAAAGTTGTTGACAAGAATGAAGATTCCTGATAGAATAAACAAGCTGTCGCAAGACAGCGAGACGAACTTTGAGAACTGAATATTGTTGACAGATGTGCGGGTCAAGTCACTTTTAGTGATGAGATCGAGTCACCTGGATGACAACCAGGTTAAAAAATCAAA